>VBHJ01000067.1 GCA_005887685.1 Chloroflexota bacterium | reverse complement strand
GCGCAGCAGCATCAAGCTCCAGGCAGTCGACGTCCACTCTGGAAAGAGCGTCCCTTGCCTCGCAGGCGGCAGTGATCGCCACCAATCGATCGCCTCGGCCGAGGTAAGTCTGGCGGGAGTGCTTTTGTCCCAGTGGCCATCATCCCGCTGCTGGGCCAGCAACCGCGCGCCCCAACCGTCGGTGGCGACGCGGGCACGCTCGGCCGCGACTCCGTCGTCGGGCACGTCGATCAGGTCACGCATGACCTGCCACCGGATCGCCGGGTCGGAGTCCATCAACCAGTCAACGACGTCCAATGCCATCACCTCCTCTGCGGATGATTCCAGGTTGAGCGTGCGCGCCTCAACAGCGAAGACTTAACGCGCCATCCGTAGACTGTGCGCCTGACATGGCAGTTGTAGAGGAAGAGGCGCCGGCGCCCCCCGCGCCCCCATCGCCCGCAGTACCGGAGCCAGACCAGTTTCTCGGAGAACCGGTCGGCATCGAGCTCACCAAGGTGGTCCGCGTGCACCGGATGGGCGAGGTCGCGGTGACGGCTCTGCGCGGCGTTTCGCTCTCGATCGCGCCGGGCGAGTTCATCGCGATCATGGGTCCGTCAGGTTGCGGCAAGTCGACGCTCCTGTCGCTCATCGGCGGCCTTGACCGGCCCACCGAGGGAACGATCGTGGCGGGTGGCCGCAAGCTGAGCGAGATGCGAGACCGCCAGCTCGCCGACTACCGGCTGCAGCACGTCGGCACCATCTTCCAGAGCTTCAACCTGATCCCGACCATGAGCGCGCTGGACAACGTGGCGCTGCCGATGACCCTCGGCGGCATCCCGGCTGCGCAGCGCCGCGAGCGAGGTCGCCGCCTCCTGGAGAAGGTCGGGTTGAAAGAAAGAGTGAACTTCCGGCCGACCCGGCTTTCCGGCGGCGAGCAGCAGCGGGTATCCGTCGCGCGCGCCCTGGCCAACAGACCGGGGCTGATCCTGGCCGACGAGCCGACCGGAAACCTCGACGAGGAGGCTGGCCAGGGCGTGCTCGACCTCATCAAGGAGATGCACGGTCTCGGTGGAACCGTCGTCATGGTCACCCATGACCCGGAGGTCGCCGCGGTCGCGAACCGGATCGTGCGGATGAGAAACGGCAACATCGTCGAAGACCCGGGCGGAAAGAAGGTGCCAGAAAAACCCGTGCAGCCCAAGGAGCACGTCCGCCGGCTCGCCTGGCTGGAATCGGCGCGCATGGGCGCGGCCAGCGTCAGGCGGCGCAAGCTCCGCACGACGCTGAGCTCTGCGGGCGTGGCGATCGGCATCGCCGCGATGGCCATCATCGTTTCCTTCTCGACCGGCGTCCAGGACTCCCTCACCAACGCTTTCGCCATCAGCGGCCAGCTGAACCAGGTCTCGGTCGGAGACAACAGCTTCGGCCTCAGCGATCCGACCAAGCACATGCCCCTCGACGCCGCGGCCCTGGCCAAGCTCGCCGCGCTGCCGCACGTAAAGGACGCGTACGGCAACCTGGAGATCCAGGGCACGCTGAGTGGCGGTCCGACGGACGTCACCAACGTCTACCTGACCTCGTTCACCCCGCTGTCCGAGACGCCCCAGGCGCTGTCCAAGTTCCTCGCCGCGGGCAAGTTCCCGTCCTCGGACAGCAGCAACGAGATCTTGATCGGCGGGGACACCGCGACCAAGCTCGGGTTCACCCCGTCGACGGCTGTCGGCCACAAGATCACGTTTCACGGCCAGTTCCCCGGCATCTACCTGCCGGGTTCCGGCCAGCAGCCCGCCACCAACTCACTGCCCCTCGAGCTGTCTATCGTCGGCGTCCTTTCGAACGCCGGAAACCTCGGCAGCGGCGGTGCTTACTTCATCAGCGCGCCGTATTCGACCGCCACCGGCTACTGGGAGCAGATGGCAAAAGCCAACCACTGGACGGCTGACGAGTTCAGCAACATCACGCTCGTCGCCGAGACCGCGGGGAGCGTCGACGCCGTCGCCAAGGAAGTCAAAGCCCTGGGCTACCAGGCCACGACCAGCAGCGACTTTCTCAAGGGCTTCAGCCAGTTCATCACGATCCTCGAGATCGGGCTGTCGGGTCTCGCCGCGATCGCCCTGATCGTCGCCTGCCTCGGGATCGCCAACACCATGTACACGGCCGTGCTCGAGCGGACCCGCGAGATCGGGATCATGAAGGCGCTCGGCGCCCGCTCCGCCGACGTCCGCGGAATGTTCATGTCGGAGGCGGGCATGATCGGCCTTCTCGGCGGTGCGGTCGGCCTGGCCGTCGCGGCGCTGGTCGGCGTGGTCGGCAACGTCATCGTCAACAACATCGCGACCGCCCAGGGAATCCCCCTCGACCTCACGGTCTTCCGCATCACCTGGTGGCTCGCGGTCGGTGCGCTGGCTCTGGCGACGCTTTTCAGCGCCCTGAGCGGCTTCTTCCCGGCGCTCCGGGCAAGCCGTCTCGACCCTGTCGCCGCCCTCCGATACGAATAGCGCTTAGACCGCGCAGGAATTCGATTTCGGGCCCGTCATTCGGGTCAAGTGAAGACTTCGTTAAGGAGACGTGTCGGTCGGAGCTCTGCGGCAGCCGCTCTCGCGGCGGTGCTGCCACTGGCGTTCGCCATCCCCGCGCACGCCATCACCGACACCCCTGATCAGGGCTTCGTCATGAGCCCTCCGCGCAGCTTGCAGACCAACCTCCCGGTCCTGGCGCAGACGTTCACGGCTGGGGTCACCGGACAGGTCGACCGCGTGTCGCTGCAGTCGGACGCCGCCGGCAGCTTTCCCGGAGTCACCGTCACCCTGCAGAACATCGCCCTGGACGGCACCAGCCCGGGATCGCAAGTCCTCGGCACGGCCGCCAACCCATCATCGATCCTGTGCTGCAAGCAGCCCCACGACTTCACGTTCAAACCCACGGTCGGGATCACGGCCGGCACCCATTACGCGATCGTGGTCTCGGTCTGGGCCGGCAGCTTCACCTGGTACGACAGCGGCTCCTCGGACCTGTATGCGGGCGGCAGCGCCTATGTCCTTGGCCGCACGTGGGGGACCAGCACCACCCACCGGGACTTCGGCTTCCAGGACTGGATCGCGACAAACGTCAACTCAGCACCCAGCGTGGCGGCCACCAAGGGCGCCGTGAGCGTGCCGGAGGGTACCGTCGCCACCAACACCGGGACCTGTTCGGATCCTGACGGGGACCCCGTGACCCTCTCCGCTTCGTCGGGTGTGGTGTCGGCTTGCACGAACGGCACCTGGTCGTGGATGCAGCAGCCTGGGCCGGACGACGGTACGCAGACAGTCCTCATCACCGCCAACGACGGCCAGGGCCTCTCCAACAAGGCCTCGTTCGCGCTCGAGGTGGCAATGGTCAAGCCGATTGCGCAAATCCTCACCGACCCACTGGTTGTTCCTGAAGGCACCGCGGTTCCCTTTACCGGCGGAGCGACGATCCCGAATGCCGCGGACAAGGCGGCAGCGGTCTACACCTGGACCGTGACGAAGAACGGCAATCCCTACACCACCGGATCGGGCACGGCGTTCAGCTTCACGCCGGACGACGACGGAAGCTACTACGTCACTTTCGGGGTGAAGGATGACAGCGGCCTGTCCGACAGCACGTCGATGACGGTGACCGCGACCAACGTCGCGCCGAAAGTCGCGATCTTGGGCGTGACGCAGCCCCTACCGCTCTTCATCGCAGCCGATCAGACGCTGACCTTCAAGGGCACCTTTACCGACGTGGACACCACGGACGCATACACGATCACGTGGAATTTCGGCGACGGAACCACGGGCAGCGGCCTCAAGGTGACGCACTTTTACGCCGGCCCTGGGAACTACCCCGTCACATTCCAGGTGAGCGACGGTGAGGGCGGAGTAAGCACCGCCACCACGACCGTCAAGGTGGAAACCACACAGGCCGTGCTGAGCAAGATCGCGGGCGTCGTGCAGAACCTGTCAGGGCTCAACGCAGGCCAGAAGAACAGCCTCCAGGTGAAGCTGAACGCTGCTTCCGCCGCAGCCGCGCGCGGTGATTCCAAGGCCGCTCACAATCAGCTCAACGCGTTCCTCAACGAGCTGCAGGCGGACGTCAACACCGGCAAGGTGTCACAGGGCGACTATGGAGTCCTGGCCGCCGAGGTGAATGCCGTGCAGGGTTCTCTCGGCACATATAACCGCTTCCTGGAGTGGTGGCCTCTCGAGGCTTAGACTCGCGGTGCCGTGAGCACCGCGAACGTCGCCCTACCGGCCGCCGATCTCCTGCCTGTAGGCCCTCGCGCCAACCTGGCGTATCGGACCATCCGCCTGATGGGCGTCCCGATCCTTCGCCTCTTGTTCGGTTTCGATGTGCGTGGGCGCGAGAACATCCCGCGCTCCGGCACCTATGTCGTCATCGCCAACCACCTGAACTGGCTCGACGAGTTCACCCTTCTCATCCTTTTCCCGATCGAGCCGCACCTCCACTTCCTGGCCGACCCGACGATCCTCGTCACCCGCAAGCTCCAGTGGTGGCTCGTCCGGACCGCAGGGGGTTACGTACCGGTCGTCCGCGAGCGCCACGGCGACAGGACCCTGTACCGCCACGTGGATCGATGCCTCGAGCTTGGCGGCGCGGTGGCCATCTTTCCCGAAGGCAACTACGGGCCCAAGGAGGGCGAGCTGATGCCGTTTCACAAGGGATTCGCCCATTTCGCGATCAAGGCCGGGGTGCCGGTCATCCCCGTGGTGCTCTCGGGGACGAAAGACCTATGGCTGCGCAAGAAGGTCCAGGTCGTGATCGGCCCTGCCCTGGCCTCGGCGGGCCAGGACCCGGCCGCGCTGACCGCCCTCGCGTACCAGCAGATGAGCGCGATGATGCCGGTCTACACCGAGCCCGGCGGTCGGAAACTTCTGAGGGACAAGCTGACCCACCTGTTCTAAACTCGCCGGTTTTGGTACCGGGGCGTACGGCTACGGAACGTTGCCGGCCATGTGGTAAGGTCTCTCCTTTCCCGGTTCCTGAGCGCGTCTTCTCAACGTCTCGCTCCTAGCTCAGGCCTGACACCGCCCCAGGGTAGGGCGAGTCCAAGGAAGGAGCGATGAGAGGGGTTGCTGCCGCTATTCCGCGCGGTACTGGTGTGGGTCGTGATCCTCGTCACCGTGATCTTGCCGCGTCTCACGCCGCATCAGGAGCAGTCCGTTTCGGTCGCTGTCACTCAGCTCAGTGCGTTCGATCGGAACTCGGTGGTTCAGCAGGCCGTGAACCAGCGCATCCAGGCCGCCCAGATGGCCCAGGTCCAGTCGTGGTCGCTGGAGCTCAAGCAGGGACTGGCGAACTACGAGGCGCAAAAGCAGGCTGAGGCGGCCGCCCAGGCCGAGGCCGCCGCGATCTCTGCCCGCAGCAACCACCCCGGTCCGCCCGCCGACATCGCGAAGGACATCACAGACGCGTTCAGCCCGCTGGGCTCCGCCGCCGTGCAGTGGGCGATGAACGTCGCCTGGTGCGAGTCTCGTTATCACCCGAACTCGGTCAACTCCGACAGTGGCGCGTCAGGGCTGTTTCAGTTCCTGCCGAGCACGTGGTCGGGCACGCCCTACGCGAACCAGTCCCCGTTCGATCCGCGGGCCAACGCGTTTGCGGCGGCGTGGCTTTACAGCCACTACGGGTCAGGGCGCTGGGTCTGTCAGGGATAGCGTTCGCCCCTCTCCCTCACCCTCTCCCCTGAGGGGAGAGGAGCATGCAGTGGACTACTCGGCGGTGACGGAGATCGCCAGCTCGAAGATTGGTTGGGGGCGGTTGCCCCCCTTCAGGACCATCGGCTCGTAGTCCGCGACCGTGATCCCGTTCGGCAGGCGGGCCCGGGTTGTCTCTGACATCAGGACCCGCGCCGGCCGCACCTTGGACAGGTATGCGCTGTTGTTCACCGGCACGCCGATCAGCGTGAACTCCATCCGGTCGTCGGAGCCGACGTGGCCGGCCACGACCTGGCCCGTGTCCAGGCCCATTCCAACGGCGATCGCCGGCTTGCCGGAGACGATCTGCTCCCTGTTGAATCGATCGACCTCGCGCACCATGGCCAGGGCCGCATGCAGGGCCCGCTCCGCGTGGTCCTCGATCGGGTTGGGGGCGCCGAAGACGACGAGCATGCCGTCGCCCTGGAACTTGTCGATGTTGCCGCCGTGGTCCAGGACGACCCGGATCATCCGCTGGAAGTAGTCGTTGAGGAAGCTGACCAGCTCCTCGGCCTCCATGCTTTGCGACAGGGTCGAAAAGCCGGCGATGTCGGAGTTCAGCATCGTCACTTCACGCCGCTCGCCAGGCAGAAAACGCAGCGTCCGGCCCGAGCGCTTGATCACGTAGTCGGTGACCTGCTTGTTGACGTGAGCCTCGAAGAGTTCGCGCAGGAACTCCGACCGCTCGTACTGGCGCGCGTTGTCGATGGCGATGGCGGCCAGGTCCGAGATCGCCTGCAGGAACTCCTTGTCCTTCTCTTCGAAGATGGAGGCGCGGAAGGGGTTGTCGACGTAGACGGCGCCGATGACCTTGCCCTTGGTGACGAGGGGCACCGCGATGATCGAGCGCAGGTTTTGCAGGATCACCGACTGCTGGCCCTTGAAGCGGTCGTCCAGGCTGGCGTCGGTCGACACCACGGCCTGACCTGTCTTCACGCCCTGCTCGATGACGGTGCGCGAGCCGAGGAACTGGCGCGCCTTCTCGGGGTCCGCCTCGCCGCTCGACATCTGGACCGACAGGCTGCCGTCGACCGGGTCGACCAGCACGATGAATCCGCGGGCCGCCTTCATCAATGTGATCACCCGGTCCATTACCTTCTCGAGCACCACGTCGAGCTCCAGCGATGAGCTGAGGTCTCTGGCGAGCTCATACAGAAGGTGATCGCGCATGCCAAGATCGATTTCGCGAGCCAAAGCCATGTGGAGCATAACGGCCGGATGGGGCTTTTCCAGCCACCGCTAAACTCGATTCTCCGTGGTCTCGGATTCAGCCCAAGCTCAGATCGACGCCTTGCTCGCGCGCTTGAACCCGCCCCAGCAGGAAGCCGTCACGCACGGCGAAGGTCCGCTGCTGATCTTTGCCGGCGCAGGCAGCGGCAAGACGCGCGTCCTGACGGCCCGCATCGCCTACTTGATCGCATCCCACCGGGTATGGCCGGACCGCCTGCTGGCGGTGACGTTCACCAACAAGGCCGCGCGGGAGATGCGTGGTCGGGTCGAGGCCCTGGTAGGGGAAGTGGCTCAGAAGATGTGGGTCGGCACGTTCCACTGGACCGCCGTCCGCATCCTGCGCCGCGAGGCCCAGCGGATCGGCATCGTTTCGAGCTTTGTCATCTTCGACGAGGACGACACCAGGGCGGCCCTGCGGCGGGTCCTCGACGAGCTGAAGCTGGACCCCAAGCGCTACCCGATCGGGTCATTGAGCAACGCCATCTCGCAGGCCAAGAGCGAGCTCAAGCGTCCCGCCGACATTCCCAACCGCAGCTACCAGGACGAGGTGCTGCGTCGCGTCTACGACTCCTATCAAGAGGTGCTGCGCAGGTCCGGTGGCCTGGATTTCGACGACCTGCTCATGAAGCTCGCCGAGCTGTTCAGCACCGACGCCGAGGCGCTCGCCAAGTGGCGTGACCGCTTCCGCCACGTTCTCGTCGACGAGTACCAGGACACCAACCGAGCCCAGTACGTGCTGGTCAACCTGCTCGCGGCGGAGCATCGCAACGTCGCGGTCGTCGGTGACGATGACCAGTCGATCTACCGCTTCCGGGGCGCCGACATCCGCAACATCCTGGAGTTCCGCAAGGACTACCCGGACGCGCACGTCGTGCACCTGGAGCAGAACTACCGCTCCAGCCAGGCCATCCTGGACACCGCCTACAGCGTCATCCGCAGCAACCCGGAGCGCGCACCCAAGCGCCTGTGGACCGAGCGCGCCGGGGGGGAGAAGGTCGTTGCGACCCAGGCCTACAACGAGGTCGAGGAGGCGGAGTTCGTCGCCGACGAGATCGAGCGCCTGCGTAAGACCGAGAACCGCGGTTACTCCGACTTCGCGGTGCTGTACCGCACCAACGCTCAGTCACGAGCGTTCGAGGATGTGCTGGCCCGCCGGCGAATTCCCTACCGGCTGGTCGGCGGCGTTCGGTTCTGGGAGCGGCGTGAGGTCAAAGACCTGGTCGCGTACATTCGATTTTGCTTCAACCCGCGCGACGCGCTGAGCTTCTCGCGGATCGTCTCGGTGCCGTCGCGCAAGATCGGCAACGTCACCGTCGACGCGGTGAACTCTTTTGCTCGGGACAGTGACGCGGACATCTTGTCGATCCTCTCCGAGCCCAGGCGCGTGCCTGGTGTGCCAAAGACCGCGATCGGTCCCCTGCAGGGTTTCCGTGCGCAGATCGAGTCCGTGCGGGCGACGATGGGGGTGCTGCGGCCCAGTGAGCTCGTCGACCACGTGATCGAGGTGATGGACCTGCGTCGCCACTACCTCGACGGCACGCCACAAGGCGAAGCAAGAATCGAGAACCTGAACGAGCTCCGCGGCCTTGCCGAGAGCTTCGACGACCGCGACCCGGTGCAGGGACTGGAAGATTTTCTCGCCGAGGTGGCGCTGGTCTCAGACGTCGATGCTTACGACGAAAACGGCGAAGGCGCGACCCTGATCACGCTGCATATGGTCAAGGGTCTCGAGTTTCCGGTCGTGTTCATGGTGGGGATGGAGGAAGGGCTTCTGCCGCATCAGCGGGCGCTCGACGAGCGGGAGGAGAACCCTTCGGCCGTCGGCGCCGCGACCGAGATGGCGGAGGAGCGCCGCCTCTGCTACGTCGGGATGACCCGGGCGAAAGACCGTCTGTACCTGAGCTGCGCGTTCCGCCGTCACCTGTATGGGCGGTCTCAGCCAGCGTTCCCGAGCCGCTTCCTGACCGACATCCCACAGTCACTGCTCGGCACGCCGCGCGGAAGCGCGCCGGTCGCGCCGCCGCGACAGGGATACAAGGAGCGCTACATCGAGCGGCAGGTCGAGGCCGCGCCCGTGGCGCCTCCGGTGCAGCGGTTCGCGAGTGGCGACCGCGTCCAGCATCCCGCCTTCGGCCCGGGGACAGTGGTCAAGAGCACCCTCACGCGGACCGACGAGGAGCTCGTGATCAAGTTCGACCGGGCCGGCCTGAAGATCCTCAGCGGGATGCTCGCGCCGCTGACGAAGTGACCAAGCGCAAAAAGGCGATCGATCCGGCGGTACGCGTCGAGGACCTGCGCGAGCTGATCCGCCGCTACGAGCACGCCTATTACGTCCTCGACCAGCCGGAGGTGTCGGACTCGGAGTACGACACGCTGTTTCTCGAGCTGCGCCGCATCGAGGAAGAGCGACCTGATCTCGTGAGCTCGGATTCGCCGACCCAGCGTGTGAGCGGCGAGGCCTCGGACCAGTTCGCCAAGGTTCGCCATCGCTCGCCCATGCTCAGCCTGCAGAACGCATTCGACGAGGCGGAGATCCGGGCCTTCGACAAGCGTGTGCGCGGCGCGGTCGGCGATAAGGTGGTCTACTGCGCTGAGCTGAAGATCGACGGCCTGGCCATCAGCCTCACCTACGGAAAGGGACGGCTGCAGCGCGCGGCCACCCGCGGCGACGGCACGATCGGCGAAGACGTCACCGCCAACGTGCGCACCATCCGCAGCGTGCCACTGGCGGTGAGCCCGGCGAAAGGACTGCCCGACGTCTTCGAGGTTCGCGGCGAGGTGTATTTCCCGATCGCGGGGTTCGAGCGTCTCAACCGCGAGATGGAGGCCGCCGGCAAAGCGCGCTTTGTCAATCCGCGCAACACCGCGGCGGGAAGCGTCCGCCAGATCGACCCCAACGTCACCGCGGGCCGAGACCTGCAGACCTTCATGTACACCCTCGATCCCGGGGGCCCGGCCAGGTCGCAGTGGGATGTCCTCAACACGCTCGACTCGATGGGCTTTCGCGTCAACAAGAACCGTCGCCGCCTCGACTCGATTGACGAGGTGATCGACTACCACGCGGAATGGCAGCGTCGCCGGCACGAGCTCGAGTACGAGATCGACGGCATGGTCGTGAAGGTCGATGGCTTTGCGCAGCAGCTCGAGCTCGGCTTTGTCGCCCGCTCGCCGCGATGGGCGATCGCCTTCAAGTACGCGCCGGAACAGGCGGAGACGGTGGTCGAGGAGATAGCGTGCTACGTCGGCCGCACCGGCGTCCTCACGCCGGTCGCGCATGTCAAGCCCGTGATCGTCGGCGGCGTGACGATCCGCAATGTGACGATGCACAACGAGGCGCAGGTCAACGAGAAGGGCGTGTATGTCGGCGCGCGGGTCGTCATCCACCGAGCCGGCGACGTGATCCCCGAGATCGTCAGCGTCAAGAAGCCCAAGCCGGGCTGGAAGATGCCGACCAGGTGCCCGGTGTGCGGGGGAGAGGTCGTCCGCGAGGAGCCGTACATCGCCCATCGCTGCATCAATCCGTTCTGCGGCGCGCAGCGGCTGGAGCGGCTGCGGCATTTCGCGGCGGTCATGGACATCGAGGGCCTCGGCTACGCCACCCTGACCCAGTTGATCGATCGTGGTGTCGTCGAAGACCCAAGCGACCTTTACCGGATGAGCAAGGACCAGGTCATCCAGCTCGAGGGGTTCGCGGACAGATCGGCGCAGAACCTGGTCGACCGAATCGCGGCGAGCAGGCAGCCGGACCTGTGGCGCTTTCTGTTTGCGCTCGGCATCCCACAGGTTGGCGAGGCGACGGCGCAGCTGCTGGCCGCCGACTTCAGCAGCATCGACCCGCTGCGCACCGCAACCGAGGAGGACCTGCAGCGAGTGGAGGGCATCGGCCCGAACATGGCGGGCGAGGTGCATCGCTTCTTCCACGGCCAGGGCGCGGAGCTCGTGCAGAAGCTGCTCGCGGCCGGCGTCGAGCCGCAGGCCGTCGAGGCGGTCGGCGACGGCCCTTTCACGGGCAAGACGTTTGTCTTCACGGGCACCCTCGAATTCATCAGCAGGCCCGACGCCGAGGCGCTGGTGCGAAAGCTGGGCGGCAAGGCCGTCGGAGGCGTGACAGCGAAGACGGACTACGTCGTCGCCGGTCCGGGCGCGGGATCCAAGCTCGAAAAGGCGCAGAAGCTGAAGCTGAACATCCTCGATGAAGAGCAGTTCAAAGCCCTGCTCCCGAAGTGAGGGCTCCGTACTGGGTCGCCAACGCCCTGTTGATCGGCTCGTTCGTGCTGCTGATTTGGGGAGGTTTCGTGCTCACGTTCACCTCCGAGCCCTCCGCCGTCGGCCGGATGGGCATCGCGCTTCAGCTCATCGGGGGAGCATCGATCGGGACCGCCATCGTGGGGGCCGTGGCCACGGTCGGGCTGTTCCGTAAAGCAAGGTGGGCCTCGTCTGCAGCGTGGTTCGCCTCGGTCCTGATGATCCTGACCTGCGCCGCGTCTTGGGCGGGCGTGATCGCAATCGTCGGACTCGTGTCGAGCCGGCGATCTTCATAAGCTTGTCCCGATGCCTCTTTCCAGAGATGAAGTCCGCCACGTCGCCACGCTCGCGCGCATCGGCCTCGAGCCCGGTGACGAGGAGTTCTACGCCGACCAGCTGAGCGGCATCCTCGGCCACATCGACCGGCTCCAGCAGCTCGACACCGAGGACATCCCCCCGACCGCGCAGGTGGTGGAGGTCGCGAGCAGGCTGCGCGACGACGAACCGCGGCCTTGCCTGACCCAGGAGGACGCGCTGGCCAACGCTCCCGCATCGGTCAACGGGTTCTTTCGCGTGCCCGCCATCCAGGAAGAGACGTGACGTCTGACGATCTCACCCAGCTGACGATCACGGACGCGTCACGGCTGCTTCGACTTGGCTCCATCTCATCGGCCGACCTCGTCACCGCGCATGTAGAGCGAATCGAGCGCGTGGACAAGCACGTCAAGGCCTACCTCCGATTCACGCCAGAGCTATGGGAGAAGCAGGCCGAGGAGGCCGATCGCAGGATCAGGCAGGGGGATGCGCCACCGCTGGCCGGCATCCCGATCGCCGTGAAAGACGTGCTGTGCGTTAGGGGCGTGGAGACGACGGCCGGTTCGCAGATCCTGCGCGGCTTCAAGCCGCCCTACACCGGAACGGCCGTGGCGCGGCTTTTCGAGGCGGGCGCGGTGATGCTCGGCGTCACCAACTGCGATGAGTTCGCGATGGGCAGCTCGACCGAGAACTCGAGCTACTTTCCGACCCGCAACCCGTGGGACCTGCAGCGTGTCCCGGGCGGGAGCTCCGGAGGCAGCGCTGCGGCCGTGGCCGCCGGCGAGGCGATGATCGCGCTCGGCACGGATACCGGCGGATCGATCCGGCAGCCTGCGGCTTTGTGCGGTGTCGTCGGCATGAAGCCGACCTATGGCCGGGTCAGCCGATACGGGCTGATCGCCTTTGCCTCGAGCCTCGACCAGATCGGTCCCTTGGCGCGCTCTGTCGACGATGCGGCGATCGTGCTGTCGCTGATGGGCGGACTCGACCCGCTCGACGCGACGTCTTCCGACCGTCCGCGGATGGAGGTCCTGAACAACTTCGGCGCCGGCGTGAAAGGCATGCGCCTGGGCGTGCCGCGCGAGTACTACGACGTCAAGGGGGTCGAGCCGGGCGTGAAGGCGGCGATCGACGCGGCCCTCTTCATCCTGCGCCAGGCCGGCGCGGAGATCGTCGACGTGTCGCTGCCGCACACCGACTACGGGCTGGCCGCCTACTACATCATCGCGCCCGCGGAGTGCTCGTCCAACCTGGCGCGGTTCGATGGCGTGAAGTACGGCCTGTCCGAGGTCGACGCGCCGAACATCACCGAGGAATACCAGCAGACGCGGCGGAAGGGCTTCGGCACCGAGGTGCGGCGGCGGGTGATGCTGGGGACGTACGCGCTGTCGAGCGGCTACTACGACGCCTACTACCTCAAGGCGCAGAAGGTGCGGACCCTGATCAAGCGCGACTTCGACGAGGCCTTCAAGAAATGTGACGCCATCGTCAGCGCCACCTCGCCGACCGTCGCATTTCCCATCGGCGCCAAGACGCAGGACCCGCTCTCCATGTACCTGTGCGACGTGCTGACCCTCGGCGGGAACCTGGCGGGGCTGCCCGGGATCAGCGTCCCGTGCGGGACCTCGGACGGACTGCCGGTCGGCCTGCAGGTGCTCGGCCCGCAGTGGGGCGAGAACGTCGTCCTTCGAGTCGCGCGCGCATACGAAGAGGCGAGCGAGCTGAAAGCAGTGGTGGCAGACCCCTCTCCCCTCCAGGGGAGAGGGTAGGGAGAGGGGCGTGGACTGGGAAGTTGTGATCGGCATGGAGGTGCATGTCCAGCCGAAGACGCGATCGAAGATGTTCTGCGGCTGCTCGATCGCCGGCCTCAACGAACCTCCCAACACGCACGTCTGCGAGATCTGCCTCGGCATGCCGGGCGTGCTGCCGGTGCCGAACAAGGCGGCGGTGGAAGCTTGCATCAAGACCGCGCTTGCATTGAACTGCGAGATCCCGCGCCACACGAAGTTCGACCGCAAGAACTACATGTATCCCGACCTGCCCAAGGGTTATCAGATCAGCCAGTACGACCTGCCGATGAGCGTCAACGGCTACCTCGACCTTGGCGAACGCAAGGTGCGCATCCGCCGTGTCCATCTCGAAGAGGACACAGGCAAGCTCGTCCACGCGGGCGACAAGCTGCACAAGGCGCGGGAGTCGTACGTCGACCTGAATCGGGCGGGGGTGCCGCTGATGGAGATCGTCAGCGAGCCGGACCTGCACTCGGCCGACGAGGCCCGCGACTACGCGATGGAGCTTCGCACGCTTCTCCGCGCGATCGGCGCTTCAGAGGCCGACATGGAGAAGGGCCAGCTGCGTGCCGAGCCCAACATCTCGATCCGCCGAGCGGGGTCGAAGGAGCTCGGCGTCAAGACCGAGCTCAAGAACATCAACTCTTTCCGTGCGCTGCATCGCGCGATCCTTTATGAGGTCGACCGCCAGCAGCAGGCCCTGGAGTCCGGCGGCGCGGTGGTGCAGGAGACCCGCGGCTGGGACGAGACGGAGCAGCGCACCTTCTCGCAGCGGAGCAAGGAGTTCGCGGAGGACTACCGCTACTTTCCGGAGCCGGACATCCCACCGCTCGAGCTGGACCGGGCCTGGATCGAAGAGCTGCGTCGTGCGCTGCCCGAGCTTCCCAGCGTTCGTCGCGCCAGGTTGCTCGACCACCTGCCGGCGGCTCAGGTGGCGGTCATCGGAGGGGACCGAGACCTTGCCGATCTGTACGAGACCGCCGTGGCGAAGGGCGCCCCGACCATGGCAACAGCGAACTGGATCGTCAACGAGGTTGCGCCCACCGGCAAGTTGCCGTCGGGCGAGCACCTCGCGGAGCTGATGGATCTCTTGCAGCAGGGCGCCGTCACGCGCGACCAGGCGAAGGAGGTCCACCTCGAGTCGGTCGAAACGGGGCGGACGCCCGCCGAGATAGTCGCC
>VBHJ01000182.1 GCA_005887685.1 Chloroflexota bacterium | reverse complement strand
TAGATAGACCTGCTGCTGCTCTCGGATGATGCCAAGGTCGCCGAGCTCCCACCACTGCGACGGTGTGAAGTACGCGCTCACCTCGGCTTCGCTGCCTGAACGCCCGAACCACTGGATCAGGTGAAGGTTGTCTGACTGCAGGAGCCACCTCGCGAGGTCCATCAGCGCAGGGTCTCCGGTGAGCCTCGCCTTCGAGTACGCATGGTGCATCAGCCGGAAAACGCCCTGCTGCGCCTGGTTGCCCAGGAAGAATTCCATGCCTCCCTCCCCGGCCCAGGTGGTGCCGTACTCGCTGACCGGCGCTTCGTGGCCGGAGTCGCCGAGTTCTGCGATCGCCTCGGAAGGAAGCAGCATGCGGACCTTGCGCCGGCGCAGTTGCGTGTTGAGCGCGCGCATGAACTCGAAGATGCCCGAATCCCTGCGGTGGTGCTCGCCAAAGGTCTCGAAATCCCAGCCGAGGGTGACCACGTCACCCCAGCACTCGCGTACCCAGTCCGCATACACCTCCGGCGTCAGCGGCCACATGCTCCAGGCCTGGTTCGAGAAGCGATAGCCGACGTCGTCCGAAAGCTGGTGGTGCCGCGGCAGCAAAGCCAGGTCCTGCATCGGGTGGCGGTAGACGTGAGTGGGATCCCGCCAGCCGAGCTGCCAGTCGCGCCCCTCCATGAACGCGCCGGCAAAGCCGCACTGCTGGAGGGCGAAGTAAACATCGTTCGACATGAACATCTCGGTCGTGTCCGTGAAGACGACGGACTTCTGGAACAGATCCTCGAGACGTTTGCGCGCCGAAAGCATCGCCTCTTTGAAGGCGACGATGTCGACGTAGAAAAGCCAGGAGTGATAAGGCTCGACGCACACGACCTCCACGTTTGGGCTCGCGCACAGGCGCTTGAATCCATCCAGCACCTTCTTGCTCCACCGCTCAGCCTGGAGCAGAAATGAGTTGCTGAAGCCGATCGACATCCGCCATCCGCGCCGCGCAAGCTCGCGAAACGCCGCCGTCGCGGGCAGGTACGAGTACTCGGCGACCTTGTCGAAGTAATGCCGATCGAGCTCGTCGTCGAAGAGGTAACCCGCGAGCCGGTGGGCGGGCGTGCCTGCAGGTATCAGCCGGGCGGGCAGCTTCAAACGCCGCGGCTGGTGAACCACCGTGTACACGACCACTCGCTCAGCCACGCGGTGGGGTCGCTCTCGATGGGCGCCGGGCCGCGGCTTTGGGCTGAGGCTCTTCCGGACCCGTCACCGCCTGGCGGGCTGCGGCAAAGTCGATCCTCAGCAGAAGCTGCTCGATCACCTTCTCCCAGACGTAGTCGCGCGCGGTGGCCCTGCCGCGCTTGCGCAGTCCCGCGACCAGGCGCGGCTTCTCCTTGAGGACCGACAGCTCGGTGACGATCTCGATCGGGTCGTCGGTCTCCAGCACGACGGCGTTGCGGTATCCCTCGGCGTAGTCCTCACCGGTCGAGCCGGTCACCGCGATGCCGCCGGCAGCCATCACCTCGAGCCCGACCAGGCCGAACGGCTCGTGGCCGGAGTTGGCGAGCACGGCGTCGCACGCCGCGTAGACGTTCATGACGAGCGAGTCCTTGAGAAAGCTCGTCAGGTTGATGAGGTCGGCTTGCTTCGAGTCGCGCAACAATGCGGCCATCCCCGACGCGTCGGGCGGTCCAGGCGCGTTCCGCACGACGAGACCCTGATGCTGCGCGTGGTTCATGACCTCCGCGCCGTGCGGCTCCTTGCCCCCTCGCATCACGAGCTTCACCGTGTTGCCTCGGCGCTTGAGCTGGGCCGCAGCCGAAACCGCCATGAGCCAGCGCTTGTCGGGGTCGAAGCGGCCGATCTTGAACCAGAAGTGATCTGCCCCGGCCGACGACCGCAGATCTTCCACCACCTGTGGGTCGGCTTCCACGATCGACTCTCGCGAGATGCCGTTCGGGATGACGATCGGGTTCTGCCCCCACTCCCACATCCGGAACTTCATGTACCGGCTGACGGTGGTCACGGTGCTGGCGAAGTTCAAACCGGTCCAATCGATCCGGTTGAAGCCATATGTGTTGTTGGCGTTCCAGAGCATTACCACGCGATCGCGCAGGCCTCGGTAGTACAGCGCGTCCGAGATCAACTTCATCGACCACGAGGTGTGCCACTCCTCGCCCAGCACGACGACGTGGTTGCCGGCCGAGATCGCGGGCGCTATCACGTTCTCGATCAGGCTGGGCGGGAGGCTCGAGTTCCAGTCCCGGATCTTGCCTTCCTCGCCGTCGTAGACGCCGCCACGGTGCATGGCCGAGATCCACTGGCACCACCGCCGGTACCGCAGCCGCCCCCCTTCCTGCTCCTCCTCGCCCGGCAGGTCGGGGTCGCCACAGAAATAGAGGTATGTCAGGTAGCCGGCCCGGGCCAGCGAGCGGGCAAGGCCTTTCACGCGCACTCCCAGGCCGCCGGCCTGGCTGTAGACGTCGGGTCCCTCAAAGCTGAGGATCACGAACACGGTGCGGCGCGGATCGAGGTTCACTGCCGAGCTCGGAGGATCTCGATCGCCTCGTCGTGCAGCGCCCGCGTGGGCGCGCAGAGCAACGTCGTCCGGGTCTCGAGGTCACATCGCAGGCCGTCCAGACCCTCTCCGCGGACGTCGCTTGCGACGCCCCCCGTCTCCCGCAACAGCAGCAGGCTCGCGGCCATGTCGAACACCCTGACGGGGATCGGGGCGCAGAAGACGTCAAATCCTCCAGCGCTGGTGAGCGCGATGGAGATCGCCATCGAGCCCAGTATGCGGATCTTGTTTGAACGGTCCACCAGAGGCTGAGCCAGCTTGAGCGCGCGCGGAGAGCTCTCGAGGCCGAGAAGCTCGATGCGCCGCCCGTCCGATCGCTGCAGCGCCCTGAGCGGCTTGCCATCGCGCCACGCACCCTGTTTGCGCACAGCGCGCCATTCCTCTCCCGTGTTGAGGTTGAGCACCAGTCCCGCATACGTGTCGGCCACTGTCGGACCGTCCAGCACCGCGAGCATCAACCCGAAGAGCGGGACACCTTGCTTGGCGTTGAGGCTTCCATCGACCGGGTCGACGAGGACGAGCGGATAGTCCGCGCCAAAGCTGCGATGGCCCGCTTCTTCGGACAGGACCGAGAATCGCTCGCCGCGCTCCGCCAGCGCTGCCAGCTCGGCGAAGACGACGACTTCAGCGGCGCGGTCGAGCTCCATGGTTGTGTCCCCACCCGCGCCGACGCTCAGCGGCGCGCGACCCGCCACCGTGCCCGAGAGCGGAAGCACCGCGCGACGTACATCGGCGCCGATCCGGGAGAAGACGTCGAGCCAGTTGCCGGGTTTCAGTGAGCTTCGGTTGCGCTGGACTCGGCCGAGACCTTGCGGCGCCTGCGGCGCCTTCGCTCGACGACGATCGTGATCAGGTACGGCTGCTGCATCGCCCAAACCCGCTCGATCAGCTGCGGGATCGCGATCGAATGTGGCTGCTCGATGCCGAGCATGACCAGCGCTTCAGCGACGTGGTCCGGCAGCTCCGTCTTGTCGTGAAGGTTTAGCTGCTCGAGGCTCTCGAGAATGTCGTCGAGCCGGCGCAGCCCACCTCGCCTTTCCGACTCACCGGGGCGCAGCATCGGTGCAAGCTTACTTATTTACGACTTGCACGAGCGAACGGCTCACTTCTTCCGGCCGCTCGAACTGAAGCCAGTGTCCTGCGCCCTCCAGGACCTCGAGTCGATAGTTCGCAGTCATATGTTGCGCGGTGCTCTCAGCTTGCAAACGACCGAGGGCGGGATCCTGGTCCCCCCATATGAGCAATGTGGGCGCGGTGACGTTGATGTCCTGCGCCAGCGCCGACCATCCTCTTCCGG
>VBHJ01000066.1 GCA_005887685.1 Chloroflexota bacterium | reverse complement strand
TGCTCGACCTCCGCGCGATCCCCGGGATCAAGGTGGACAAGCACTCGACTGGTGGCGTCGGCGACAAGGTGACGCTCGTGGCCGCGCCCCTCGCCGCCGCGTGCGGGGTCAAGGTGCCGAAGCTGAGCGGCCGTGCGCTCGCCCACACCGGGGGCACCCTGGACAAGCTGGAGTCGGTGCCGGGGCTGACGGTCGACCTCGACCCCGAGCGCTTCATCAGGCAAGTTCGCGAGGTTGGGATCGCCGTCGCGGCGCAGTCGCCGCACATGGTGCCGGCGGACAAGCTGCTGTACGCGCTACGTGACGTCACGGCGACAGTGCCGTCCGTGCCGTTGATCGCATCCAGCGTCATGTCCAAGAAGATCGCCGCGGGCGCGGACGCGATCGTGCTCGACGTCAAGTTCGGCCGCGGAGCGTTCATGCCCGACATCGCATCGGCGGAGGAGCTCGCCGCCGAGATGGTTCAGCTCGGCGAAGGCGCCGGTCGCCGCACGGTGGCGCTCGTGACCGCGATGGACAACCCCCTGGGCCGTACGGTGGGCAACGCGCTCGAGGTCAGCGAGGCGCTCGACGCCCTGGCCGGCAACGCCGACGCCGAGCTGCTCGAGGTCTGCTTGAGGGTCACGCGCGAGATGTGCCGGCTTGCCGAGGTGGAGGCGGATCCGGAGAGAGTGCTGAGGTCGGGCGCCGGGCGGGAAACCTTCGAACGCATGCTCGCCGCCCAGGGCGGCCACCTCGAGCAAGGCCTGCCGGTGGCTGCGGTGCAGGTCGCGGTCAAGGCCGAGTCCTCCGGGCACGTGGAGGCGATCGACGCCCTCGAGATTGGACTCGCGGCGCTCGAGCTTGGCGCGGGACGGATCCGCAAGGAAGACCGGGTGGATCCCGCGGCGGGGGTCGTCATCGAGGCGGCGGTCGGCGCGCAGGTGCGGACGGGCGATTCCCTGGTCGTGGTTCATGCCCGATCCCGCGACCTCGTCGAAAAGGTCACTGACCGCATCCGCAATGCCTGGCGATTGAGCGAGCGAGAGGTGCGCCGGCCGCCTCACGTCCTCGCCCGGGTGGATAAGAACGGAGTCACGACAGGCGATTAGTATTCGCCCTCAATGGCTGTGACCGAGAAGAAGTACCACATCGGTGTCGGGCAGGGCGATGTCGGCGAGTACGTTCTGGTGCCCGGTGATCCGGGGCGGACGCCTCTGATCGCGAAATACCTCGACGGTGCGCGCGAGGTCGCGTTCAGCCGCGAGTACAGGACCTTCACCGGCAAGCTGGACGGCGTGCCGGTGTCAGCGATGTCGACGGGCATGGGCGGGCCATCGGTCGCGATCGCCGTCGAAGAGCTCAATGAGCTCGGGGTGCACACCCTCCTTCGTGTGGGCACCTGCGGAGCGGCGCAACCTGAGATCAAGATGGGCGACCTCGTCATCGGCTACGCCGCGGTGCGATCAGAGGGGACGCCCAACGGCTACGTCCCGACCGAGTATCCGGCCGTGGCCTCGCTGCACATGATCAACGCGCTGGTCGAAGCAGCGGAGGCGTCAGGCGTGCCGTACCACGTCGGCGTGATCCGCTCGGTCGACGCCCTGTATTCCGACCTCGTGCCGGACCGCATGCCGCGGCCGCACCTTCGCGATGAGCTCGAGATGTGGTCCAAGGCGGGCATCCTGAGCAACGACATGGAATCGTCGACCCTGTTCATCGTGTCGCGCCTGCGCAAGATGCGCGCGGCCACGATCAACCTGTGCGTGGACGAGCTCGGCGCCGGTGAGATCCATCATCTCGATCCGTCGTACATGGACCGCATGCTGAAGGTTGCCGTCGACGCATTGCGCAGACTGATCGCGCGCGACGCACGTGCCGCTGATCGTAAGTAAGCACCCGCTCGTCGCGGACTGCCTGCGCGGGTTGCGCGACAGCTCGACGGAGCCCGAGGAATTTCGCACGCTGGCGCGGAATGTGATCACCCTTCTGCTCTACGAAGCGACCGCCGACTTGCCGGTGCGGCGCGGCACCGTGCGTACGCCGCTCGCCGAGGCGCCGGCGCTCGAGGTCGAGCAGGAGGTCGTCGCCATCCCGGTGCTGCGAGCGGGCCTGGGTCTCCTGGCTCCGGTGCTCGAGCTCCTGCCGAGGGTCAGCGTCGGCTACATCGGGCTCGAGCGGGACGAGGAGACCGCGGTCGCGAGGATCTACTACAAGAAGCTGCCGAGCCTGAAGGGCAAGATTCCTCTACTTCTCGACCCGATGCTGGCGACCGGAGGCTCCGCGGCGCAGGCGCTCGACCTGATCAAAGAGGCGGGCGGGCGCGACACGCGGATGGTCTGCGTCGTGGCAGCGCCGGAAGGCGTAAAGATTCTCGAGGAGCGACACCCCGAGGTTGACGTGTACACGGCGGCCCTGGACGAGCGGCTCAACGACAAGGCGTATATCGTGCCGGGCCTGGGCGACTTCGGCGACCGGCTGTTCGGAACGGGCTGAGCGGAGCCCGGATAGTCCGGACTAACCGGGGTGTTGCCGGGCCGCTAGCCGAATCTCGCGTCGTACGCGGTCTGGTTGCAGAGCCGCAGCTCATCGTCCGTCATGCCTATGCCCGCCATCCGCTCGAACTCACGGCTGAGAGTCGTGTCCGCGACCGTGCGTGAGTCCGTGCTGATGGTGCAGCGCACGCCGGACCGGACGAGGCGCGGCAGCGGGTGATCGGAAAGCGCCGGCACCGCTTTGCATTTCCAGTTCGCGGTTGGGCACATGTCGAGAACGATTCCCTCGCTTCTCAGTCGTTTGACGATGCGCGGATCGCGCGCTCCGATCACGCCGTGGGCGATTCGCTCGACACCGAGGGACAGCGCATCTTCGACGCTCGACGGATCGCCAGCCTCGCCCGCGTGGCACGTGAGGTGCAGCCCAGCCGCGCGGGCCGCTTCGAAAGCACGGCGCTGGGGAGGAGCTGGATTGGCGACCTCATCCCCAGCCAGGTCAAACCCGACGACGCCGAGCCCCGCGAAACCACCTGCGATCCTGGCCAGCTCGAGGTTGTGCTCCGGCGTGTCGCGGCGCATGGCGCAGACGATTGCGACCGCGCGGATCGGTCCCTGCTGCAAGCCCGACAACACCGCGCGGATGACACCCTCGATTGTCAGGCCGCCCTCCAGATGGAGTCGTGGCGCCCAACGCACCTCGAGGTAATCGACGTTCTCGGCGGCCGAATCGATGCACAGCTCAAGCGCGATTCGTTCGAGCGCCTTCTCCGTCTGCATCACGTCGATCGCCGGCTTGAAGTACTTGATGTACTCGGCCTGGCTGGGGCAATCGTCAGGCGCAACCATCCGAAGGTCGGTCCTGCCCGAAAGCTCCTCCACGGTAGAAATGCGCACGGCGCCGTCGAGGTGGCTGTGCAGCTCGGCCTTGTTCCAGCCGAGATACGGAGAGGTTATGTCAGCGAATAGATGTGGGGCAGCTCGCGATACAGCCCGGCGTAGTCGAGGCCGTAGCCGATCACGAAACGATCGGGGATCACAAAGCCGGTGAAGTCGATCTTCACCACCACCTGCCGCCGCGCGGGTCGGTCGAGCAGCGCGGCCAGCCGGACCGATGCCGCGCCGAGGCGCTTGATGCGCCGCGCCACCGCGTTGACGGTGACGCCCGAGTCGATGATGTCCTCCACCAGCAGGACGTGCCGCCCGACCAGCGGCCCTTCCACCATGTGGGCAAGGCGAAGCCTGCCGTTGCTCGAGGTCCCGGTCGGATAGCTCGACGCGCGCACGAACTCGAGCTCGGCGGGGATGCTGAGGCTGCGTAGAAGGTCGGCCGCGAAGACCGTCGCGCCCTTGAGGATCACGACCATCACCAGCGGCGTGTCGATGTCGGCGTAGATGTCAGAGATGTGGCGGCCAAGTCTGCGCACGCGCCGCGCGATTTGCGCCGAGGTGATCATCGGCGCGCTGGGGTGGGCTCTGTCCAGCACAAGACCCGAGGTTTCGCTCGGGGCTTGCTGGGTCAGCACCTCAGTCATGCACCTGCATTCTAGGTGGGATCAAACACCGATTGGATGCCAGACGGTTTTCATTTCCATGAATGCTGCGACCAGGTAAGGACTGCGCTCATGGGCTGCGACTTTGATCACACGCTTCACGTTGCCCGCCGCCGCTTCTTCAATTGCCTTGACCTCGTCGTCGGTGCAGCCCGCCACGTCGATCGCATTGACGTCCATGTGCGCCGCGAGCCACGGAATCAGCTCCTTGCGCTGGCCGCTCAGGATGTTGACGACGCCGACCGGCAGGTCGCTCGTCGCCAGCACCTCGGCCAGCGTGAGGGCGGCAAGCGGATGCGTTTCCGAGGCGAGCGCGACCACCACGTTGCCTCCGCACAGGGCGGGGGCAACGCGCCGCACCAGGCCGGCGAGAGCGTCGTCCTCGGGCGCGACGATTCCGACCACCCCTGTCGGTTCCGGAATCGTGAAGTTGAAGTAGGGACCGGCGACAGGGTTCACGGTGCCGGTGACCTGGGAGAGCTTGTCGGTCCAGCCGGCGTACCAGACCAGCGTCTCCACCGCCTGGTCCAGCTCGCGACGCGCGCGCGCTCCGCCGCCGAGCAGCTCGATGAACTGCGACGCGCGGCCGTCCAGCATCTCGGCGGCGCGGTAG
This sequence comes from Chloroflexota bacterium, assembly GCA_005887685.1. GTDB lineage: Bacteria > Chloroflexota > Dormibacteria > Dormibacterales > Dormibacteraceae > 40CM-4-65-16. Next base: position 12,542 of record VBHJ01000066.1, on the reverse strand, counting down.
AGGATCTGTCCGCGGTTCATCGCCGTCCGCCCCGACCAACCGGGGAATGCGGTGCGCGCGGCGCGGACCGCATCGCGAAGGTCCTTGCGCGACCCGCGAGGCACGTTCACGTTGCCGTCCGGACGGTAAGCGCGACCGGATTCCGAGCGCACGAACTCGCCGTTGACGAAAAGCTTGTACGTCTTGCGGACGTCCATCAGCTGAGCTCGAGGTAGGGCAGCAGGCCGTGGACGCCGCCCTCGCGGCCAAACCCCGATTCCTTGTATCCACCGAACGGTGACGCGGGATCGAAGCGGTTGAACGTGTTCGCCCACACGACCCCGGCGCGCATTCGCTCCGCCATCCACAGGATGCGCGAGCCCTTGTCGGTCCACACGCCCGCGGACAGGCCGTAGGGCGTGTTGTTCGCCTTCTCGACCGCTTCGTTCGGCGTGCGGAAGGTCAACACCGACAGCACCGGCCCGAAGATCTCCTCGCGGGCGATGCGGTATGACTGCGACACGTTGGTGAACAGCGTCGGCGGGAACCAGAAGCCGCGCTCTGGCAGGACGCAGTCTGGCTGATAGAGCTCGGCGCCTTCTTCGATTCCGGACTCCACCAGGCCCTGGATCCTCTCCAGCTGCGCTTTCGAGTTGATCGCGCCGATGTCCGTGTTCTTGTCGAGCGGATCACCGAGGCGAAGGGTGGAGAGGCGGCGCTTCAGCTTTTCGAGCAGCGGCTCGGCGATCGACTCCTGGACCAGGAGCCGGCTACCGGCACAGCACACGTGGCCCTGGTTGAAGTAGATGCCGTTGACGATGCCTTCGACGGCCTGGTCGAGCGGCGCGTCCTCGAACACGATGTTGGCCGCCTTGCCGCCGAGCTCGAGAGTAAGGCGCTTGCCACTGCCGGCGATGGCGCGCTGAATCAGCTTGCCGACCTCGGTCGAGCCCGTGAACGCGACCTTCTTCACGTCGGGGTGCGTGACTACCAGTGACCCCGTCTTGCCCGCGCCCGTGACGATGTTGACCACGCCGGGCGGCAGCTCCGCCTGCATGCAGATCTCGGCGAAGACCATCGCGGACAGAGGCGTGGTCTCCGCCGGCTTGAGGACCACCGTGTTGCCGGCCGCCAGCGCAGGTGCGATCTTCCACGCCAGCATCAGGAGCGGGAAGTTCCAGGGTATGACCTGGCCCGCTACCCCGAGCGGCTTCGCCTTGCGATTGGGAAACGCCCACTCGAGCTTGTCGGCCCAGCCGGCGTAATAGAAGAAATGCGCGGCGGCCAGCGGGATGTCGACGTCGCGTGACTCTTTGATCGGCTTCCCGCCATCCATCGTCTCGACGACCGCCAGCTCGCGTGCTCGCTCCTGTATCAGTCGCGCGATGCGGAACAGGTAGCGGGCGCGGCGCGATGGCCCGAGGCTCCCCCACGAATCGAATGCCTTGGCCGCCGCCTTCACCGCGCGGTCGACGTCGATCTCGTCGGCCTCGACCACCTCCGCGAGCTTGGTTTCGGTCGCGGGGTTGATGGTCGGGAAGCGCTTCTTGCTGTGCCCCTCCACCATTCGACCACCGATGAACAATCCGTAGCGCGGTTGGATCTTGACGTGGTCGATCGACTCAGGTGCCGGCGCGTACTCGAACACGTGTCGGGCGAGCTCGGTCGAGTGCTTCTTGGTGATCGCCATCAGTCGATCGTGAAGTAATCAGCGGACTGGTAGGCGCCGGTTCGCTCTTTGTCGATCTGCATCAGCACGTCGTTGAGCAGCGTAGACGCGCCGAGTCGAAGCCGGTCCGGAGTCATCCAGTCCGGGCCCAACGTCTCGTACGTCACCACGAGATAGGAAATCGCCTGCTTGGCGGTGCGAATTCCACCCGCGGCTTTGAAACCGACCGGACGACCTGTCTCGCGGACGAAGTCCCGAATCGATTCCATCATCACCAGCGCGACCGGCAGCGTCGCCGCCGGCTGCACCTTGCCGGTCGAGGTCTTGATGAAGTCGGCGCCGGCCGCCATGGCGAGGATGCTGGCGCGGCGCACCGCGTCGTACGTCCCGAGCTCGCCCGTCTCGAGGATCACTTTGAGGTGCGCGGCGCCGCACGCTTCTTTCACCGCGACGATCTCGTCGTAGACGCGCTGATAGTCGCCGGACAGGAAGGCGCCGCGGTCGATGACCATGTCGATCTCGTGCGCCCCGGCCCTCACGGCCTCCTCGGTCTCGGCGACCTTGATCGAAGTGAAGCTCTGGCCCGAAGGGAACGCCGTGGCGACCGACGCAATGCGCACGTTGCTGCCTCGCAAGTGCGCCACGCAGTCGGCGATGCGGAGCGGGTACACGCACACCGCCGCCACCGACGGAATCGTCGGGTCGCCGGGCTTGGGGCGGACTGCCTTGGCGCACATGGCCGCGACTTTGCCCGTGGTGTCGGCGCCCTCGAGGGTCGTCAGGTCCATGCAGCGGACCGCCAGGTCAAGCGCCCAGAGCTTGGATGACTTCTTGATCGACCGTTTGGCGAGGGCCGCGGCTCGCTCGTCCGCGCCCACCTCGTCCACGCTGCGGACGCCGCGCATGAGCGAGCCGAGGTGGGTCAGCGAGAGGGCGGTCGCCATGTGGGGATTATGCGACGGCGGGCTCGCGCACCTCCTCCGCCGGAACCTTTCGGTTCCTGGCTGCGTCTAATAGCCGGTGGTGAGCACTACCTCGATGGACGAGGGCGCGCTGATCCAGGCGGCGCGAACGGGGGACGAGCTGGCTTTCGATTCCCTTGTGGGGCCGCTGGTGGATCCTGCCTTCAGGCTGGCGGTGGTCTTCCTCCGGGATCCGAACGAGGCACAGGACGCCGTCCAGGAGGCCACGCTGAAAGCCTGGCGAAGCCTCGACCGGCTGCGCAAGGACGCCGCCATCCGGCCGTGGTTTCTTTCGATCGTCGCCAACCAGTGCCGCTCGATGCGGCGTGCCCGCTGGTCGTCGGTCCTCAAGCTCGACAACCTGACGCGGCCCGACGCCGGGATCGACGAGCGGCACGACCTTCAGATCGATCTCGACCGCGAGCTGGCCAAGCTTCCATCGACCGACCGCGCCGTCCTCTTCCTCTTCTTCTATCTCGACCTGCCGCTGGGCGAGGTCGGCCGGATTCTCGGGATCTCACCCCAGGCCGCAAAGTCGCGCGTGCACCGTGCCGTCAGCAGGCTTCGGCTCGGCATGGTGGAGGTGGCCAAATGAGCAATTCGACACGCGACCGGATCGCCGCCGCCTTCGACCGGGAGCTGGCCGAAAGCCCGGTACCGCCAAGCCTGCGCACGCTGGCCATTCGCGAGGCGGTCGCGGCGCCTCGGCAGCGTTCCAACCAGCCGCAACTCCTTGTCCTGGTGGCGGCGATCCTCGTGGTCGCGGTGGTCGCGACGCTTGTCATCGGCTCCCATCTCTTGCAGTCGAAGCCGATTCCGGCCGGCTCTACGGTTCCGCCGCCGCCACGCGCGAACGCAAGCGCCGCCTACGACCAGGCGCATGGTGCCCTCGTCGTCTTCGGAGGCAACACCGGGCCGAATCCCCCTGTGAGCGAGACCTGGACATGGGACGGCAAATACTGGACGCATTCGCACCCTGCAGTGAGCCCGTCCGCACGTTACGGAGCCGCAATGGCGTACGACTCTGCACGGCACGACATCGTGCTCTTCGGTGGCACCGGACTGGTGAAAGGCAAGGTCGGGACGACAGCCGCCGCCGAGACGTGGGCATGGGACGGCAGCAACTGGCACGAGAAGCATCCTCTCCACGCGCCGGCCATCGGATACGAGTGGCAGGGACCGAGCATGCAGTTCGATCCCATCACACGCACGGTCCTGCTGTTTGGGTTCACAGCGAACAGCGGATCCGGCGCGGGCTACCAGCCGCAGACGTGGTCGTGGAACGGTTCGGACTGGACCCAGCTCTCGCCCGCCACAACGCCCACTTCCCCCGGCACGATGCTGGTCTCCGGACGGCAGGTCTTGCTCCTGGCCGGATCACCCGGCCTGGTCGGTGGTCGATACCTGACTCAGACGTGGGCGTGGAACGGTTCCAGTTGGATCGTCCTGAATCCAAAGGTCAACCTGCCCGAGCTGGGGACGGCATCCGGTGCATATGACCCCGTGCGCGGCAAGCTCGTGTTGCTGACGGGCGACACGTGGACGTGGGATGGATCGAGCTGGTCACGCCAGCACCCCGCCTTGCAGCCCGTGACGGTCGGGTATGCCGCCTACATCGAATCGCTGCATGAGGTCGTGTCGTGGGGCGACCTGAACAGCAGTGTGGACAATGAGATGTTCGGATGGACCGGCAGCGACTGGAAGCTGCTCGACCGAGGCACGGTCCAGGCAGGATTGAGCAACGGCGGAAAGGGCTACCTCGGCGTTATGTCTCCTGACCAGGCAGCCACCACGATCCGTTCGACTGTCAAGAACACGCAACCGGTGATCCTCCCGACCTCGTTGCCCGGCGGCCCGTATGACGCAACGGTCCGTGGTGACGCAGACGGTTTCAACATCGACTATCAGAGCGACCTACGCGACAAGAGGATTTCGTTCGGGATCGTGGTGGCCAATCCACCGCCAGGCGGGCCGGGCTCGAGCGATACCCGCGTCATGTTCCGCAACGCGATCCCGCTCAAATACAGCCAGTCCGGATACGCGGAGTACTTCGTCTACGACCCGACGGCGCCTCTGAGCAATCGCTGGCTGATGTGGATCGAACCCGGGACGATGACCAATTCGCAGATTGCAGGGCCAGGAGTCCCGTACTTCCTGAGCGCTAGCGGATTGACGGACCAGGAGTTCTGGCAGGTCGCCAACTCGTTGAAATAAGCGCACGACTGTCCGCTCTGTAGGCTTTCGCGGAGCCTTGATACCCGCTTTTCGGGACACTCGTGGGGTTTGGCCGGCGATCGTGTTGTTAGTGGCCGGTTGCGGCGGGGGCGGACCGGTTGCGGCGACCACGCCGACGCCGACGCCGCCCGTCGTCACGTTCAGCCCGCTTGCCACGCCCTCGCCACAGCCGGCGCAGAGACAGGAGCCCTCGCTGCCTGTCCCGATCGAGGAGGCGGCCGCTGCCGTGGAGGGCGGAAGCCTGTACGTCATGGGCGGCTTCAACGCCGCCGGGGCGAGCCTCGACTCCGTGTATGCGTTCGACGGAAAGGCCTGGCGCGTAGGGCCCCGCCTGCCGGTGGCGGTCGATCACCCTTCGGCGGCGGCGCTCGACGGCCAGGTCTACCTCGCCGGCGGGCACAGCAACGGCGCTGACAGCGCGCGTCTCTTCCGCCTCGATACAGACCACTGGAGCGAGCTGGCGCGGATGAACTTTGCGCGTGGTGGCCACGCGCTGATCGCCGCGAATGGCAAGCTCTTCGCCATCGGCGGCAACACCGCAGGGGGCGAGGTGGCGGCGGTCGAGAGCTTCGATCCAACGTCCAACGCCTGGACAGTTCTGCCCTCCCTTCCAGGCCCGCGCAACCACGTCTCAGGTTTCGTGGTCGGCGGAAGCGTTTGCGTCGCGGGTGGCCGCTACCCGACCACAGCTCGGGTGGACTGTTTCGATATGGCACATTCCACCTGGTCTCGCCTCCCCGACCTTCCGCGCGCCACCAGCGGAGGCGGGGCGGTGACGTTCCTGGGCGGATTAGTCGTGATGCTGGGCGGCCAGAACGCCGGCGAAACCGCCATCGTCGACCAGTTCACCCGCTTGACGCCTGGTGCGGGCTGGTCGACCGGTGAAACCATGCTCGTGCCTCGCCACGGGTTCGAGCTTGCGCTCTACGAAGGCCGCGCATGGGCCTGCGGCGGGGGCATCGCGCCCGGCCTGCACCCGGTGACGACGTGTACGTCAGTCGGGAATCCTGCGGCCGTCGAGCGCGGAAAGTAGCCGCACCGTAAGCGCGGTGAGGACGATGATCAAAACAGGCACCCCGTAGTTGAATTCCGGCCAGGTCAAAAGCGGCACGTCAACGTTGTTGACGGCTTCGAGCAGCAGGTCTCCTGCCTCGATGACCGCGTAGAACAAGAGGATCGCGACGTTCGCGATCAGCGCGGCGGCCGCGATGCGCTCGCGTACGTAGAGCAGGAGGGCAGCAAAAGGAATCGCAGCCAGGAATGGGCCGAAGAAGTTCACGATCGCCTGCCGGGTCACGTCCAGCGGCTGGCTCGGCTGGGCGTGGAACGCGTAGATCGTGAAGTCGACGAGTCCCAGCCGCCACGGCCGGACGATGATCGAACCCTGCCCGCCGACCGCGTAGATGACGAGCAGGTGCATCACCTCGTGGGCACCGAAAGCGGCAGCGAAGATCAGCACGGAGAGGATGAGGACTCGGATGGCCATTGTTACCCGCTGCATATATAAATCGATCCGCGACCGGGCTAAATACCCCCTAGGGGTATAATCCGTACCCGTGCCCGGCTACGCCGCTCACAAGAAACAGGTCCAGGCCCGGCTTCGTCGGGTGGAAGGCCAGATCAGGGGTATCGAGCAGATGGTCCAGGCCGACCGGTACTGCATCGACGTTCTGACCCAGGTCGGGGCCGCCAAAGCGGCTCTGGACAGTGTCGCCCTGCTGCTGCTCGCGGACCATACAGAGCACTGCGTCACCGAGGCGATCCGCGCGGGCCGAGGCGGTGCCAAGGTCAAAGAGCTGAACGGCGCGGTCGAGCGGCTCGTCAGGGGCTAGCTTGTTCATCCTCGACGCGCTCCAGGCGGCCTTCTTCATGTTGTGGGAGGTCCTGTGGCCACTCGCGCTCGGGTTTCTCATCTCCGCGGTGGTGCAGGCGCTCGTCTCCCGGCAATCCGTGGTCAGGGTCCTGGGTCGGGACGACCTGCGCGGCGTCACCTTCGCCACCCTGCTCGGCGCGGCCAGCTCGAGCTGCTCCTACGCCGCGGTCGCGGTTGGGCGCGGGCTCTTTCGCAAGGGCGCGACGTTCGCCAACGCGATCCTCTTCGAGTTCGCCAGCACCAACCTCGTCTTCGAGCTGGGCCTGGTCCTGCTCGTCCTGCTCGGCTGGCAGTTCGTCGCCGCCGAGTTCGCGGGCGGCGTGCTGATGATCGCCATCCTCGCCGTCGTCTTCAAGTACACGCTGCGGGCCAGCCTCGTCGAGCAGGCGCGCCGCCAGGCTGAGCTGGGCCGGCACGGCCGCATGGAGGGGCACGGCGAGATGGACATGTCCGTCACCGGCGGTCGGTTCCTTCGCCGCCTGTTCTCTGCTCGCGGCTTCACCTCGGTGAGCCATCTCTTCTACATGGACCTCGCAAGTCTCTGGACCGACCTGTTGCTGGGATTTGTGATCGCGGGCGCGCTGGCCGCATGGGTGCCGAACAGCTTCTGGCAGGCGCTCTTTCTGAGCCAGGACCCGACCCTCGCGGCGGTGTGGGGGCCGATCGTGGGGCCGATCATCTCCCTGCTCAGCTTCGTGTGCTCGGTGGGCAACGTCCCGCTCGCCGTGGTGCTGTGGAACGGCGGGATCAGCTTCGGCGGGGTGATCAGCTTCATCTTCGCGGACCTGATCATCCTTCCGATCCTCGACATCTATCGGAAGTACTACGGCGGCCGGATGAGCCTCTACCTGCTGGCCGCGTCATACGGCGCGATGGTGGTCGCGGGATTCGTGGTCGGCGGCCTGTTCCAGCTCCTCGGTCTCGTGCCCGCCCACCACTTCATCGCCGTCTTCCAGACCCGGCCGTCGTGGAACTACACAACGTTTCTCGACCTGGCGGCGCTGGTTCTGGCGGCGGTCCTGGGCTGGCGGTTCCTCCGCACCGGCGGTGTCGAGATGCTCCGCGCGATGAACAGCGCGCCGGGAGCCGGACATGAGATGGTTCACGATCACCATGACCACGAGCACCACGAGCACCACCACTGAGATGCAGCGCGATTACATCAAGGAATACAGCCATCGCCTGGGTCGCGACATGGAGATCCTGCACTTCGGCCACGCCGGCAAGACCCTGCTCGTGTTCCCGACATCGATGGGCCGCTTCTTCCAGTGGGAGGATTTCGGGTTGGTCGGAGGTCTCGGCGAACTCATCGAGGCGGGCGCGGTCCAGCTGGTGTGCGTGGACAGCGTCGACGGCGAGTCCTGGTACGCCAGGGATCGCGCGCCCGCGGACCGGATCCGGCGCCACCTTCAGTACGAGGCCTACATCGTGGACGAGGTCTTGCCACGCCTTCCGGGCCCGCCGGTGGCATGCGGCGCCTCGTTCGGCGCGCTGCACGCGGTGCTCCTGGCCGCCCGGCACCCGACCAAGCTCGCCGGCTTCATCGCCCTGAGCGGTGCTTACGACACCGCGCGCTGGCTGGACGGCTACCACGACGACAACGCCTACTTCACGAACCTGTTCGCGTTCCTGCCCGGACTGCAGGACGAGGCCTACCTCGGCCCGCTGCGGGCCATGCACCCCAAGGTGATAGCGACCGGCGAGCAGGACCCGAACGTCGACGACTCGAGGAAGCTTGCCGCGCTGCTGCGGGACAAGGGAGTGGACGTAGGGCTCGAAATCTGGCCCGGATGGGCGCACGATTGGCCCTACTGGAAGGACATGATGCGGCGGTATCTCGCCGGCTGACCGCCGGATCGCCGATAGGACGGGAGGGGAAATGGCTCAGAAGAAGGTCATCGGGCTGCTGGTGGGACGTGAGAACACGTTTCCAGGGCCGTTCCTAGAGCTCGTCAACCAGAAGGGCGCCGCCGACGGGATATCCGCCGAGCTGGCGGTCCTGGGTGGCACCTCTGAGCTCGACCCGCCCTATCACTCCGTGCTCGTCGACCGCATCTCGCACGAGGTCCCGTACTACCGCGCCCACCTGAAGAGCGCCGTCCTGCTGGGCACGACGGTGATCAATGACCCGTTCTGGTGGGAGGCGGACGAGAAGTTCTTTGAATGCACGCTGGCGCGCAAGCTCGGCGTCGCGGTGCCCAAGACGGTCGTCCTGCCCAACAAGCAGTACATCCCGGACATCGACCACAAGTCCTCTCTGCGCAACCTACAGTTCCCGCTCGACTGGGAGCACATCCTCAGCTATACCGGGTTGCCGGCCGTGCTCAAGCCCAACACGGGCGGCGGGTGGAAGGACGTCTTCATCGTGCGCTCGATGGAAGAGCTGATCACGGCCTACGACCAGACCGGGCTGAAGACGATGATCCTGCAGGAGTTCATCGACTGGGACGACTACGTCCGCTGCATCTGCGTCGGGCGCCAGAACATCCTGCCGATCCGCTACGACCCTCGCGCGCCGTTCGAGCAGCGCTACCAGATCTCGCGGCCCGTCGAGGGCCGGCTCCGCGATCAAGCAATAAAGGACGCGCGAACCCTGGTCGAGGCGCTCGGCTACGACATGGACACGGTCGAGTTCGCGGTCAAGGATGGCGTTCTCTACGCGATCGACTTTCTCAACCCTGCTCCCGACTTCGACAACTTCTCGATCCAGGAGGACAACTTCCGCTGGGTGCTGGAGAAGATGTCGGACCTGGTGCTTTCGTACGCACGCGGCGAGGCGTCGCCCCCGTGGCGCAACGAGCATCGTTGGTGGAATTACGTGGCGAAGACACCGGCGCCGGCGCCCGATCCCGTGCAGGCGTGAGGGACCCGGTCGCCGCCTACCACGCGCTCCTCGATGACGAGCGCCTGGCGGCGTCGAGCGCGGAGCAGCTGGCGGCCGGGCAGCGAGAGAGAAGCCTGATGTTCGGGGAGCGACCCCTGTGCGTGGCGATCCGTCCCCAGCTGATGACCAAACGGCGCTACGAGCGGGCCGTCTCCGCGGCCGAGGGCGTGCACGCGGCGCTGGCGGCGCTGGAGCGAGCCGTGCTCAAGGATGAGGAGCTGCGCCGCGAGCTCGGCCTGGAACCGGAGGAGGAGCGCCTCGCGCTCGCCGACCCGGGCTTCACCTTCTCCTCGCCATCGGTGCGTCTCGACAGCTTCTTCGCCGACGAGGTCCGCTTTGTCGAGTACAACGCCGAGTCGCCCGCGGGCATGGCCTACAGCGACAACCTGGCCGCGATCTTCGCGGGCCTGCCCGTGATGAAGGCGTTCCGCAAGCAGTTCCGCGGCAGCTTCCAGCCGACGCGCCGCCGCCAGCTGACGGCGATGCTGCACGCCTTCAAGCAGTGGGGCAAGGGGGCGCGGCCGGTGATCGCGATCGTCGACTGGGAAGGGCTGCCCACGGCGCCCGAGTTCGAGATGTTCAAGTCCTTCTTCGTCGCAGCTGGCGTCAAGACGGTGATCTGCGACCCTCGCTCGCTGGAGCTGCGCCGGGGCAGGCTGTACGCGCAGGGTTCGCCGGTCAACCTGGTCTACCGGCGCGTCCTGACGAGCGAGCTGCTGGCCAGGGGCGACGAGACCAGGGTCTTGCGCGATGCGTACATGACCGGCGCCGTCTGCGTCGTCAACAGCTTTCGGGCCAAGCTGCTGCACAAGAAGATGAGCCTTGCCCTCCTCTCCGACGAGCGGTACAAGCGGCTCTACACGCCGGCGCAGAGGGCGGCGATTCGCCGCCACATCCCATGGACGAGGAAGGTGCGCCCCGAGCTGGCGGAAGACATCGCGCGCCGCCGCGAGACGCTGGTGCTCAAACCCAACGACGAGTACGGCGGCAAGGGCGTGGTCCTGGGCTGGACGGTCGACCAGGCGGAGTGGGAGGCGGCCATCGGGGTGGCCACCACGCAGAGCTACGTGGTGCAGGAGGCGGTGGAGATCCCGCGCGTTCCCTTTCCTGTCGCGCTCGACGGCCTTCGCTACCTCGACCTGGCCGTCGACCTCGACCCCTATCTCTTCAACGGTCGCGTCGGAGGTTTCATGACCCGCGTGTCGGCTGCCGCGCTGCTCAACGTGACGGCCGGCGCCGGCAGTGTCGTGCCGACTTTCGTGGTAGAAGGTCCGGCATGAGTCGGGATGGGTTCCTCACCGTCGGCGTCGAGGAGGAGTATCAGATCATCGATGCCTCGGGAGAGCTGCACTCCCACATCGACACCTTGCTCGCGGCCGCCGCGCCCCACCTGGGGGACAAGGTCAAGCGCGAGATGATGCAGTCGGTGGTCGAGGTTGGCACGACCATCTGCGAGAACGTGGACGAGGCGCGCCAGCAGCTCGCTGAGATGCGGCAGACGCTGACCGACCTGCTCCGGCCGGCCGGCCTGCGCATCGCCTGCGCCGGCACCCATCCGTTCTCGCGCTGGAACGAGCAGCAGATCACGGACAACGAGCGCTACAAGATGCTCGAAGAGGAGTTGCAGGACGTGGTCCGGACTCTGGTGATCTTCGGGCTCCACGTCCACGTGGCGATCCCCGACCCCGAGCGGCGGATCGAGACCCTGAACGAGGCGCGCTACTTCCTGCCCCACCTGCTCGCACTGAGCACCTCGAGCCCGTTCTGGATGGGGCGCAACACCGGCCTGAAGTCCTACCGGAGCGTGATCTGGTCGAACTTTCCCCGCACCGGCATTCCACCGGACCTCAGCTCGTTCGACGAGTATCAGAACTATGTCGAGCTGCTGGTCAAGACCGGCTCGATCGATAACGGGAAGAAGATCTGGTGGGACCTGCGCGCCCACCCGGCCTTTCCCACTCTCGAGTTTCGCGTGTGCGATATGCCCACCCGGCTCGAGGAGACGATCTGTCTTGCGGCATTGATGCAGGCCATCTGCGCCAAGCTCCTCAAGCTGCGTGAGAGAAACCTGGGTTTCCGCAAGTACATGCCCGCGCTGATCGCCGAGAACAAGTGGAGGGCGATCCGCTACGGGATCGACGGAAAGCTCATCGACTTCGGCAAGCAGGCCGAGGTGCCGATGCGCGACCTCGCGATCGAGCTGGTCGAATTCGTCGACGACGTGGTCGATGACCTGGGCTCGCGGCAGGCGGTGCAGTACGTGGACACGATCCTGGCTGAGGGCACCAGCGCGGACCGTCAGCTTCGCGTCTTCAAGGAGAGCGGCGACACGCGCGCGGTCGTCGAGCTGCTGGCCGCGGAGACGATGGGGGTCGCGGTTCGGGATTAGCCGCGCCCGCCGGCGGGTTTCTGCCTTTATGAAGGACGCGGGCGAGCTGATTCGAGAGGCCGTAACCGCGTGGCCCGGCGTCACGGCTGTGCGTCACCGGTTCGGCGGCACCGAGTATCGGTACGGCAAGAAAGAGATGGGCCACGTTCACGGCGATCGTCTCGCCGACCTTCCGCTCCCCCGGCGGATCCACGACGAGGTCATCGCGAGCGGTCGCGCCCAGCCTCATCACATCCTGCCGCAGACCGGATGGGTGAGCGTCTGGATGAGCGGGCCCGAGGACGCGGCGGACGTGATCGAGCTGTTCCGGCTCCAGTACGACCGCTACGCCAAGACGGCTTCTCAATCAAGCGTTTAATTAGGGCCGCATGAGCCAGGCGGCTACCCGTGAGGAGGCGACCAGGAGCGAGAGGCGGCGCCAGGAGCTCGTGCAGGCCGCTTTCAATCAGATCGCGGAGCGTGGCTTCGAGGGACTGCGCACGCGCGACGTCGCCGCCGAGGTCGGCGTGAACATCGCCACCCTCCATTACTACTTTCCGACCAAGGAAGCC
>VBHJ01000065.1:15887-17020 GCA_005887685.1 Chloroflexota bacterium | reverse complement strand
CGAGAAAATACACCCGCTCGAACGGACCGCCCGAGTACTCCGCAAATCCGGCCGCGTCGGTGAGATCGAGAGCTTGCGCTGCGTTCGTGGGCTCCGCGTAAATCAGCAACCACAGCCCCTCGGTGTCGGTCTGATACCCGCCGGCTAGGTTCGCCTTGCCGTCGATCTCGGCCTGTATCTCTTCTGGCATGACATCCGGGTAATTCCCGTATCCCGAGACCCAGTGGTCGTCCCTCTCGGTCCGGGCGACAGTCAGCCCGTGTACAAAGGGCAACAGGTTTTCGGGAACTTCGTGGGGGTCCACGTGGCCCATAGCGTGCTTGCTGTTAGGCACAGTTATGAGGCATGCCTCAACCAGATCAACAAGTAGGGTGGCGACCTCCCGTGCACTGGCGCGTGGAGGATTCGGATTCCACCTCAGGCTCACCCAAGCCGATGTTCCACCTTGCTTGCGCCGCCGCAATCGACTGTTCCGCTCAACTGCACGTCTCCACTGTGCGTGGGCTATCGCCTCATCACTATCGCGCGCGATCCGCGTGACCTCGAGGCCAAGGATGTGGCCGTCCAGGTGCACGCGTATGTCGGGCTGGTCCGAATGTTCGAGCCGCACCTGACTCAACGCTGGAACCGCCTTCATCAGCCTAAGCACCGCAATTAACTCTTCGGTCTGCTTGCGCTCCAATGACGACGGGAGCCATTCACCACATGAATCACAGAAGGTCAGGGTGCGAGGGATCGGTTTGGCACCGTCGAAAATCAGAATCGAGTTCACGGCCTGGATCCCTGGCAGCAACTCTTGCCAGCTAACTTGACTTACCTGATCTGAGCCGCAATACCGGCACGCATAAGCATTAGTCATCGTCAAATTGTGCCGATCCCAAGTAGTGTTGCTGCGTGGCCGAGCGGGGTGAGCCAAAGTGACGGGAGGCCCCTGGCGAATCATTCTTCCCGCACCTGAGAGGCCAGACGGAAAGGCTCCGCCCCGCAGCGCAGAATTGGACGATCTCGCGACACGCTGGCGGCGGCAGTTGGTCGCAGATCGGACCTACTCGGAGGCACAGGTGTCGGCCCTGACCGATCCCGCAAGGGTGTGTTCTTGGGCCCCCCAACCGCTGCATGGGCCTCGGATAACG
>VBHJ01000065.1:0-15840 GCA_005887685.1 Chloroflexota bacterium | reverse complement strand
AGTTGTGGCAGCGCCGAAACCCGACCTCATGGTTCTTGGAAAACCTAGTGCGCGATCAAGCGCCGGAATTCAAAGGCTCGGGTAGGGCAGTGGTGGAAGCCGCCGTGCGATGGTGGCTGGCGACGTATGGGCGTTATGCGAGCGAGGTACGCGCCCACGCGATGGAGGGTGAGCCTATTGCGGTTGGGTGGTGGACCGAATTCTTGCAACGACCTCCCGACTTTGAGGGCGAATCCATTCGTGGGGGTGGGATGACTTTCCCCGCAGTCGGGTGGGTCGTCCACTCACCACCCATTCGAAAGAGCCAAGCGCTGTGACACGTGAGAAGCGCCGGTTGCCGGATGCGAGCACCAGGCCCGCCTCGTCCTTAGATGTGTGGGTCGCCAGCATCTGTGGGGGATTGTCGCCGGGGCACACACGGGGCACGGATTCCCGGCACCAGGCGGATGTAGGAGGACACAGACGGACACAAAGGCACGGCGGTTCGAGTTCAGGCGGACATCTGCGGACACGGCGGGATACTCGAGGACACGCCACCGACACGGTTCGGGACCGTGAGGCCCCGGGTTCAAATCCCGGGCCCCCGACCAAAATCCGAATACGATTCCGGCGCGACGGCTGGTGCAGGGAGGGCGCCGTATCACAGCCGTATCACAATTTCCCGGGGCGGTCTTCCCGCGTTGCGACACGGCGGGCGAATGAGTAGGCCGAATGTAGAACCCGGCTTACTGTCCGCCCTCGACCCACCGAACTCCGGTTGCACAACTCAGCGGTCAGGCTCTACCTTGACGATCTAGATGGACACGCCTGAGCCCAGCCGGCGTGGCCGGCGGGCTGTGCCGCTCATCGCGGGGTTGCTGGCAGCGGTGGTGTTTGCCAGCCTCATCTACTTGCATCCAACGTTGCCGTCACTGCCGAAGCCGCCGGCGGCCCCTCCGTCGCCAAGCCCGGCGACGATTCCCGCCGGGTATTCGCACCAGTACGACTTCATAAGCGCAACTACAGGGTGGGCTCTCCTTGTCGGCACGTCCCCACCGACTCGGTTCTATGTCTACAGGACCACCGACGGAGCGAAGCATTGGACCATGCAGCTCAGTGCTGACGCCGCTATTCCCGGCTTCGGCGAGGTCAAGTTCTTTGACAGCAAACGGGGCGTGATCGGGATCGGGAGCCCGGTCCGGCTGTATCGAACCAGCGACGGCGGCACCCATTGGGACCCGGTCCCGCTGCCGCCGTACCAGGTGAACCTGGTCACATTCAGCGATCCGTCGCACGGCTGGCTGCTGGCCTCAGAACGAGACCAAGGATTGCTGCGCCATTTCTTGGTCACGATCGACGGTGGAAGCACCTGGACCGAGCTGGCCTGGCCGAAAGGAGCCGCCTGGGCAAACAATGGTGGGGCCGGTGAGTGGGGTGTGTGCGCGGGGTTATGGAGTCGATTTGCCTGTCACTTGCAGTTCCGGCGGCCGGGCGAGGGCTGGCTTGCAGCTGCAGGCGCGTCCGGACCCACCGTCTACTCGACTGTCGACGGTGGCGCATCCTGGGAGCCGCACGACCTGCCGCGTCCCGCCGGAGCCGATGTCGCCATCGAATCCTTTGTCGGCCTGTTGCCCGGGGCCGGAGTCATCGCGTACACCGATTACTGCGTGCCGGGCGATCCGTGCAATTCGTTCGCGTACACCTCGATCGACGGTGGAACCACGTGGCGTTCGGTCACGCCCCCGGCGGACTGTCCTCGTGGACGATCATCGCCTTGCCCGTCTTTACCCCCATGGCTCGTCACCTTCCAGGACGCGTCCCACTGGTGGGTTGCCTCTCCAGGCACCGTGTGGGAATCCTCGGACGCCGGTCAGAGCTGGAAAAGTGTTTATGAGCAGCTGGACAACTGGGTCATCCAGCCCCAGTTCGTCGATGTGAAGCACGGCTGGGCGGACCTGTTCATGAGTGCGGAGGGGCAAGCTAGTGGCCTTGCCATGACCTCAGACGGGGGCCTGCACTGGACTCAGGTCAACGCCCCGCGACCCTCATGAACGACGAGGGAGCGGGAACGAACTAGCTCAGGCGCTCACGATGGATCGCCATGGGCGCAGGGCCTTTCCCTGGTTGCCATAACGGGCCTCGATCAGCCGCTCCACTTCAATCGCAGGAGTATGGCCGTCTATCTCACTCCGGGTAGTTAGCGGTCATGGTCTTCGGATCTCATTCCGCTCAGGCCGCCCTCACTCGTCTTGGGCGGGTGGATGACAGTAACTTGTGCGTACCAGTACGCGTCCAATACGCAATCGCCCTCGGTCAGGGCGTGTCATTGGGTGTCGTTTCGTATTCAGAATTGACGGCCGAACTCCCAGACGCAGAACCCGGCTTACAGTCCGCGCTGACCACCTAGCCTCGCTCATCTGTGAATTCAGATCCGGCTGTTGGGCGGAGCTAAGGTTATACCTTCGCTATATCACTGCAGCAGTTCTACATCATTGTACTTTGCTCGTACTGACTTCCCTGTCTCCGCCGTCGGTCGTTCCCGGAGTCTTCAGTTAGACCTGGCTGGCGATACAGTGTTGACCCGCATCCGCGCGCGGGCGGGGAGCAGTCAGCGGGGCCCCCGGCAGACAGGATCCTGGCGAGTAACTACTGTTTTGCGGCGATGCGATCAATCCGCGACGGTGCTGTCGGGTTTGTCGCCGCCATCATCGCCTTGCTTGTCCAGACATATGCGAGAGCAGATGTCATCGGCGCGAGTTGGAAGGCTCTCATTGTCGGGATCATCTTCTGGGTCGCCGCGTCACTCATCGATCGACGGCTGGCGAGCCGGTCGGGTAGTGGAAAACCGAAGCTCCGTCTGGATCATGAACTCAACCTGGAGGACATTGACACGTACGCATGGCGTTTTCGCCTGCGCATATGGAACACGGGCGGCGGTGCTGTCACACCTGAGGTCCGCGTTGCCGATTGCCTTGTCGGCGATGCGCTAAACGAAACGCCGTTTTCAAACCGACTTCCATTCTTGCTGCCGTGGTCCAACCCAAGTTCGCTGCCCCGCCTTACCCGCCAACATACCGCTGGAGAAACGATCGCCGTAGCAATCGTTCGCTCCACCCGGTTGAAGGACGGTTGGATGGCCATCCAGTATGCAAAACCGACATTCTTCGTTCCCGGCGCCGAAGACGATGCGCGACTCGTTTTAACAGAGGAGGGGATCTATTTCAAGGTACAAGCGATCTGCCCTGATCGCCCTGATGTCAAGCCCGCCGAACGCTGGTTTAGGCTGCAAGGCTTCGAACATCAAGGGGTAAACAGAGACCAGTTCCAAATGAAATCCGAAAGCTACCACCGCAGGCCCAAACCAGCTTCGCAACTCAATCGCTTGACGACACCACCGGTCCCATGACCGTCGCCGCCTCATGAATCGTCGTAGAGCGACAACCACTAGTTTCGCGTCGGATCGAACACGAGAGGATCGGTCATCTCCACAATCGCGTTCAGGAGGGCTTGCGCGCCCTGGACCAGGAGCCGGTCGTCGGTGTGCTCGAGAGGAGAGTGGCTGATTCCACCCCGACTCGGCACGAAGAGCATTCCCGCCGGTAGACGCGCCGCCAGCGCTCCCGCGTCGTGGCCCGCTCCGCTGGACATCATCCGCCAGGGTCTTCCGTTGCGCTCGCACACGCTCACCAGCGTCTCGATGAAGCGCGGGTCCATGTGGACCGGCTCGATCACCAGGCCCGGCTCGACCATGGCCCGGCAACGGAAGTCGTCAGCCGCAGCTTTCGCAGCGGCGTGCACTGCCTCGCACGCACGCTCCACCGACTGCTCGGACAGGGAGCGCACCTCGACAACGAGCGTCGCCCCGCCCGGCACGACGTTCGGGCTCCCCGGCTCGAACCCGATCACGCCCGCGTTGCCGACCATCGTGGGATCCACCCCGTGCAAGATGTCGCGGACCTGCCACGCCAGCTTTGCGGCCGCAGCTCCGGCGTCGCGGCGAGCCGCGTACGGTGTGGTCCCCGCGTGGTTGGCCTCGCCTTCCATCCGCACGTTCAGCCGCCGGATGCCGACGATGCCCTCCACCACGCCAAGCTCGCGGCCCTCCGACTCGAGGACCGGGCCTTGCTCGATGTGGATCTCCAGGTAACCGCCCAGCTCGTCGACATGGGGATCCCGGAGCAGCGCGCGACTACCGCTGAGTCCGCCGCCCCCCGCAGCACCCTCCTCGTCATGGAAGCTCACGACCTCGACCTTCGGCGCCGCCGGATGGCCGGCGTCCGACAGCGCGCGACACGCCTCGAGTGCGGCCATCACACCGAACGCGCCGTCCAACCGGCCGCCCGCGAGGACCGTGTCGGTGTGAGATCCGACCAGGAGCCAGGGCGCGGATCCGCCGGGCTGCCGGCCGAAGACGTTGTTGACGCTGTCCGCGCGGGCCACCAGGCCGGCCGCCTCCATCCGACCGCGTAGCCAGATGCGGGCCTCCAGGTCAGCCGGCGAGCCGGCCACGCGGTCCACGCCGCCGTCCGGCCTGCCGCCGATTCGCGCCAGCTCCCATAGGTCGTTGAGCAGGCGCGGGCCTTCGACCCGCGGCGCGGCGCTCAGACCGGCCAGCCTCCCTTCGAGGGCTCGAGCCGCTCTGCTTTCTCCCAGTCGGCGCGCACCGGCGCGAACACGTCCACCACCGTCGCGCCCTCGGGACCCGACCGCGCCAGATGCGGAACCTTGCTCGGGATCGTGTACGCGTCACCAGCGCGGAGGCTCTTCTCCTCGCCCCCGATGACCATCGCCACGCCACCCCGGAGCACGAACCCCAGCTGCTCGTTTTCGTGCCGGTGTTCCGGAACGAGCAGGTCGGGTTCGAGGTCGACCACCGCCATGGTGATGCGATCGCCATGCACCGCACGCGCCACCGCCCCGGCCCAGATCTTGTAAGGACGTTCGGACGAGAAAGAGGTGAAAGTTCCCACTCCTGCCTCCCTTGCAAGCGGAATGCCCGCCGACAAACCCGCTATGTTGACGGCGCTTACTGGCGCTCGTACGATCGCACAAAATCGCCAGGGGTTCTTTTCCACGTGGGCCGTCGCGCAGGGAAGCGGCGCGGCGGGTTGACGGAGGTGACCTATGGACCGCGCCGATCCAGACCTTTCCCGGCTGCTCAACGCCATGGCCGACGACGCCGGGCTGAACCATCTTTCGCGACGCCGCTTCTTGAAGGCGGCCCTCGCGCTTGGAGGCACCGCGCTCAGCGGCAGCGCCCTCCTCGCCCTGCTCGAAGCTTGCGCGGGCGGAAGCAGCACCACCACCACCGGCAACACCAACGCCACCGTGACCATGGCGGTCTTCCAGGAGCCGGACACCCTCGACCCGTCGGCCAGCGGCCTGATCACGGTCGGTGCGATCAGCCACTGCATCTTCGACACGCTGATCTGGGACCTTCCCGGCCACGGCAACAATCCCTTCTATCCCGGGCTGGCCGCCAGTTGGGACGTGTCGCCCGACGCGACCAGCTACACCTTCAAGCTGCGCAAGGACGTCAAGTTCCATGACGGGACCCCCTTCAACGCCCAGGCGGTGAAGTTCACGTTCGACCACATCGTCGACCCGAACACGAAGTCGAAGTCGGCGGCGGGCTCCCTCGGCCCCTACCAGGAGACGCAGGTGGTCGACGACTACACCGCAAAAGTGGTCTTCAAGTCGGCCAACGCCGCGTTCATGAACGAGGCCGCCGGGTTCGGGATGGTCTCGCCGACTGCCGTGCAGAAGTTCGGCGCCGACTTCGGCCACAACCCGGTAGGCACCGGTCCTTTCAAGTTCAAGGAATACATCGTCGGCCAGCACGTCACGGTGGAGCGGAACCCCGACTACAACTGGGGACCGACTCCCCTGCGCACGGGCCCGCCGCAGGTCAAGACCGTAGTCTTTCGGATCCTCGCCGACCCCGGAACGAGATTCAACGCCTTGAAGACGGGGGAGATCCAGCTCGCGCCCAACATCAACCCGCAGGACATTCAGAGCATCAAGTCCGACTCGACCTTCAAGGTCTACAACGTGGCTTCGACGGGTATGCCGTGGAACATCATGGTCAACGCCACGAAGGCGCCGACCGACGACCCGCTCGTCCGGCAGGCCCTCGAGTACGCGACGGACCAGGCCACGATCATCAAGACCCTCTACTTCGGCCTCTATACCGCTGCCGACAGCGTGTACACGCCGCTCACGCCGGGCTACGACCCTGCGACCCAGGCGCTCTACAAGTACGATCCGGCCAAGGCCGGCGCGCTGCTCGATCAGGCGGGCTGGACCAAGGGCTCGAACGGGATGCGGCAGAAGAACGGCCAGGCGCTCAAGCTCAGCTTCATCAACATCTCGGGCTTCGGATTCGATGGCATCTCACAGCTCATGCAGTCGCAGTTCAAGGACGTCGGGATCGCCGTCGACATCAGCGACCAGTCCTTCCCCGCGGTCGCTGACGCGTACAACCGCGGCGATCATCACCTTGCGGACTTCTTCTACTACGACGTCGACCCGTACTTCACCCGCGCCCTCTTCGGGTGCGATCAGATCGCGCATGGCTTCAACTGGGAGCATTACTGCAACCCCGACCTGACGGCGATGATCGACAAGGCCAATGCCACTCCTGACAACAACGCCCGCACCGCGCTCTACAAGCAGATCGGGCAGATCATCATGAAGGCCGCGGTCATCATCCCGATCTACAACTCGAGCGGTCTGTTTGTTGGGACGTCGTCGCTGAAGGGGCTGGCCTTCACCGTCAACGCCTTCCCGCTGTTCCACAACGCGAGCATGTAAAGAGGGTCCGGGTGCTCCGACTCCTGGTCCGGCGTGTCGCCGTGGCGGCGCCCGTCTTGTTCGGGGTCACCGTGCTGGTCTTTTTGATCCTGCACCTGATCCCGGGCGACCCGGCCCAGATCCTGCTCTTCGGCTCCCGGCCGACTCCGGAGCAGATCGACCAGCTCAGGGTCCAGCTTGGCCTGGACCAGCCGCTGCCCCTGCAGTACCTCAACTACTTGGGAAGGCTGCTGCATGGTGATCTCGGCACCTCTTTCATCACCGGACGGCCGATCGCTGAGGAGATCGCGGCCCGATTCCCGGACACTCTGCAGCTCACGCTCGCGGCCATGTTCGTCGCCGTCCTGATCGGCGTGCCCGTGGGCATCGTCGGCGGCGTCCGGCCCGGCAGCTGGGCCGATCGGCTCAGCGGAGGCTTCTCGATCCTGGGCGTCGCGGTGCCCTACTTCTGGTTCGCCCTGATCCTGGTCCTGGTCTTCGCCGTCAACCTGCACGTCCTGCCCTCGCTCGGCGAGGGCTCGCCACAGGCGATCGTGCTGCCGGCGCTGTCGCTGGGCTGGGGACTCTCGGCCATCATCGCGCGACTGTTAAGGAACAACCTGGTCGAGATCTATCGCCAGCCGTACATGCAGGTGGCCAAGGCCAAGGGCCTGTCCGAATCCATGGTGCTTTATCGCCACGCGCTCAAGAACGCTCTCATCCCGGTGGTCACGATTCTCGGCCTGCAGTTCGGCAACGTGCTCAGCGGTGCGGTCGTGGTCGAGGTCATCTTCGGTCGCCCTGGGATCGGCAGCTATCTCGTTCAGGCCATCCAGGCCAAGGACATCCCGGCGGTGCAGAGCGTCGTGCTTTTCATCGCCGTGATCTACATCGTCATCAACTTCCTGGTCGATTTCGCCTACGGATTCCTCGATCCGAGGATCCGGCTCGCCTGGACAGCGTCCAGATGAGCACCGTCGCCACGCCGGCTCCGCGCGCAGCGCCCCTGGGCGACGTGGCCCGGTTCGCGGCCGCCCTCACGAGCGGCGACCGTGTCGGAGCCGCCGCCGTACTCTTCATCGCCTTTGTGGTGCTGGTCGCGGTGCTCGCGCCCGTCATCTCGCCGTACGACCCGGTCCACACCACCAGCGACACGCTCGCCGCGCCCAGCCTCCAGCATCCCTTCGGCACCGACCAGTTCGGCCGGGACATGCTGAGCCGCGTGATCTGGGGTGCGCGGATCATCCTCCTCGCGCCCGTCGTGGGGATCTCCATCTCGACGGTGATCGGCGTCCCGCTCGGTCTGCTCGCGGGTTACTCCACGCGCTGGATCAGCGCCGCGATCATGCGCGCGATGGACGTGATGCTGGCGTTCCCGGGCCTGCTGCTGGTCCTCATCGTGGTGACCATCATCGGTGCGGGCCTCGTGAACGTCATGATCGCGATCGGCATCTCGTTCGTACCGGTCTTCGCCAGGGTGGTCTACGGTTCGACCCTCGCCGCCAAGGGGCAGGACTACGTCCTTGCGGCCAAGGCGGTGGGCTGCTCACCTCTTCGCATCATCGCCGTCCACATCCTGCCCAACGTCACCACGCAGATCATCGTCATCGCGAGCAGTGCCATCGGATGGGCAATCCTCACCGCGACGACCCTGAACTTTCTTGGCTTCGGCGTGAAGCTGCCGACGCCGGACTGGGGCGCCGACCTGTCCGCGGGCAAGGACTGGCTCTCGCTCGCCTGGTGGATCGCCACCTTCCCCGGGCTTGCGATCACGGCCATGATCCTGGCCTCGAACTATCTGGGTGACCAGGTGGCGTCCGTCTTCGATCCGCAGAGTCACTGGCGGGACAACGCTACCCGCGTGGGAATGGAGGAGGTCTCATGAAGCTGCACATCCTTTTCTTGGGCGAGGCCTGCATCGACAAGGGAGCGGTGATCTCGCCGGGCGTCGACGACGGCAAACGAGTTCATATCCCGATCCCCGGCTACCTGATCCAGACCGACGATGGCAAGAACGTCCTCATCGACACCGGGATGCACAAGAACCACATCGACGACCCGGAGTACACCTTCAAGGGCCAGGAGATCTCAAAGATCCTGCTTCCGGAGATGCGGCCCGAGGACTCGATGGTCCGTCGCCTCGCCGCGCTCGACCTGTCGCCTCAGGACATCCACTACGTCATCAACACCCACCTGCATTTCGACCATTGCGGCAACAACTACCTGTTCAAGGACTCGACCATCTACGCCAACAAGCAGCACTACGCGTTCGCGCTCGAGAGCCCTAACTTCCCCAACCAGTACTTCGACCTGCCACAGCTCAAATACGAGCTGCTCGAGGGCGAGCCCGAGATCTTTCCCGGCGTCCAGGCAGTCCTCACGCCCGGGCACGCTCCCTACCACTGGAGCTTCCTCGTCAGCCTCAAGCACGAGGGCCACATCCTTCTCTGCAGCGACGCCATCTACTGCCAGGACAACCTCGACCATGACGCGTGGGGAGGACAGGCCGAGCCGGAGGTGGCCAAGGAGAGCGCGAAAAAGCTGCTGGCGATCGCCGACGAGAAGGACGCGATGATGGTTTACGGCCACGACCCCGACCAGTGGCGGACGCTGCGCAAGGCGCCGTACGCCTTCTACTCCTGAGTGCGGAGGGTTACAAGATGAGCCAGAGCAAACACCTGATCCGCAACGTTTCGGTCATCGATGGTCTGGGAGGAGACCCGAGGCCCGGCTGGGCGGTCGCGGTCGAAGGCGAGCGCATCACCTGGATGGGACCGACCGCGCAGGCGCCCGCGTTCGAACCCGGCTCGGTCATCGACGGCGGCGGGCGCTGGCTGCTGCCGGGGATGATCAACAGCCACGTCCACCTATGCGCCGACGGCGCCGCCGACCTGTTCGCCCAGGCCGTCAACGACAGCATCCCGATCGCGACCATCCGAAGCGTCCTCAACGCCCGCCTCACGCTCGAGGCCGGGATCACCACGGTGCGCGACTGCGGTGCGGCGAGTCAGATCGCGATCGAGATCGGCAAGGCGGTCGACCGCGGGATGATCGAAGGCCCACGTGTCCGGGCCGCCGGCCGCGTGGTGACGATGACCGGAGGACACGGCCACTTCATCGGCCGCGAGGCCGACGGTGCGGACGAAGTGCGGAAGGCCGTTCGCGCCGAGATCAAGGGCGGAGCCAGCTTCATCAAGGTGATGGCCACCGGCGGTGTGCTGACGCCGGGGGTCGATCCCAGCCAGACCGCGTTCACGATCGAGGAGATGCAGGCGGCGGTCGACGAGGCGCACAAGGCGGGCAAGCCGGCGGCCTCGCATGCCATCGGCAACGGCGGGATCAAGAACGCGCTCAAAGCCGGCATCGACTCTGTCGAGCACGGCTTCTACCTCGACGACGAGGCCATCAACCTCGCCCTGAGGCAGGGTTCGTTCCTCGTCCCGACTTTGATCGCGGTGGATCAGATCGTGAACAACGGGCTCGAGGGCGGGATCCCCGACTGGGTGGTGAGGAAGGCCAAGTCCGAAAGCGGCCACCACCGCGAGAGCTTCGTGATGGCCGTGAAGTCGGGCGTGAAGATCGCCGCGGGCACCGACGCGGGCACGCCCTTCAACCCGCATGGCGACCTGGCGTTGGAGCTGGCCAAGATGGTCGAGTTCGGGCTGCCCCCGATGCTCGCGCTGGTCGCCGCGACCTCGAACGCGGCGCGGCTCCTGCGCATGGACGACCAGATTGGCAGCGTCGAACAGGGCAAGCTGGCCGACGTCATCCTCGTCGATGGCAACCCGCTTCTCGACATCGGGGTCATGCGCCGCCCATCCTTCGTGATGAAGTCGGGCCGTATCGTGCGCAACCAGGTCGCGACCGGGGCGCCGGCGGAGGTGGGGAGGACCTGAGCCCGGGGACCCTGCTGACGGTCGATGACCTGCGCATCACGTTTCCGACCTCGCAGGGACCGCTCTACGCGGTGCGGGGCGTCAGCTTTGCCCTCGAGCAGGGGGAGACGCTCGCGATAGTTGGTGAGTCGGGCTGCGGAAAGAGCGCCAGCGCGCTCTCGCTGACCCGTCTTCTGCCGCCAACCGCGCGAGTGAGCGGCAGCATCCGGTTCCTCGGCGAAGACGTGCTGGGTATGACCGATCAGGAGCTGCGCGAGATACGCGGTCGCCAGATCGCGATGGTCTTTCAGGACCCGATGTCGTCGCTCAACCCGGTGCGGACGATCGGAGTCCAGATGGAGGAGATGCTGCGCGTCCACCTCAACATGAGCCGTCGCCAGGCCCGCGCCCGCTCAGTCGAGCTCCTCGCCTCGGTAGGGATACCGAGTCCCGCGCGGCAGATGACCGTGTACCCGCACCAGCTGTCGGGCGGAATGCGGCAGCGGGTCATGATCGCGATGGCGCTCTCCTGCGAACCGAAGGTCGTGGTCGCTGATGAGCCGACGACCGCCCTCGACGTCAGCATCCAGGCCCAGATCCTCGAGCTGCTGAGACGCATCACCGAGGTGAGCAAGACGTCGCTGCTGATGGTGAGCCATGACCTGAGCGTCGTCGCGGGCCTGGCCGACCGGATTGCGGTCATGTACGCCGGGGAGATCGTCGAGAGCGGTCCGACGACTCGCGTCTTCGACCACCCGCGACACCCGTACACGCTCGGACTGCTGGCCTGCATCCCGCGGCTCGACGGCCCGCGCACGGAGACGCTGCGCTCGATCGAAGGCGGCCTACCCGACCCTCTCGCCCGCAAGTCGGGCTGCCCGTTTGCCCCGCGTTGCGCCTTCGTCATGGAACGGTGCCTGGTCGATCCGCCCGCCCTGGAAGAGAAGGCGCTCGCCCAGGTGGCCGCCTGCTGGGCGGACCTCTCGGAGGTGACGGTGGCGGAGGTCGCCGCCCCGGTGGCCGTTTCCCCGAGCGCGGCTTCCAGGGCAAACGGGCATGTGCTCCTGAGCGTGGCCGACCTCAAGGTGCACTTTCCCATCGGAACCGCCATCCCATTCCGCCCGCGACCTGTGCTGCGTGCGGTCGACGGGGTCAGCGTCGACGTGCCTCGGGGCGGGACGCTGGGGATCGTCGGCGAATCGGGCTGCGGCAAGACGACGACGGGCCGGGCGGTGCTCCGGCTGGTCGAGCCGACATCAGGTCAGATCCGCTTCGACGGTCACGATGTGGCGCACATCGGCCCCGACGAGCTGAAGGCGCTGCGGCCGCGGATGCAGATGGTCTTCCAGGACCCGTACAGCTCGCTCAACCCGAGGCTGACGGTCGCGGACGCGATCGGTGAGCCGCTGGTCGTGCATCACGCGTCCCAGCGCGGTGCTCTGCGGCCGCGGATCCTCGAGCTCCTGGAGATGGTCGGACTGCCGGCGCGACTGGCGAGCCGGTTCCCGCACCAGCTGAGCGGCGGACAGAGACAGCGCGTCGGCATCGCCCGGGCGCTCGCGCTGAGGCCGTCGCTGATCGTCGCCGACGAGCCGACCTCAGCCCTGGACGTCTCGGTCCGTGCACAGATCCTCAACCTGATGCGCCGGCTCCAGGACGAGCATCACCTTACTTATGTGTTCATCAGCCACGACCTGAGCATCGTCCGGCACATGAGCACGAAGGTCGCCGTCATGTACCTCGGCAAGATCGTGGAGATCGCCGACCGCGACACGCTCTACTCGAACCCGCAGCACCCGTACACGCAGGCGCTGCTCGCGGTCGTGCCCGTGCCCGACCCGCAGATCGAGAGGGGCCGCCGCCGCGCCCCGATCCGAGGCGACGTGCCGAACCCGGCTAACCCGCCGCGCGGTTGCCGCTTCAACACCCGATGTCCGCACGCCTTCGACCGCTGCTTTCAGGAAGAGCCGGAGCTGGCCGACCTGGGTCGCGGCCATCGAGCGGCGTGCTTTCTCGCGAAACCGGAAGTGGCCAAAGACCAACTGCAATGACGAAAGGAGACTGAGATGCTGAACGAGGCGTTGCTGGCAGCCAGGGAGGGCGTGGCGCAGTCGGACGAAGACCTCTTCGAGGAGCTGAGGATCCCCAGCGTCAGCGCGCTGCCGGAGTATCGCGAGGATGTGCGCCGCAACGCGAGGTGGCTGATCGAGCGGCTCGAACGGATCGGGTTCAAGACGAGCCTGACCGACGTCGCGGGCGGGCGCCACCCCGTGCTGCAGGCGGACCTGGACGTCGACCCCAAGCTGCCGCGGCTCACGATCTACGGCCACTACGACGTCCAGCCGGCGGACCCCGTCGAGCTGTGGACCACCCCGCCCTTCGAGCCCACCGTGCGTGACGGGCGCGTCTTCGCGCGCGGGGCCGCCGATAACAAGGGGAACCACATGGCCGCGATCAAGGCGGTCGAGTTTTGCCGCAAGGCCGGCGGCCCTCCGGTCAATCTGAGATTCCTCATCGAGGGTGAGGAGGAGATCACGGGCGAGGCGCTGGGCCATTACGTCCGTGAAAATGCCGAGCGGCTCGCGACCGACTGGGTGCTCGTGTGGGACGGTGGGTTTGGCGAGGACGGCAGCCCATCGTTGACGCTCGGCCTCCGGGGAATTCTCTACGTCCAGCTGGAGGCAGTCGGACCGGGCATCGACCTGCACTCTGGCGTATACGGTGGGGTCGCACCGAACCCACTCAACACACTTGCGCACGTCATCTCGTCGCTCAAGGGTCGAGATGGTCGGATCACCATCCCTGGCTTCTACGACCGTGTTCGCCGGCCGACTGACGCGGAACTCGAGCAGTGGCGACGGCCCGCTGAGTACGCCGAGACGCTCAAGCGGCTCACCCAGTCGGAGTCGCTAGAGGGTGAGGCCGAGTATCCGCTGCTGGTGAGACAGTGGGCCAGGCCGACCCTGGACGTGCACGGCATGATGGGTGGCTTCACCGGTGAGGGAGTGAAGACCGTTATCCCGTCCCGCGCCATGGCGAAGGTCAGCATGCGGCTGGTGCCAGACCAAGATCCCAAAGAGATCCTGCCGAACCTGAAGAAGTACGTAGCCGAGCTCGGGACGCGTGGAGTGAAGATCGAGGTGCGCCAGCTGGGCGCCACGCGGCCATGCTTGATCGGCGCCGACAACGCCGCCGCCGCGGCCGCGATGGATGCATTCGAGGCGGCGTTTGGCCGCAAGCCGCGATTCGTGCGGTCCGGCGGCTCGATCCCGGTTGCGATCGATCTGCAGGAGGCGCTCAACGCTCCGATGGTTTCAAGTGGGCTGCCCGAGGCGGACAGCGCGCCGCACTCGCCCAACGAGCGTTACAGTCTCGACCACTACCACCGCGGCATCGAGATGCTGATCCGGTTTATGTACGCACTGCCCACTCAGGGGACATGTTGAGCGCGGGGATGCACGGCGGCTATCGGCCAGGTCATCCATACAGCAGGGCGGGTGGTCTCTCGGTCATCCGGTGGCACACCGCGGCAGTGGCTTGAGATCGTTGCCAACCGAGAAGGTGTGGGTGTTCTCGGGCCGGTGGGCTCGTCGAGACATCGACGACGTAATTTCTGCGCGCCTCAGCCCGGGCGCCATTCCGGCAAGATTCGCCCTCTGTACACAAACTCGGCAAGATCGCTGACTCGACGTTTGGCGCTGATCGGCTCGGTCACCGCGATGGCGTTGCTGCCATCCGTTCACATTTCACAGGGCATCCACCAGATCGAGTGGAACGGGTCCGCTCTATGCCTCGACGTTCCCGCAAGCAGCTTGATCATCCATCCGAGCAAATGCTGGATGAGGGCGCCAACCTCCATCGTCGTGGCCGGAGCGGACGCCCGGAGCGGCAAGAGCGCGGAGATGGTCGTGGAGAGCGGGCAGCGCCCCGGCGGGGAGCTGGCCTCTCTCGCGCGGAGCGGGCCGCTGCCCAACTCGAAGCTTGTAACCGGGGGTGCAGGCGATCCGCCCGCTACATCGTCTTTCTATGTGTATGGCTCGTACGTCGACGTGTGCAGTCTGAGCGCGACCACCGAATGCCCCCTCTACAACGATGCGGCGAACGAAACGGTCCCGTCGGCGGGTGGCATGACGATCCTCGACTTCGGAGCCCCCTGTTTCGAACCGGCAACACTGGCATGGGGCACACAGCTTTTCAACAGCCAGAGCTGCACGCCGGACACCACGCTCGTAATCCTGGCCCTGGCCTGGCTGCGGGGCTACGAGACCAATCCCAATCGCTCCGCTTCACCCAGCTATGTGCTGGTGGCGGGCACCAGCAACAGCCTGACGGCAGCAGTACCTGGCTACGCCCTGACCCCGGCGGAGATGTCCTTGCACGGCGAGGCGTGGTTCGGGTCGGTCATCAGTCCGATCGCAGCGGTTGCGCGGAGCCTGCCCACACCGGTTGCAACTTGGGCCGGCAACGACATTGAGGAGTCAAGCGACGGCAGCTGGTACGACGGGCCGACCACTGGCGCCTGGGTTGACGCCTACGCAGCCACATCGGGCGCGTCCAAGCCGTGCTTGGCCAGCCGGGATGCGCTGATGGTCGACTACGGCGATTACGTACCCAATGAACCTGGATGGTCGGCGGACGCTGTCTACCATGTCGCCTGGCAAGCGGCGCCGGCCTGCCCCGTGCCCGAGATCTACACGGCCGTGAACGCCAGCGAGTGGCAAAGCGTGAACCTCTACGCCGACAGCGTCGGGCTCCCGCGAATGCAGTTCACAGGTGTCTTGTCGGAAGACGGAGCGGCCGGAACCTTGTCTGGCGCCGGCAGCTGGAACACTCTTAGAAGCGCGACCGGTCAAGCGGCCGCGTACTTGAGCGTCATCGGAGTAACAGGACCAGCATCGCCAGAGGTGCCCGACCCGCCGACGGCGCTCACGGCGGTTCCGGGGCCGGGGCTGGCCACCGTTGGCTGGTCGGCTCCGGCCTGGGACGGAGGCTCTGGAGTCAGGTCCTACACCGTGACCGTGTACACGGAATCGACCATCGCGCAGGTGGTGACGGTCAGTGGGTGGCCGACCACGGAGACGGCTATTGTCGGAGGGCTGGCGGACGGCACCTCATACACGTTCTATGTGAGCGCGACCAACCAGGTGGGAACCGGACCCCAGTCTCTACCGTCCCGCAGCGTGGTCCCGAGCGG
>VBHJ01000064.1 GCA_005887685.1 Chloroflexota bacterium | reverse complement strand
CGGTGCGGTCGAAGGCGACGTAGCTCGTGAACGTCCCGTACGGGCGGTCCTTGCGCCCTGCCGCGATCGTCTCCACGCCGCGGCGCATGAGCTCCTTGCATGCGGCCACGCCGATAAACCCGGCACCCCCCAGAACCAGGGCTCGGGTCAATCGACGTCGCGGGTGACGAAGTCGACGTCGATGCCTTCATCCTGCCGGAGCCGAGCAGCCAGCCGGGAAGCGAGGACCACTGACCGGTGCTGGCCTCCCGTGCAGCCGAACGCAACCACGAGGTGCATGCGCCCCTTCTGCTGGTAAAGAGGAAGGAGCCGGCGGACGATCCGCTCCACGTCGTCGAGCAGCTCCGCCGCGGCGGGCTGCTGCATGACGTAATCGTCCACCGCCTTGTCTCGGCCCGAAAGCGGCCGCAGCTCCGGCACCCAGAACGGGTTGTCGAGAAAACGAGCGTCGATCAGGAGCGCGGCGTCCGCCGGCGCACCGTTCTTGTAGCCGAACGCAAGGCATGTGATCAGCGGGCGGTTGCGGCTGCGCAGGTGATGCGCGAGCTCGTCACGCTGGCCCGCCTCGATGCGGTGATGCGCGCGCTCGAAAGTTCCGCCCTGGTGACCGTCGCCCTCGCCGTCGTGGACGAGGACGTATTTGATCGCACGGAGGTCGGCCTGGCGCAGCAGCTCGGCGCCTCCGTCGCTGACGCCCAGCACCTCGTCGCCTTCGGTCACCTCATCGAGCTCTCTTATCCGGCGGAAGCCGGCTGCCTCGAAGGCGCTGATCGCGTCCTGCATGCGCTGCTCGCTCGAGGCGCCGATGACTACCAGTGTCAAAGGGTTTCTTTCAGTCTCGTCGCGAGGCGCTCCGGGATGCCGAGCTTCACGATCTCGTCGACCGGCGCCTCGCGGATCGCCTGCACCGAGCCGAAGTGTCGCAGGAGCGCGCGCTTGCGCGCGGGCCCGATGCCCTCGACCGAATCGAGCGGCGAGGTCAGCGCCTTGCGCGATCGCACCTTGCGGTGGTGGGTGATCGCAAAGCGGTGCGCCTCATCGCGGATCCGCTGGACGAGAAACATGCCGGGCGAGTTGCGCTCCTGCACGATGGGCTCGGCCCGGCCCGGCGCAAAGATCTCCTCGCGTTCCTTGGCCAGCGCGAACGTGGGAATGTCGGCGTAGCCCGCGGCCTCCATCACCTCGAGCGCCGCGCTCAGCTGGCCCTTGCCGCCGTCGATGAGAATCAGGTCGGGACGGCTGGTGAACGAGCGATCGCCGACGATGTCAGCCTCCTCCCGCCGCTGCGCCGACTCCAGTCGTTCGAGGCGGCGCCGCAGGACTTCCTGCAGCATCGCGAAGTCGTTCGGACCGGGCACGTACCGGATGCGAAAGTGGCGGTAGTGGTCGTTGCGCGGCCTGCCGTCTTCGAACACGACCATCGACCCGACCGCCGAGTCGCCCTGGATGTTGGAGATGTCGTAGCACTCGATTCGCTTCGGCGGGCTCTCGAGGTCGAGCGCATTGGCCAGAGCCGCAAGCATCGGCTCCGTCCGGCTGCGGTCGTAGTCGGCCTGGATGCGCATCTGCTCGAGCTCCTGCGCGGCGGTCTCGGCGAGCTGGGTGACGAGAGCGCGCT
Source organism: Chloroflexota bacterium (assembly GCA_005887685.1). Taxonomy (GTDB): domain Bacteria; phylum Chloroflexota; class Dormibacteria; order Dormibacterales; family Dormibacteraceae; genus 40CM-4-65-16. The sequence goes on along the minus strand of VBHJ01000064.1, from coordinate 17,051 downwards.
TGCGCCCGCGCTGAGGCACCTCGATCGTCACCGGGCGTCCGCGCTTCTCGCTCAACCAGCCGGTGATCAGCTCGGGCTCCTCGACCGGGCCCGGCAGGATCACCGCGCGCGGCACGTGCGTGGCGCTCGAGTAGTACTGCAGCATGAAACCACGCAGCACCTCGGGCTCGGCCGCGTCGCCCGCCCCGTCGAGGGCGTGCCCGTCGTGGCCGACCATCTTTCCCTGCCGCACGTAGGCGACCTCGACGAACACGTCGTTGCCGCTGCGTGCATAGGCCACGATGTCCTGGTCGTCGCGGCCCCGGGTCAAGACCTTCTGCCGGTCCGCGATCCTCTCGATCGATTGCAGCTGGTCGCGGTAACGAGCCGCATTCTCGAAGTCGAGACGGTTGGCCGCCGACTCCATCCTTTCCTGCAGCTCGCGGACCAGGATGTCGGACCGTCCCTCCATGAAGAGCCCCACCTCGTTGATCCGCGCCTTGTAATCCTCAGAGCTGATACGCCGCTCGCACGGGCCCGGGCAGCGCTTGATGTGGAAGTCGAGGCACACCTTGCCCTGCTTGAAGATCTCGTCCGAGCAGGTGCGGAAGGGCAGCAGCTGCCGGATCGATTTCACGGTGGAGCGCAGCGACTGCGCCGAGGTGTAGGGACCGAAGTAGAGAGCGCCGTCGTTCTGCACCCGACGCGAGTAGTGGACACGTGGAAACTCCTCCGTGACGGGGAGCTTCAGGTAGAGATAGTTCTTGTCGTCCTTGAGCCGGATGTTGAACCGCGGCCGGTAGTTCTTGATGAGGTTGTTCTCGAGGACCAGCGCCTCGACTTCGTTGGCCGTGGTGACGAACTCGAAGTCGTTCGCCCTCCGGATGAGCTCCGAAACGCGCGCCGTCTCCGCGTAGCCGGGCGTGAAGTAGGACCGCAGGCGGTCGCGCAGGCGCAGGGCCTTGCCCACATAGATCACCTGCATCTTGCTGTCGCGGAACAGGTAGACGCCGGGGCTGTCGGGAACGGCCTGGAGCCGCCGCTTGATCGTGTCTTCCAGGGTCACTGCCACTGCTGAAGCGATTCTAGGAAGCCGTAAACTCGGGCCGATGAGCTCTTCGCCGCCGCAGCCGGCATCTGGCGCCTCGCAGACACAGATCTCGGGTCAGCAATCGGCCCCCACCTCCGCGGTGCCGAGTACCCCCGGGCTCCAGGACTACACGCCGTCGCGCAGCCAGACCAACAGCATGGCCGTCGTCAGTCTGGTCACGGGCGCCCTGTCGGTGTTCGGCCACCTGGTGCTGCCCGGCATAGGAGGCGGCACTCTCGCGCTGATCGCCATCGTCACCGGCATCATCGCCCGCGGCGAGATCAAGCGAAGCGGCGAGCAGGGTATGTGGATGGCCACGGTCGGCATCCTGCTGGGCGTCCTCCATCTCCTGGTGATCGCGCTGATCTTCATCTTCCTGATCGTCGCCGTCTTCGCGATCGGGGGCTGGGCGCTCCTGCACCACTAGCGCGACTGGCGGTGATGGGTCGCCGTTTTGGTTGATCACCCTTTACGATTTGCGCGATGTCTGATCAACCGAGCTCACCACCACCTCCACCGCAAGAGTCGACCCCCGGCCCCTACTCGTCGCCGCCCCCGCCACCCGCCGGGTACCAGCCGCCGCCGGGCACCTACCAGCCCCCGGGCACCCCGCCGCCGGTGCTGCCGACGCGGATGGCCGCGGGCGGGACCGCCGGACTCATCTCCCAGTTCACCGGGTCAGCCGGATGGGCGTGCCTCGTCGGAATCATCTGCATCGTGGTGCCGTTCGTCTTCAACCGCGTGTTCTTTTTCCTTCCCATCATCGGCCTGATCCTCGCGGCGCAGGCTATCTTCCGCAGCAAGCAGATGATCGGTGGGATCGTCGGCGTCGTGCTCAACGTCATCGGCGGCATCATCACCCTCATCGGGCTGTTCGGCTAGGTAGGCAGTACTAGGCCGGCGTCAGGGAGTAGTCCCTGATGCCGAGGTCTGTGCAGCGCTGCTGCCAGGCGGGCATGTCCACCTCGCCGCGCGCAAGCCGGTTCACCTCGACGAACGGCTCGAGCGAGGCGCCATCGCGGCGCATCGCGACCGGCCGCCCGGGCAGCGACTCGGCGGTCCACCCGTGGTCCGCGAGCGCCACCGCGAAAGCAGCCCCGGCCAGACCGACGCCAAGCGACCGCGCCTGATCGGCCGGGAGCTGGCGGCTGGCCGCGCCGGCTTCCGAATGGCCCAGCCGGTCGGCGTACTTCAGCAGCTCGGGCAGCCAGCCAACGCTGTAGTTACGCAGCATGTGGGCCTGCCGGCGCACACGATCCCTCAGGCCCGGCAGCAGTGCCACCGAGCCCGCGTCTTGCCACGTGATCCGGCGCATCTGGATGCCGGGGTTCAGCATGCCGATGAGCAAGAATGGCTCGATCGCGTCGATGCCGTCCACGAGAGTGGCGGCCGGGGGTCCGGTGCCATCGGGAGGACCCGCCGGCATCGAGGCGAGGGCGGCGATGCGCTCGGAGTCGGGCGGATGGCTGTCGTACGGATCGGTGCGACCTTCCTTCAGCAGCTGCTCGGCTGCTTTCTCGACCTCCTGGTTGATCTGCGGCTCGTTGATGAAGCGCTGGAACCCTTCGGCTATCGGCGGCTGGAATCCTGCCTCGAGCAGCGGGACCACCTCATTCCGCCAGTACCCCGCCCAGGCCACCGACCCGCGTGCCAGGGCGCGCAGTCCTTCCATCATCGCCCCCGCCCCAAAGGTCCTCGCGGCGAGCGCGTCGGCGGTCAGCTCCTGCTGGCGCGACACCTTCTGGGTCACCCGCAGGAACATCCTGCCGTACCAGACGAACGGCAGCTGGAGGAGGGCGCTCTGCCGCGATGCGTTGTTGATGACCCGCCCGATGGCCTCCCGCGTCCGATAGATCCACGGCCCTAGGCGAGTGTCGCCGCCGTGGTAGTGCCCGAACTCGTGCGCCAGCACGGCGCGCATCTCGTTGACCGTCAAGGCCTGCATGAGGGGTAGACCGAGCACCATCACCCGGCGCCGTCCGCGCTGCAGCACGCCGGCGTTCATCTCCGGCGAGATATAGACCTCGGCGGGCATCTCCTCCCCCACGGCGCGCGCCACGGTCTGCAGCTCCGCGAACAACCGCGGCTGGCCGGCGGGGTTGAGTAGAGGGCCGGGCGGGATGAAGCGGCGCGGCCACGGGATGATGGAGATGGCGATCACGACGACGCCGAAGATGCAAAAGCCCAGCGCGCGCCCCGGGACGTTGGGCTGGAAGATGACCCAGATCATGGCCGCCATCAACGCGAGCGCCAGGGCATAGAAGCCCACCGTCAGCACGATCGCCAGGAGGGCGCGCTGCCTAAGACTCATCTCTCGCAGGTATAACGAGCAACGGAAACACCGCCCCGATCAGAGTAGCCGCGACCGCAAACCATAAGGCCCCGTTGAGCGACCACGCGATCAGGGGTCCGGCGAGCGCCAGGCCCACCGGCGTGCCCACCACGTTCAGCGACATCGAGACGGCGAACACGCGGCCGAACCGAGTCGGGTCCGTCCGGCGCTGGCGCAGCGTCAGGAATGCGATGTCGAAGGGGGTTTCGACGATGGCGACCGCGACGAGGGCCGCCGCGACCACGAGCACGGAAGTCGCGAACGGCATGGCTGCCATCGCAAGGGCGACGGCAACTATCGAGCCGGCCATGAGAATCCTCTCGCGGCCGTGTGTCTTCAACCGCCCCGTGATCAACGTGGACACGAGTCCCGCCGCGCCGACCGCGCCCCAAACGTATCCGACCGCGGCCGGTCCCTGGTGCAGGCGACCCAGCACGAGCACTGGCATGGCGATGACGAGGCACCCCCAGCCGATGGTGAACGCAAAGAAGGTGAGCGCGAGGCCGACCAGGCTGCGGTTGCGGAAAACGTAGACGAGACCTGATCGGGCTTCCGCGAGGATTTTCGTTCCGCGCTGTTTGATCGACGGGTCGTGGATGCCGACCACAGCGAGGCCCGCGAGCAAGAAGAGCGACGCGGTCGCGCCAAGCGCCCACTCACCGCCCGCAAAGCCGACCAGCACGCCGGCGAGCGGAGCCCCGATCACCCCGGCCAGGACTCCGGTGCTGCTGTCCAGCGCATTGGCCCGTTCCCACAGGTGGCCGGGAACGACGGTGGGAAACATCGACCGCGCGCCAGCCGCGCTGAGTGGTCCGGTGAGCGACGAGATCCCGCAGATGCCAAGCAGCAACGCCGGAGGCAACGCGTGCCGGATCGAGAGCCCGGCCATCAGGAAGAGAGTCGCCGCGGCCAGGACGTAGTCCAGGGCGATGAGCCGCGCCCGTCCGTAGCGGTCGAGCAGAGCGCCGGCGATTGGAGACAGGAGCAGGCCTGGAAGCACCAGCAAGGACGTTGCGTATCCAGCCAGCTGTGGCGAGTGGTATCGAGACAGGACGAACAGGACCAGGCTGACTGTCAGCATCTGACCGGCGACGCGGCCGAGCAGCAGGCTGGCGACCAGGCGCGCAACGCCCTCGGAGCGCATGAGTGCGCCGTATCCGAGCTGGGTCGGTGCCTCTTCGGTCGTCAGCCTACGGCGACTTTGGAGCGCCGGGACCGTCCGGCGCCGTTGGCCGATACGGAGGTTCGGCGCGCCCTGGCGAGAGGCGCCCGCAGGTACTGGCCGGTCGCCGAGTCCTGGTTGGCCGTCAGCTGCTGCGGCGTGCCTTCGGCGATCACGTAGCCACCTTTGTCTCCGCCTTCCGGGCCGAGGTCGATCAGCCAGTCCGCGGTCTTGAGCACGTCGAGGTTGTGCTCGATGACGACCACGGTGTTGCCGTGATCGACCAGCCGGTGCAGCACGGCCAGCAGCCTCTCGACGTCCGCGTAGTGCAGCCCGGTGGTGGGCTCATCCAGCAGGTACAGCGTGCGGCCGGTGTCGCGCCGCGAGAGCTCGGCCGACAGCTTGACCCGCTGTGCCTCCCCGCCCGACAGCTGCGTCGCGGGCTGTCCGAGCCGGATGTAACCCAGGCCGACGTCGTGCAGCGTGCGCAGCTTGGTCTTGATGGCCGGAACGTTCTCGAAAACCTCGAGGGCCTCGTCGACGGTCATCTCGAGCACGTCCGAGATGGAGTGGCCGCGGAACTTCACCTCCTGCACCTCGCGTGAATAGCGCGTGCCGTGGCAGACCTCGCACGGCACGTACACGTCGGGCAGGAACTGCATCTCGATCTGGATGATGCCGTCACCCTGGCAGTTCTCACACCGCCCGCCCTTCACGTTGAAGCTGAATCGCCCCGCCTTGTAGCCGCGCATCTTCGCCTCCGGCATGCTCGCGAACAGGTCGCGGATGTGGGTGAACATCCCGGTGTAGGTCGCCGGGTTGCTCCGCGGCGTGCGGCCGATCGGCGACTGGTCGATGTCGATCGCCTTGTCGAGATTCTCGAGCCCTTCGACGGATTGGTGCGGGCCCGGCCTCTCCTTGGCCCGATAGAAGAACTGCGCCACCTTGCGGCTGAGGATGTCGGTGATCAGCGACGACTTGCCGGAACCGCTGACGCCTGACACCGCGACGAAGCAGCCGAGCGGGATCGCCACGTCGATGTCCTTCAGGTTGTTCGCCCGGGCGCCTCGGATCACGAGCTTCTTGCCGTTGCCCTTCCTTCGCTGGGCCGGGATGGGGATCATCCGGTCACCGCGGAGGTACGCGGCGGTGATCGAGTGCGGATCGCGCAGAACCTCCTCCACGGGTCCCGCGGCGACGATCTCGCCGCCGTGCTCGCCCGCGGCCGGACCGATGTCGACCATGTAGTCCGCCGACCGGATCGTTTCTTCGTCGTGCTCGACGACGATCAGCGTGTTGCCGAGATCTCGCAGGCTCAGCAGCGTGTTGATCAGCCTCTTGTTGTCGCGCTGGTGCAGGCCGATCGAGGGCTCGTCGAGGATGTACAGGACGCCCATCAGCTTCGAGCCGATCTGAGTCGCGAGGCGGATGCGCTGCGACTCGCCGCCGCTGAGGGTGTTGGCGGGCCGTTCGATGGTGAGGTAGTCCAGCCCGACGTCGATCATGAACTGGAGCCGCTCCCGGATCTCCTTCAAGATGCCTCGGGCGATCAACTGCTCGCGCTCCGTGAGGTCGAGCTGGTCGAAGAAACCGATCGCCGTGCTGACCGCCAGCTCGGCGACCTCCGCGATGTTGCGCTTCGACACGGTGACCGCCAGCGACTCGGGCTTCAACCGGCGGCCTTTGCACGCCGGGCATGGCTTGTCCGACATGTATCGCTCGAGCTCCGCCTTCAAGTACTCCGACTGCGTCTCCTCGTAGCGGCGCTGCAGGTTCGCGATCACCCCCTCGAACGGCGCCTCGTACCAGCGCGAGTGGCCGTACTGGTTCTTGTAGCCGAAGCGGATCTTCTTCTCGCCCGTCCCGTTCAGCAGCATGTCGCGCTGCTGTTTCGGAAGTTTCGACCACGGCTTGTCCATGTCGATGCCGAAGTACTTGCTGACCGACTCGAGCAGCTCCGGGTAGAAGAACTGCGACTTGCTCCACGCCGCGATGGCGCCCTCGCGCAGGGACGACGAAGGATCCGGAACCACCAGGTCGCCGTCGACCACCAGCTGGGAACCAAGACCGGTGCATACCGGGCACGCGCCATGGGGGTTGTTGAACGAGAAGTTCCGCGGTTCCGGTTCCGGCACGCTCGTCCCGTCGTACGGGCACGCGAAGTCCTGCGACATCTGGATCTCTTCACCTTCAGCCGGCACGACGATCACCGAGCCGCCGCCGAGCCGGGCCGCGGTCTCGATCGACTCGACCAGTCGTGTGCGCTGCTCCGGTCCGACCACGATGCGGTCGACCACGACCTGGATGTCGTGCTTCTTGTTCTTGTCCATGGGGATCGATTCGCCGATCTCGTACAGGCTTCCGTCAACCCGTACCCGCACGAACCCAGACTTGCGCACGTCGTCGATCAGCGACCGGTACTCGCCCTTGCGGCCTTTCACCACCGGCCCCAGCACCATCACGCGCATACCCTTCGGCAGCTTCTCGACGTGATCGGCCATCTGGTCGACCGTCTGCCTCCGCACCTCACGCCCGCATTTGGGGCAGTGCGGATGTCCGACCCTCGCGTACAGCAACCGCAGGTAGTCGTAGACCTCGGTCACGGTGCCCACCGTCGAGCGCGGGTTCTTGGACGTGCCCTTCTGGTCGATCGAGATCGCGGGCGAAAGGCCCTCGATGATGTCCACGTCGGGCTTCTCCATCTGCCCGAGGAACTGCCTCGCGTAGGAGGAGAGCGACTCGACGTAGCGCCGCTGGCCCTCCGCATAGATCGTGTCGAAGGCGAGCGACGACTTGCCGGAACCCGAGAGCCCGGTGAAGACGACGAGCTTGTCCCGCGGGATGGAGAGGGTGACGTTCTTGAGGTTGTGCTCGCGCGCCCCGCGGATCGTGATCTGGTCAGTCGGCATTGGAACCTTCGGTTATCCCCTTTTCTCTGGTGATCGCAAACGTACCGCTGGCCGTCGCCACCAGGCGCCCACCCGGCGCTTCCACCCTGCACTCGGTCACCGCGGTCCGGCGCCCGGCGTGGACGACGTTGCCCACCGCGACCAGCTTCTCTCCAACCTTCGCCGCCGAGATGAAGTTGAGCTTGAGGTCGAAGCTCATCGCGCGGGCGACGCCTGGCACCAGGGTGCGCAGGCTGCGGCCCATGGCCGAGTCGGCCAGCGCCGTGATCATGCCACCGTGGACGAATCCGGCGTGGTTCGCCATGTCTTCCGACGGCGTCATCTCGACGGTCGCGCTGCCCTCACCGAGCTCAACCAGGCCAATCCCAAGCCACTGCCACGCCCGGGAGGTGGTCTTGCTACTCACGGCCCTGGCCTTCCGGCACCGGCATGCAGGTCGACGAGGCCCGGGCGATCAGCCGATCTGCCTCGTCGAACACGTCGGCCTCGCTGAACAGCAGGGTCTGGCGCATCTCGATCACCCGGCCGACGGCGCGAAGCCGCCCCTTCACGGCGGGCCGGAGGAAGTTGATCTTCAGCTCGATCGTGGTGTTCCAGACGCCGTTTTCCTGGAGCGTCGCGAGGGACATCCCCATGGCGGCGTCGGCGATCTGGGTGATCACGCCGCCCTGGACCACGCCGCCGCCGTGGCGGTGCTGCGGACCGGCGACCAGCTCCAGGACGACCCGGCCCGGTTCCGCCTCCGTGATCCTGGCGCCAAGGGTCTCCATCCAGCCGTCGGGGGCCGCCTCGAGGAGAGCTCGCGCACGGCCCGGATTGGCAAATTGAACATGTTCGTTTTCTCTTGACATTCGGATTCGACTCAATTAGGCTCTGAGTTGAACATGTTCAAGTTCAAATAAGTGGGGTGATACCGATGAGTCTCCGCCTGATCGACTACCTGATCTACATCGCCGCCAGCAGTGCGCTGACGGTCTGGGTGGGCCGAACGCTCTTTCGCAACGGCCGGCCGTTCCTGGTCTCCGTGTTCAAGGAAGACGGCCTGGCCGACTCTGTCAACACGCTTCTGGTGGTCGGGTTCTACCTGATCAACTTCGGAGCCGTGGCGCTCCTGATCAACGCCGGCGGCGCCCCCGCCTCCCTGCCCGACATGCTCCAGGAGACCGTGACGCGCCTGGGCGTCGCCCTCCTGGTGCTGGGAACGATGCACTTCTTCAACCTGCTCGTGTTCCACATCATCCGCCGCCCCCTCCGCCAGAAAGCGCCGCTGCCGGTCAACTACAACCCGTACCAACCGATTCCAGGCGCTTAGGGTCGAGAGTTGGCGATCGAAGCTCCCAAAACCCGACGCGGCGAGAGCTCGAGGGCGGTGATTCTCCAGGCCGCCCTCGACCTGTTCCAGGAACGCGGCTACGAGGCGACCACCATGCGCGCCATCGCCGAGCGGGCCGGCGTCTCGCTCGGCGGCTCCTACCACTACTTCCCCTCCAAGGAGCACCTCGTGCTCGAGTTCTACCGCCACACGCACGAGCTCCACTCCGCGGCCATCGCGCCTTTGCTCCTCCGCGAGAAAGACCTGGCGGCTCGTCTGCGCGGCACGATGCGCGCCGTCATCGTCACCTGCGAACCGTTCCACGCGGTGGCCGGCTCCATCTTCAGCACCGTGGCGAACCCCTCGAGTCCGCTCAATCCCTTCGGCGCCGCCGCCAAGCCGCTGCGCGACGAGGTCGTGGCCCTTTACGCGGACGTCGTGCGCGGCTCGGACGCGCGCATCCCGGCAGACGTCGCCGACATGCTTCCGCTGACCCTGTGGCTCTACCAGATGGGCATCCTGTATTTCTGGATCTTCGATCGATCTCCAGGCCGGCTGCGCACGCTCGAGGTGATCGACGAGACGACCGACCTGATCGTTCGCCTGATCGGCCTCGCGAACCTCCCGGTGCTGCGCGGCTCGCGCAAGCGAGTGCTCGGGCTGATGAGAAGCATCGTCGAGGGCCAGATCGCCTAGAGGCTCGGACGGAAGACCTCGCCGAGAGATTCGGCGATCCAGGTGGCCGAGATCCGGGTGAAGCGACGAGCAGCGGAGCGAGCGCATCAAAAGATGCGTGAGCGAGCAGCGCAGGAGCTGAACCCGGAGATCGGCCGCATGGGCGCCGAAGATCCGGCGAGGGGCTTCTGGCCGAGCCTCAGGGACCGCGTCGTGTCTTTCTCCAGTTACGGATCGTCGTTTTTTGTTTCGGAGCCGCGGCGATCGCCAGCGCGACCTCGCCATCGTCTTCCTTGGATTCATCCTCGCCCGACAGACGCCTGCGCAGCTTGATGATCCGGTCGCGCACCCGAGCCGCATCCTCGAACTGCAACTCTTTGGACAGCCGGCGCATCTCCTTCTCGAGGTCGCGCACGATGGCCAGCAGGTCTTCACGCGGGACACCCGCGCCCGCCATGATCTCGATCGCGTCCGCCTGGAGGTCGTTCTCATTGATCTCGAGGGCGTAGATGGCTTTCTTCACGCTCTCCGGCGTTATCCCGTGCTCCGTGTTGTACGCGACCTGCCTGGCGCGCCTGCGGTCGGTTTCGTCCAGCGCCTGGCGCATGGAATCGGTGATCGAGTCGGCGTACATGACGACGTGTCCTTCGACGTTCCGCGCGGCGCGCCCGATGATCTGGATGAACGACCGGTAGGCGCGCAGGTAGCCTTCCTTGTCCGCGTCGAGGATGCCGATGAACGCGACCTCCGGCAGGTCGAGACCTTCGCGCAGGAGGTTGATGCCCACGACCACGTCGACCTCGCCCGTGCGTAAGGCCGTGAGGACCTCGATGCGCTGCATCGCATCAAGCTCGGAGTGGAGATAACGAACCTTGACGCCGTACTCGCGCAGGTAGTCGGCAAGGTCTTCGGCGAAGCGCTTGGTCAGCGTCGTCACGAGTGAGCGCTGCCCCAGCCCGGTGCGTTTCTTGACCTCCGCGAGCAGGTCGTCGATCTGGCCTTCGGTGGGGCGGACCTCGACCGTCGGGTCGACGAGGCCGGTCGGTCTGACGATCATCTCCGCCGTGCGCTGCGCGCGACGAGTCTCATACGGACCGGGCGTAGCGGTGACATAGATCACGTTGTTCGCGCGCTCCTCCCATTCCTCGAAGCTCAACGGGCGGTTGTCGAACGCACTCGGCAGGCGGAACCCGTATTCGACCAGCGCCGCCTTGCGCGAGCGGTCCCCCCCGAGCATGCCGCCGATCTGCGGCACGGCGACGTGTGACTCGTCGACGAAGATCAGCGCATCGTCGGGCAGGAAGTCCATCAGCGTGTAAGGCGCCTCGCCTGGCTTGCGGCGCGTCAGATGCAGCGAGTAGTTCTCGATGCCGGCGCAGGTCCCCGTCTCGCGCATCATCTCGAGGTCGAAGTTCGTCCTCTGTCGGAGACGCTGCGCCTCGAGCAGCCGGCCGTGCTCCTCGAACCACTTGCACCGCTCCTCGAGCTCGACCTCGATGTCGGCCATCGCGAGGCGCAACTTGTCCGCCGGCGTGACGTAGTGCGATGCGGGGAAGACGGTGAACTCGTTCTTCGTACCGAGGATCTCGCCGGTGACGGCATCCAGCTCCTGGATGCGTTCGACCTCGTCGCCGAAGAACTCGACGCGATAAACCTTGTCCTCGCTGGCCGGAACGAGGTCGACCACGTCGCCGCGCACGCGAAATCGAAGGCGGGCGAGGTCGTAGTCGTTGCGCTCGTAGAGCATCTCCGTCAGCTTGCGCAGGAACACCTCGCGCCGGATCGCCTGTCCTTTCTCGACGTGCAGCGACTCGCCCATGTAGTCCTCGACGGAGCCGATGCCGTAGATGCAGCTCACGCTCGCCACGACGAGCACGTCGCGGCGCGTGAGCAAAGACTGCGTGGCCGAGTGGCGCATGCGGTCGATGTCGTCGTTGCGGCTCGAATCCTTTTCGATGTACGTGTCGGTGCGCGCGATATAGGCCTCGGGCTGGTAGTAGTCGTAATAGCTGACGAAGTACTCGACCGCGTTGTCGGGCAGGAGGCGCCGGAACTCCGCGCACAGCTGGGCGGCCAGTGTCTTGTTCGGGCTCAACACGAGGACTGGGCGCTGCAGCTGCTCCACCGCCCAGGCCATGACGTTGGTCTTGCCGCTTCCCGTCACACCGGCAAGGACCTGCTGGGACAGGCCGGCACGGACGCCTTCGACAAGCTCCGCGATCGCCTGCGGCTGGTCCCCGGCGGGCTTGAAGGGTGCGTCGACACGAAAGGGAGTAGGCATTCGGAGGAAGCTAATTCTAAGGCGCACAAACGTTCGCCGGAGGTACTTCCCCGGATAGTCCGGACTATCCGAAGTTTGGCCCCGCTATCAGCGCGCTGTGTCCGGACTAACCGGAGATCAGGGCAGCGAAAGGATCATCGCTTCGACAATCGATCCGGCAATGATGCCCTGGTCTCCCGCCGGGACCTTGACCAGGGCGTGGGCGCCGGCAAGCGACATCAAACGCGAGGATGACTGAGAGCCGGTGGTTTCCGCGATCAGCTCCAGGCCATCGCGGCGCAGCGTGACCCGTTGGTACTCGGTGCGATCGGCGGTGGGCCGAGCGTCGTACCCGAGGCGGACAGGCAGGGTCGGCCGGTGGAGCTGAGCGAAACCCTGCATCTTGCGCAGCGCGGGCCGGACGAAGACCTCGAACGTGACCAAGGACGAAACAGGAAAACCCGGCAACCCAAAAGCTACCCTCTCCCCCCAGGGGAGAGGGTCAGGGAGAGGGGCGTGGCCGAGGGTGGCGAAGGTGAAAGGCTTGCCCGGCTTCAGCTTGACCCTGCCGACATGCACGGTGCCGAGTGACTCCAGCAGCGGCTTGACCAGGTCGTGCGTGCCGACCGACACGCCTCCGGAGGTCACCAGCGCGTCGGCATCGCCCAGCGCGTCGACCACGAGCGCGCGCAGTGGCTCGGCCTCGTCGGGTGCGATACCCAGCACGTTCACCTCGGCGCCCGCCTCGCGGAGGGCCGCGAGCAACGCCCAGCGATTCGAGTCCGGGATCTGGCCGGGCCCCGGCCTGTTCCCCACCTCGACCAGCTCGTCCCCGGTCGACATGAGCGCCACGCGCGGCCGGCGCCGCACCGGCAGGCTCGCGCGGCCGGTCGCGGCCGCGACTCCGATCTCCGCCGCGCCCAGCTGGGTGCCCGCGGCGAGGATCCGGTCGCCGGGCTTCAGGTCATCGCCGACCTTGTGGAAGTTCGCGCCGGCCTTGAGCGGCCCCGGCACCGTGACTGTGTCGCCCGATAGCTGCACGTCTTCGACCATCACGACGGAGTCCGCGCCCTCGGGCAGGACCCCGCCGGTCAGAATGCGGGCCGCCGACCCGGGCGGAATGGCGCCTTGGAACGGACGGCCCGCGGCGGACTCGCCGACCACTCGCAGTGTCTTGCCGGCGTCCGAGGCCCGCAGCGCAAAGCCGTCGACGGCGCTCGAGGGAAATGCCGGGAGAGGCGCCTCAGCGACCAGGTCTTGTGTGTTGGAGAACGAGCACCGCCGCCTCGTCCGCGTCGATCAGCGGGTAGGCGGAAGCCCTCAACTACTCGTATCGCAACGCGCGAGAGGGGTCCTGGCGGGCGGCGCGCAACGCCGGCAGCAGACCGCTGACCATGCTCAACAGCGCGGCGAGCATCACGGCCACGAGCAGCACCGGCACGTTGATCTGGATGGAAAACGTCAAAGCTCGAGTTGGTCACCGATTGCGTCAGCCGGTCGACCGCCGCGTTGCCGAGCCGGCCGAGGCCGACGGCAACCAGCGCCCCCACCACCCCGCCCGCGAGCCCGATGCCGGCCGCCTCGGCGAGAAACAGCAGCAACACGTCACGTGACCGGGCTCCAAGCGCCTTCAGCAATCCGATCTCCTTCGTCCGCTCCAGGACCGCGGTGTACATCGTGTTCGCGATGCCGAGACAGGCGAGCAGCAGCGCGACGATCGCCACACCCAGGAGCGCGACCTTGATCTTGCCGAGCAGGTCTTCGAAGTTCCGGAACTGGTCACCGAACGTCTGGGTCTGAAAACCCAGAGCATCGACGCGCCGCCGGAGGCTCTCCACCGAAAGGCCTGAGTCTGCGAGCAGGGTGACGCTGTAATACTCGCTGCCCTTCCATCCATTCGGCCCGGACAGAGTGGTCCAGTAGACACGCATCGTCTGATTGGGCACGAGCGCGCCGGGCGTGCCCGCGGGCATGAAGTCGGTGGAGATGATTCCGACCACAAGGAAGGTCATCGACACGGGCTGCGTCACCTGGTTGGGCGTCAGCGCCGGAACCATGGCTCCCGACGTGGCCGTGAACTTGACCCGCGTGCCGACGGCGCCGGGCGGCGATTTGTAGCCGAGGGCGACGGCTTCGCTGTCCGTGAGCAATATCTCGGTCGCGATGTCGGAGCTCGGCATGCGCCCGGCCGTCAGGGTCGGAACCGTGCTCGACGACCGCAGCGGGGGCAAGGAGACGACCGCGCCCGCGGGGGCTGCGGCCGGCGCGGCTCCCGCGGCCGGTGCGGCAACGCTGAACGTGCCCGTCATCCCTATCTCGCCCCACGCTGCGCGCACGTGCGGCAGCTGAGACAGCGTCGCCAGCGTCGCTGCGTCGAAGGCTGGGGTTCGCGCACCCGCCACCGGGTAGACGGCGACCTGGTGCACCTGGCTGGTGGCGAGAGCCGGTGCGTCCAGCGCCTGCTGCAGGCCGCCCGCCAGCGCCACGATCAGGCTCAAAGCCGCGATCCCGATGGCGACGCCGGTCGTGGTCAGGGTCGTGCGCAGCGGGCGCCTCCCGGCGCTGCCGAGCCCCACCTTCATCGTGTCGCGCCAGTGCAGGCGCGGCGCGGGGTCGAGCGGCTCCTGGCTGCGCACCGTCGGCTTGCCGGCTTCGAGCTCGATCGCGCTGCCGTCGATCATGCGGACCACTCGCCTGGCGTGGCGCGCGACCTCCGGGTCGTGGGTCACCAGCACGACCGTGGCGCCGCGGGCGTTCAGGTCTTCGAGCAGCGCCAGAACGCCCTCGCCTGCGGTCGAGTCCAGGCTGCCGGTCGGTTCGTCGGCCAGGATCAGACCGGGCCGGTTGGCGAGGGCTCTCGCCACCGCGACCTTCTGCTGCTCCCCGCCCGACAGGCGCCCGGCGCGGGTCCGCCCACGCTTCTCCAGGCCGACCAGCTCGAGGAGGTGGCGCGCTCGGCGCCGGCGCTCCTCGAGCTCGACACCGGCCAGCGTGAGGGGAAGCGCCACGTTGTCCTCGACCGTCATCGACGGGATGAGGTTGAAGGTCTGAAAGATCGTGCTGACGCGCTGCAGGCGGTAGTCCGACAGGTCCCGGTCCGGCAGCTCGCCCAGGGGCAGGCCCGCACCGTAGACGTGCCCGGACGTCGGGCGGTCTAGGCCGCCCATCAGGGAGAGCAGGGTGCTCTTGCCGCACCCGGAAGGGCCGACGATCGCGACGAACTCGGCCGGGCCGATGTCCAGGGTCACGTTGCGGAGAGCCGCCACGTGCATCTCGTGCCGGCCGCCAAACTCCCGCGAGACCGCATCCAGGCGCAGCCCGACCGCCTGGCCGAGGAGGTCCCTGAACTCGTCGACGGGGGGCGCCTCCGGCAAAGCCACAGGGGCCTCCAGGACCAGAACCGGGACCGGCGGCGCGGCCGGAGCCGCATCCTCCACCAGGACGGCGGTGGCTTCGGCGGCTTCGTGCGCGGAGCCGTTCTCGCCGTTCTCGCCGTTGGTCGGGACGGTCGCCCTCGCGTCCCGGCGCGAGCGGCGACGGCGGCGTTTGGAGCCGCTCGGTTCGCTGGGATCAGTAACGAGAGTAGCCAGCCCGCCCCTCCTTTCCCCGCAGTCTAAGGTCTGTGACTTAACACCCAGTAACGGTTATCGGCCCGGTTTGGATACTTGAGTTTGAAGCCAATCGAGGTAGGCGGACGACCCCCCTTCGATCGGCACCTGCAGGATCTCCGGGAGCTGGTAGGTGTGGTGTGTGCGGACGAACTCTTGAACGGCGGGCGCGCGCGATTCCAGCGTCTTGATCAATAGCAGCGCCTCGTGCTCGCGCTGAAGCTGATCGTCCCAGTAGTAAATGGAATGGACCGTCGTAATGACGGAGCAGCACGCCGCGAGATGCTCGACCACGAGCGCCTCTCCCAGCCGCTCCGCGTCGTCACGGCCGCCTGTCGTGACCATGATGAGCACGGCTTTCTCCATTGACTAATTCTCGGCCTTCAAGGGCCGATCGAGCCAGACGGTGCCCGCGACCAGAGCGATCGCACCAAGGAGCAGCCCGCCGACGACATCGGATTCCCAGTGCACGTCGAGATACAGCCGGTCGAATGCCATGACCACGATGATCACGATCGCAACCGGCACGGCAAGCGAGCGGACCAGCGGCGACGGTGACAGGCGGCGCACGACGAATGCAAGCAGTCCGTACACCAGCACCGTCCTCATCATGTGTCCGCTGGGAAAGCTGTTTCCACCGAGGCTTCCGTTGAACAGCTCGCTGAGGCTCGGGCCGTCCGCCTGCATGATCGCCCGCGGCGGGCCCGGTTGGTGCAGGTTGTACTTGTAAAAGAGCTCGAAAGCTTCGGCGGCCAAGAAAACGAGCACCACGAAGGCATCGGAGCCGAAGCCACCCTGCCAGAGAAAGATCAGGAGCCCGAGCATCAGGATCGCCGTCAGCTCAATGCTTCCGAGCTCCGCGATCGCCTGGAGGATCGGGTGCAGCGACGGCTGCCACGCGTCGTGCATCGCCTGCGCGACCTGCAGATCGAGGCCGGTGAACGCGCCGGCCGTGATCGCGATTGTCAGCGCGATGAACGCGACGCCGAGGACAGCGATCCCAAAAAGCCGCGGGATCAGTGCTGACAACGGCGGCAGAAAACGGTCGTGCGGCCGGCGATCCGGATCGAGCTCAATGGTCGGCCGCACGTGAAGCACGGCTCACCCGCACGCCCGTAGACGAGCAGCTTCTCCTGCTGGCCGCCGATCTCTCCCCACGCGTCCCTATATGTGTCGACGGAGCTGCCTCGGTTCGCGATGGCGATGCGCAGAGATTCGCGCAGCGACTCGTGCAGGCGCCGCGCCGATCTTTTGCTGACCGTGCCTGCGATCCGGTCGGGTCTCAAGCGGGCGCGGTGGAGCGACTCGTCGGCGTAGATGTTCCCGACGCCGGCGATGGCGCCCTGGTCGAGCAGGAAGGCCTTCAGCGCGGTGCGCCTTTTCCGCAAGCGCCGGTAGAGCTCGTCGGCGGCAAATTCAGGGTCGATCGGCTCCGGGCCGAGAAGCGGCATCTTCTTTGCAAACAACAATGCTTCCTGCGTCCCCAGAAGAAGGCGTCCAAACCGTCGCGGATCGCGGTAGCGCAGCTGCTTGCTGCTGTCCTCCCCATTCATGGGGCGATCAGTAGGCGCGCCTTGCGCGTCCTTATCGGGCTTGCCCCGCAGGTGGCGCGAAGCGCCGGAGGGGCTGTTCCAAACCTCGTTACCTAACGTGAAAATCGCGTGCGTGTGTTTCTCAACTGGAGTCATTGCATCGACGAGCCGCAGCTGCCCTGTCATCCCAAG
>VBHJ01000181.1 GCA_005887685.1 Chloroflexota bacterium | reverse complement strand
GATCAAGCTCTCGGCGTAGGCCCGGGCCTTGTCCAGCTCCCGCATGTCCCGCAAAATCCCGATGGCACCGATCACCTTACCGTCCGGGTTGCGCAGCGCCGAGGCGTTGAGGGTCGTGGGGATTACCTCGCCGCTCGCGCTCCGGGGGTTGAGCCGGGCGTTGCGGGTGACGCCCCGCTCCACGACCTCCCGCAGCGCTGCCGTGAACTCCCGGGTTTCCTCGGGGCTGATGAAGCGCGACAGCGACTGCTCAAGCAGCTCGTCCGGGCGGAAACCGAGGAGCGCGGACACGGCGTCGTTGGCCTGCAGGATCTTCCCCTCGAGGTCCGACACGAACACGGGGTCCGGCGCGTGCTTGA
>VBHJ01000180.1 GCA_005887685.1 Chloroflexota bacterium | reverse complement strand
GCAATGATGATGTCGGCGTCGAGCGAGGCGTGCGATTCAGCAGCCCGGCCGTAGACCTCAGCCACGCTACGTTTCGTAGAGAATCCAGGGCGTGTAGTAGCCATTGGGATCCCCCTCGCGGACGGCGGCGTCGCGAACGGTCCGGCTTGGACCCCACGCCGTCGTTGGAGGTTGCCGAGAACTTCAGGCACAGATCGGGCCGACTGTTGCGCTGCAGAACGCTGCGGCAAGTGCTGCGCTCACAGACAGTTCGGCCAACCGGCCATAGGCAGTGTTGCGGCAACTCAACAGTGATGAAAGACCCCATGTTGCGGCGTCGCCACACCCGATGGGGCGTCCTTGCCGGTGTGGTTCCCCTACCTAGCTTC
>VBHJ01000179.1 GCA_005887685.1 Chloroflexota bacterium | reverse complement strand
CCGCGCGCACCCAGATCGAGCTGCTCGGCCTGGCGCTCGACAACTACCGCTTGGATAACGGATCATATCCGACAAGCGAGCAGGGCCTGGAGGCCCTGCAGGAGAAGCCCACGCGGGAGCCGATCCCACTCAGCTGGCGCGGACCCTATCTGAAGAAAGCCGTCCCGCTCGACCCCTGGGGCCGGCCCTACATCTACAAGAGTCCCGGCGAGCACAACTCCACGGGGTACGACCTCTCCACGCTCGGTCGCGATGGGCAGCCGGGTGGCGAAGACGAGGACGCCGACATCACGAACTGGAAATAAGCCCGCCTCCCGTTCCGCGTCACCGTGTCCGGATCTCGCACGTGAGAGGGTCGAGCGCCACGGCGTCCGCCGCTGCCGCACTCCGCAGGTCGAAGGCGCAGCTCCCTAGCGGCGACACCATAAGCGTGACCGGGGCAGTGACAAACGGCTGCACACGCCCGGTGGCGAGCGTTCCCTCGCGTGGATTCGCCCCGGCCTCCATCCGCCATTGGCCAATCGGATCGATATGCAGGTAGACGACTTGGCCGCGGCGCGCAGCGACTTCGCGAGTGCTGCTGAGCAGGGCGTCGAGGGCAGAGTGCTCCCGGTGGGGCGGGAGCAGTGCGGGCGCAACCAGCAGCGCCGCGAGGCCCATGAGAATGAGCACGACCAGGAGCTCGATCAGCGTGAAACCGGAGCGACGACGCATGTGGCGAACTTGCTGCTGGATCATAAAGGTAGCAATGCCCGGCGATAGCCCCTAACCGGGGTGTGGCCGCGACGCATCACGTAGCTGGGCGCGGGCCACCCTTTTCCTTGGCACGTGAGATGCGAACGGCTTGCGGGCGCATCCCTTGGATCGAGCGGCCCGATCAACCTGGTTCGCCGCTTCCCACTGGGGTTGCGCCCCACGTGGCACACGCATGAACAGCGTGGCGTCACCTCTTACCCCCCGACGAGCGTAAGGAGAAAAACGATGAGCAAGCTCCTGATGCCCATTGTTGTTGCAAGCACCTTGCCGCTTGCCGCCCCCGCCGTTCATGCTCAAACCACAGCCAACGAACGCAACTGTCCGAGTAGTCGTACGGATGCGTCCGGTAAGCCGATGCCCGAGGCCATTCCGCCGTTCGTTGGCACCGGCAGCGCGCCTTTCAGCCCCAACCAGAGCCTGTGCCTGCCGCAACTGGCGCCTGTGCCGACCGGTGAGAGCCCGCTGGCGTTCATCGTCCAGGGAGTAGAGCCCGGGGACCGCGTCGATGCCCAGGGGACGGCCTACGTCGTCTCCATCCGTGGTGTTCCCGGAGGCGTGGATCTGTGGCGCTGGAACGGCGGGCTAGACGGGGCGCCCAACAGCAACCAAACGCTCCCCTTCAAGTATGAGGGTCAGCCCGACAACTGCGGAATCTACGGCTTCACGGGGGGAGGGTGCGCTAAGAACGTCGGTGATCCGATTAATCTCGGGCTCGCGCCCGGTGGCGGCGATGCTGATATCGCCGTCAATGGCCCGGACCCGATCACCCATATTCCCAACCTGCCCCTGACCAGCCTGCTGTTGGCGCCGGGCGTAACGGCAACGCACTCAACCGATCGCGGCGATGACTTCTCTACACCGAACGTCCTGGGGGCCCTGATCGGGGGGGACGACCGCCAGTGGAACGATGCCATCGACGCACAAACGGGCTATCTCGTCTACCACGATGTTACCACGTTCAACATCGAGGTCCAGCGCTCCAACGATGGCGGCGCCAGCTATGTGAACGGATTCGGCGAGGCCATTGATCTGGCGACCTTCCCGGCAGCGGGGGCTGCAACGCCGCTCTCAACGGCGAACCTCGCGGCACAGATCAAGATCGACCACAGCAGCTGCTCCAGCCGCGGCAACCTGTACCAACTGTTCGTGGCGCCGAATGATGCCTTGGAAAACAACATTAGCGGAGCGCCGATGCGTTCCGCCTACGTCGGAGTCTCGATTGACGCGAAGCTCGGCCTGCCCGCGTTCATGTTCACCGATTACAAGGTCTACACCGGCCCCCCGGGGGCGAGGAATAACAATATCTTCCCTGCGCTGGCCGTGGATCAGTTCGGCTTTCTCTATTCCGTGTGGTCCGACAACAGCAACATCCTTTTCACCTCCTCGGGCGACCACGGCAAGACCTGGACTCCCGCTCGCATTGTCAATCAGGGTGCGACCCGGGGCAAGGCCAATGTCTTCCCCTGGGTGGCTGCCGACGCCAACGGTCACGTGGTGGTGGCTTGGCTCGGAGCCG
>VBHJ01000178.1 GCA_005887685.1 Chloroflexota bacterium | reverse complement strand
CGTCCCGCGTCCACACTCCCGCGACCAGCCCGTAGATCGTGCTGTTCGCCTTCGCGACGAGGTCCTCCTCGTCGCTGAACGGGATCGCCGCCACCACCGGCCCGAAGATCTCCTCCCGGGCGATCCGCATCTTGCCGTCGACGTCGGCGAAGACCGTCGGCCTGACGAAGTTGCCGCGATCGAGGCCAGGCGGCCGGTCGCCCCCGACCATCAGCCGCGCGCCCTCCTGGGTGCCGGCCCGGATGTAGCCGAGCACCCGCTCCATCTGCGTCTTCGACACGAGCGGGCCCATCTGGTTCACCGGGTCGATGCCCGGGCCGATCCGCGTGTCGGCCACAGTCTTCAGCAATTCGTCCAGCGTCTGGTCATAGACCTTCTCCTGCACGAACAGCCGGGACCCAGCCGAGCACACCTGGCCCTGGTTGAAAAAGATGCCGAAGAAAGCGCCCGACACCGCTTTGTCCAGGTCCGCGTCGGCGAACACGATGTTGGGCGACTTGCCGCCGAGCTCGAGGCTGACGCGCTTGAGGTTGCTGTCCGCCGACGCCTTCGCGATGAGCTTGCCGACCTCCGTGGAGCCGGTGAACGCGATCTTGTCGACGTCGGGATGTGACGCCAGCCGCGCGCCGGCGACCTCGCCGAATCCGGGAAGGACGTTGACGACGCCGTCCGGCAGGTCCGCCTCCTGCAGCAGCTCGGCCAGGCGCAGGGCGCTGAGCGGGGTCTCCTCGGAGGGCTTCAACACCACGCTGTTGCCGCAGGCCAGTGCCGGCGCCAGCTTCCAGGCCGCCATCATGAGCGGGAAGTTCCAGGGGATGATCTGACCGACGACGCCCACCGGCTCGCGCAGCGTATAGCTCAGGTATTTGCCCGGCAGCGAGACCTGCTGCGTCGCCCCATCCAGCTTGGTGACCCAACCGGCGTAGTAGCGGAATGTCGCCGCCGCCAGCGGCACATGGAAGAGCAGCGCGTCATTGATCGGCATGCCGTTGTCGAGCGTCTCGAGCTGCGCAAGCTCCGTCGCGCGCTCCTCGATCATGTCGCCGATCTTCCACAGCACCTTGGCGCGTTCCGCGGGAGGAAGCTCCCGCCAGGTGCCGCGGTCAAAGGATTTGCGGGCGGCGGCGACCGCGCGGTCCACGTCCTCGGCGTTCGCTTCCGCCACCTTCGCCAGCTCGTCGCCGGTCGCGGGGTCGTACGTGGCGAACGTCTTTCCGCCCGACGAGTCGACCCAGCGGCCGCCAATGAAAAGCTTCTTCGGCTGACCCTTCAGAAAGGACGCGACTTCGAGGTCCTCGGCGATCGCCATGAGCGGCATGGTACGCCCTCTTTATGTAGTCTCTTGGCGTGCTGATGGAAGTCACGTGCAGGTGCGGATGGACGACGCGCGGCTCCAGGTCTGAGGTCGTCTCGAAGATCCAGGAGCACGGGCGATCCGAGCACCAGCAGGAGATCACGCCGGCCCAGGTCCGCGCGATCTGGCGCATCGTCGAGGACGATGGCCCGAAGAAGTAAACCGCCGCTCGCGTCCCTCATCGAGGCGATCGGTCCGCCGATCTCTTCTACTGCGTGGTCTCCGAAGTTCACGGCCCAGACCCTCGAGGTGCTTCCCGTCGGTCTCAGCGATGGGGCGCTGTTCTGGATGAAGCCCCTGCACGCCGATTCGCTGCGAGTGGGGTTGCCGCCCTCGGCAACGCCGGCCGACGTCGTCCTGGACGTCCTGAAGTGGTATCCGCTCGCGCCGGTCGTCGTGCACTCCACGTCGTGGCGGCACGAGGAAGGCCGGATCATCCTCACGTATGTCGCCGTCGTCCAAAAGCCCACCAGGCTCCCTCCGGATTCGCTGGCCATCACGCCGGTGAAGCGCGCCGAGCTTGCGCGGGGCGAAGCCATGGCCGCGCCGAAGACGATCGGCGTCGATGCTGTGCTCGAGCACGCGTTGCGCCACCTGTCGTGGCTGGTGCGAGACGATCCGGCCGTCATGCAGGCGCTCGCGGGTTGGAGTGAGGCCCTCGCCGACTTTCAGCCTGAACCGTTCCGGGCATTGGCCTGACTTCCGAGCGCGCCCGACGCTGGGGGATCCTGCCCGCCTATCACGGGTGGCAGGGCGACGTCGTAGAGACGCCGCCGGAGGTCGAGCGCGCGATCTTCGACGCCATGGGCGCGACGGCCGAGCGCCCACCGCGATTGCGCGGGCCGAAGCTGCCCGACGAGCCTTGCGCCCCGGCACCTGAGCGCACATGGGGATGGGCGGTGCAGCTGTACGCCCTGCGCTCGCGCGACAGCTGGGGTGTCGGCGACTTCGCCGACCTGAAGCGCTTTGCGCGCTGGTCGCGCAAGGCCGGAGCATCGCTGATCCTGCTCAACCCACTCGGCGCTCAGACCCCCACGCTTCCCTATCAACCCTCGCCGTACTACGCATCGACACGTCGCTTTCGCAACGTGGTCTACCTCCGTGTCGAAGACGTCGAGGGCGCAGAGTCCGTCGAGCTCGCCGCACTGCGCGACGAAGCGCGCTCCCTCAACGCCGAGCGCCGCATCGACTACGACCGGGTCTTCCAGTTGAAGATGCGGGCGCTCGAGCAGGTTTTTCGCGTCGCTCCGAGCCCCAGGGGCCTGGACTCATACGTCCGCGGGCAGGGCGGCGCGCTGCGCGAATTCGCCGCCTTCAACGTCAGTTGCGAATCCCACGGTCCCGCCTGGCGGAGCTGGCCGCACGACAGAGCTGAGCCGGATCCCCAGCGCGTCGCCTATCACCAGTGGCTCCAGTTCCACGTCGACCGGCAGCTTGCCCGAGCCTCGCGCGAGATCGGTCTCATCACCGACGTGTCCGTCGGCTTTGCGTCGGATGGGTTTGACGCCTGGCGATGGCGCGACTACCTCGCTCCCCACATGCGCGTCGGCGCGCCGCCCGACGAATTCTTCCGCGACGGCCAGGACTGGGGCCTGCCGCCGTTCAATCCCTGGCTCCTCGGCCGCGCGCGGTGGGAGCCGTTCATCGACGCGATCCGCAGCGCCGGACGTCACGCGGCCGGCATCCGGCTGGACCACGTGATGGGGCTGTTCCGCCTCTTCTGGATCCCCGATGGGATGACCGCGGCGCAAGGCGCGTACGTGAAGTACCCGGCTCCGATCCTCCTGTCGCTGCTCGCCAACGAAAGCCGACGCGCGAAGGCGTTCGTGATCGGCGAAGACCTGGGCCTGGTCGAGCCGACGGTGCGCGGGCACCTACGCAAGAAGGGCTCGCTGTCCTACCGCCTCGTGTGGTTCGAAGGTTCGGAGCCCGGACGCTGGCCGCATGACGCGGTGGCGGCCGTCGGCACGCACGACCTGCCGACGATCGCCGGCATCTGGACGCGCAGCGAACCAGAGCATCGCCTGCATCACCTGCGCGACAAGCTGGTCAGCCTGACGCATCTTTCCGACGAGACCCCACCGGTGGAGGTTGCGGTCGCCGCCTATCGCCACCTGGCGCGCGGACGGCCGCGCATCGTGCTGGTCGCGATGGAGGATGCGCTCGGGGTGCACGAGAGACCCAACGTCCCGGGCACGATCGACGAGTTCCCCAACTGGCGCCTGGCGTTGCCCACGCCCGTCGAGGACATCGAGCACGCCGACGGCGTGCTGCGGATCGTCGCGGAGATGAAGGCGGCGGGGAGATGAAGCTCGTCGCTCCCGTCGGCAACGGCCAGGTGCTGGCCTACTTCTTCGCGCGCGACGGCGAAACCCTGAGCTACCTGCGTGGGACCAACGTCCTGCGCGTCACGTCCGCCGGCGCCGAGACGCGATACGCCGCCGTCGGCGACGAGATCGTTAGTGGCGAATTCGACCTCCCGCCTTTGCGCGGCGCGACCCGGGCCGCGGTCGTCGAGCGCATCCCAAACCTTCCTGACCGCGAGGCGGTGGAGGCGGCAAAGTGGCGCGTTCATCGCCGGGCCCGAGGAGGACGTGCTGCTGGCGTACGCGCTCGACGTCTGCGGCGAGCGCGGGGCCGCAGAGGCATTCTTCGTATGGGCGCTCCTCCATCGCCGCCTGGACGGCCTGTTGATGTGGGGACTCGCGCAGCACCTGCGTTACAACCACCAATCGGGCGTGCGTGAGGAATACGAGCGGCTGAAGGACGGTCCAGGCCCAGAGCTCGCGGCTACGGCGCCTGACCTGCCCCCAGCGGACCTCGCGGCTCTCCGCAACGCGCTGAACCAGCGCACGGCCCTTGACCTGTTCGTCGATGAGGACGGCGCAGACCTCGCGGCCCATGCGCGCTTCCTGCTCACGGTGCACGCCCTCTTTCCCACCCTAAAGGGAGGCGAGGATTATTTCTTCGAG
>VBHJ01000177.1 GCA_005887685.1 Chloroflexota bacterium | reverse complement strand
CGTTGGGCCACTGTCGCTCCGCTCAACTCCGCATGGAAGGGACCGAACTTTCGCCTCACCTAGCCCATGGATGTTGGTTGCGGCGTGCAGCTTATCCCGGCTCCGGACTGGCTCAAGAGCGACAACATTACCCGATGGATGAGCGTGCTTGAACGCGACAGCTTCATCGGCGAATCGCTTTTCGCGTTGTCCTTTGAATATGAGGCCGATGGGAACCAGCCGAGCGTAGACAACATGAACCCGTTCTCGAAAAGGCCCACCTCCCTCCGAGGGCCCTCCCTCAGGACCTGCCTGGTCACGCAAGGGCCTCGGCACCCGGCGTGGACACGACAGGGCGCTGAGGCTCGAAAGAACGGAATGATCGGACCTCCTTCAAGCCCCTTCTTCAGTTCGTGGAGGACCCATGAGGATAGCCAACATTAGCACTGTCCGGCGGCGGTCGCCCCCCTCGTGGCCCCCGTCCCTATGACGTAATCTGCCAGACTCGGACGCGGAACGCCGCAGGAGCCGGATGCCACAGTCGTCATTCGCTTCGTGAACCGCCGCCTGAATCCGCCGCCGCCATTCCTGGCCTCGATGTCGGAGGCGGAGCGTCGGGTGGCGACGGCGTCGGAGCTCGCGATGTACGGGCTGATGCTCGTGCTGCCGCTGGTCGGGTGGGGGATGCTATCGGCGGCGCGCTACCCGATCGTGCTCTACGGCTCCGTGCATCTCCCGTTCATCCTTCCGCCGAGCGTCACGCTGTACGCGGTGCTGCGGAAGGCGCACACCATCCTCGCGACCTCTTTTCCCTCACGTTCCTCGCTCACTTCGCCGCGATCCTGTTCCACACCCTGGTCCTGCGGGACGGGATCCTGAAGCGCATGGTGCCCTGGCGCGTGCGCTGAGAGGGCGCGCTCAAGCCACCGCGGCGAGCTGGCCGATGATGGCCAAGAGTCCATCTTGTCTCAGAGCCCTTCTATGACGTCTATGCGTGAGAGGTTGCTGGGAATCGATGCTGGAATACAGTGGGGAATTGGACCGGGTTTTCCTGAGGACCATGGCCTCCGGCGTCGGTCGCCCCGTCCGTGGCCGCCGTCCCCGTGACGTAATCTACCCCACTCAGACACTGGCCGCTCTAGGAGCCAATGCGACAGCACTCGGAGCGTCGAAAGACCACGAGCACGAAAGCGCCGCAGACACCCACCACCGTGTGCCTGTAACGCGGCGCATGGTATGATGCATTCCACTTGAGGCGCGACCAGTGACGACGTCAGTCGATAACCTCCGAGAGATCCCGCTCTTTTCGCGTCTCTCCGACGGTGACCTGCAGTTCCTCGCCACCAAGATGGACGAAATCATCGTTCCTGCGGGCACCGCGCTCATCACCGAGGGAATGGGCAACCATGCCTTCTTCTTGCTCGCGGACGGCGAGGTGGACGTGTTCGTGAGTGGCACCCACCGACGCACCTTGGGGCCAAACGACTTCTTTGGCGAGATCAGCATGATGGTGCTCAACCCGGCCACAGCTAGTGTGGTGACCCGAACGCCCGTGCGAGCCTACGTTATGAGTCACCTGCAGTTCCTTGAGGTGAGGGTTCACCAGACCGTAATGCTCCAGCTCAGATCAGCCATGGGCGACCGCCTCTCCGCCGATCGGAAGCTGGTGTAGAGGGCAGGCGATCGGCGAGGTCGTTCCCCGGCCATCCGTCGCGGGCAGGTTCAAACCTTAACGAAATCGAAATAGTGGCCCTAAGGGGCCACCACGCGAACCGCATCAGACGACTACTTCGAACCGGAAACAATGCGACCTGTTGCCTGCAGGTGATTGCGGGCCCCCGCAAACTAGAGAAGACAAGCCTTCAGAGAAGTTCTCCGGCGTTGCTGCTTTTGGCGACCGCTCTCAGACGGATCTGCGTGGCTTTGGCTGGATCTCTTGGTGGCAGCCCCCTGGGTCACCACCGACTTGACCACCACCCTCTTGCCGGCATCTTGCGGCGATAAGCCGCCGAAACCGTTCTCTGCCGATCCCGGCCGGAGGATCCCGCCTCGCCAGCGGACCCGACGGCCCGGCGCGTCTTGCCCGCGAGGTCCTCGCCTCGGGCTTCGCGTCCTGTCAGGACGCGAAGTCTGTCGGATCCTCAGTTCGCGAATACAAATATTCAACTTGTTCTCAGTTCACCGGCATGGCATCCCCGCTTTGACCCAGGTCTCCAGCGCTTCGACGAACTTCTCGTGCGAGAGCGGAGGAATCGTGCGCCTACCCGGGACCCAGGCCCAGAGGACGAGCGGATCCGTCTTCATGTGCTCGATGACTTGCTCTCCCGTGCGACGGCCGCCGTTGCGCGCCGGATCCTTCATCTGTTCGCAAATCTGCTCCTTGCTGCGGCCTTCCCACAGCATGGACAAGGGCGCGAGGTGCCAGTCCTCGACGCCCGGCACGAACCCGTCGGCCGTGTTCGTCGTCTGATGGCAGGTCTGGCACGGCTGCGTAGGGGCGCCGTGGCCGTCCTTTCCGCGGACAACGAGCGGCAGATGAACGGTCCCGGCATCGCCTTGCCGGGGGGATTGGTCCTGATGGCAGTTGATGCATCTCGGGTGCATGACGACGCTCGCGATCGGTTCGAACGCCCCGGAGGGAGCGGCGTGCGGTGCATCGACGACACTTCCTGCAACCGCGAGCAAGCCCACGATCATCGGCGAAAACATCCGCATCGTCTCCTCCTCAGGCCGAGCGCAGTTGATTCTCGAGCGGCAGCTTCCGGATGCGCCGGCCGGTGGCGGCGAAGACCGCGTTCGACACCGCGGCAGCGGTGACGGCCGTGCCTGGTTCGCCGATTCCGCCTGGCGCTTCCAGGTTGCGCACCAGGTGCACCTCGATGGCCGGCGTCTCGTTGATTCGCATGACTCGAACGTCATGGAAATTGGACTGCTCGACCCGGCCGTTCTTGAGCGTCACGCCGCCCCACAGGGCGCCGCTGATTCCGAAGACTATCCCGCTCTCGATCTGGGCCTTCACCGTGTCCGGGTTCACGACCGTCCCGCAATCGACTGCGCAGACGGCCCGGTGGACGCGGACCTCGCCCGCCTTCGACACCGAGACCTCGGCCACCTCCGCCAGATAACTGCCCCATTCGCTGAAAAGCACCGAGACGCCGCGACCCCGGCCTTCGGGCAGCGGCTTTCCCCATCCGGACGCCTGCGTGGCGATGTCGAGGACTGCCATCGCGCGAGGCGATTTGCGGAGAAGGGCCCGGCGAAACGCGGCAGGATCCTGCTTCGCGGCGGCGGCGAGCTCGTCGACGAAGCTTTCGATCACGAAGTTGTTGTGTGTGACTCCGACGCCTCGCCAGAACCCGGTATTCAAGGCCGGCTCCTCGTGTCGCACGTACTCGACTCGGATCGCCGGGATGTCGTAGAGCAGCTGCGCCGCTCCGTCCACCCCGTCGATGTCGATCCCGTTCTTGAAAGCGGCCGGCAGGTAGCGGGCGATGATCGACGGGCCGACGATCCGGTGCATCCATGCGACCGGCTGGCTCTGCGCATTCAGCGCCGCCGCCATACGGTCGTAGTAGTACGGCCGATAGACGTCGTGCTGGATGTCCTCCTCGCGTGTCCAGATCACCTTCACCGGACCCCCGACCTGCTGGGCGATTCGCACGGCCTGCGTGACGATGTCGAACTCGAGGCGCCGGCCGAAGCCGCCGCCTAAGTAATGGTTGTGCACTTCCACCTTGTCGAGGGGCAGGCCTGTGACCCTGGCGGCTCCCCCCTGGGCGCGCGTGATGACTTGCGTGCCCGTCCAGATCTCGCAGCGGTCCGAGCTCAAGCGGACCGTGCAGTTCATCGGCTCCATCGTCGCGTGCGCGAGGAAGGGAACCTCGTACACCGATTCGAGCTTGTTCGTCGCTCCCGCGAGAACCGCCGGCGCGTTCCCCTCGTTTCGCACGACCACGCCCGGCGTCTGCGCGGCGGCGGCGAGCCCCTCGACGACATCGGCGGTGTTGATCTTTCCGTGCTGTCCGTCGTCCCAGCGAATGTCGAGCGCCGCCAGTCCCTGCTTGGCCGCCCACATGTGATCTGCCACGACGGCAACCGCGTCGTCGAGGCGGACAATCTGGCGCACTCCTTTGATTGCCCTGGCCTTGGCGTCATCGACGCTGACCAGCTTGCCGCCGACTACTGGACTCGCAGCGATCGTGGCGATCTTCATTCCGGGCAGTCGCACGTCGATGCCGTACTCGGCTTTGCCGTTCACCTTTGCCGGAGTATCGAGTCGCTTGGCGGGGGTGCCGATCAGTTTGAAATCCTTCGGGTCCTTCAAAGCAACTTGCGCCGGCACCGGCAGCTTCGCGGCTTTATCGGCCAGCGCGCCGTACGACAGCTTGCGGCCGGTCGACGACGCCGTGTCCACGCTCCAGGTCTCGGCGGCAGCGGCCACCAGCATGGTGCGCACGGTCGCACCGGCGCGGCGAAGCGGCTCGTAGAACGCTCGCACCGAGGTCGACGCGCCCGTTTCCTGATCGCCGAACATCGGGTTCGCGTACAGCTTGTCGTTGGGCGGCGCGTGCTCGAGGTGGACCTGGTCCAGTCCCACCTCCAGTTCTTCCGCGATCAACATGGGCATCGAGGTGTAGGTGCCCTGTCCCATTTCGACCTGGTTCATGATCAGCGTGACCCGGCCGTCCTTGCCGATGCGAATAAACGCGTTCGGCGCGAAGTCGGTCTGAGTCCCTTTGGCCGTTGCTGCCAGCACGCGCGGCAACGCCTCGAGATGCAGCCCCAGCAGGAATCCACCGCCGGCGGCCGCGCCCGTAAAAAGGAGCTGGCGACGCGACATCTGGCTCATAGTCAGCCCTCCTTCTTGGCAGTCGCCGGTTTGCGAGCCGCCCGCCTGATGGCCTCTCGGATGCGGGGATAGGTGCCGCAGCGGCAAATGTTCCCCGACAACGCGTGGTCGATATCGGTGTCGGTGGGCGCCGGTATCTTCGCGAGCAGCGCGGCGGCGGCCATGATCTGGCCGGACTGGCAGTAGCCACACTGTACGACCTCCAAGTCGAGCCAGGCTTGCTGGACCCGCTTGCCAGTGGCCGTGGCGCCGACTCCTTCGATCGTGGTGATCGAATGTCCGGTCGCGGCGCCGACCGGCATCACGCAGGATCGTCTGGGGATGCCATCCAGGTGCACCGTGCACGCGCCGCAGAGAGCGACGCCGCAGCCGAACTTGGTCCCGTTCATGCCGAGAAGATCGCGCAAGGCCCACAGCAACGGCATGTCCGGCGACGCCTCGACGGTGTGGGATTTACCGTTGATCTTCAATGTGACCATCATCGGCCTCCTCACTCATCCCGAGAAATGGTCGATATCGACCCGTCCGATATACTCGATCCGGCGGCCATCGTCACGGCTGGGGCCTTTGCCCCAGTTCTTGTAGTGGATCTCCGTACCGCCACTGTCGTGATGGTCGCCATATGTTGCCTTCCTCCGTCCGCGGCGGTTCATGAAGATCGTCGGTTTGGAGCCACTTGTCGTTTGATATAAAGAGTGGGCGCGGGGGGTAATGGTTGCGCCTGAGCGTAGGAAACATAAAAGGCGTTCTCGGACGGCAGCCCCTGCTTCCGAGCTCTTGCAGCTGTCGGGCCTCCTGGGGGGTGCGGGCGGCAATGGTCGGACAGGTGGCCCGGCGGTAATCCCCTGGTCTCCAGAGGTCAAGCAGGGCCAAATTCGCGGTCCATCAC
>VBHJ01000037.1 GCA_005887685.1 Chloroflexota bacterium | reverse complement strand
CTCGAGCCGCAAACCTGACGTCGTGATCACCCGAGAGTAGCCGGCCCTCGGTACGTCCTTAGAATGATTCGCCCGGCCTGGCTCCTGGTCAGACTTGGGGAGTGGCGCAACGGTAGCGCAGCTGACTCTGGATCAGAAGGTTGAAGGTTCGAATCCTTCCTCCCCAGCCACCTCCCCGTCGCGCTTGGCAACCATGCGGCGATCGACGGCGGCAAGTCCGACGATCCAGTAGCGCGGGCAAATATGTCATACAATTGTGATACATTTGCGCGGTGGACAAGGCAATTTCGATTCGTCTCGATGAGGCGGCTCAGGAAGCGCTGCGATCCCTGACCGGGTCGGGTCGGAGCCAGTCGGAGGCCGTCCGGGAAGCCATCGTCGAGCTCGCCAGGCGAAGCCGGCGCGGCGACCTTGCGGCCGAGGCCAAACAACTAAGCGCAGATCGCGAGGATCGTATGGAGAAGGCCCGCGTGGCGCGGTTGATGGAATCCCTTCGTGCAGCGGGGTGAGGTCTTTCGACTCCGCGCGGCCCGAGGAACTAGAGGACACGAACAGGCGGGGCAACATTACGGGGTAGTCCTTCAAGCTGAGGAACTGCTGAGCTTATCCACGGTGATCATCGCGCCAACCTCGACGCGCGCCCATCCGGCTTCATTCAGGCCTGAGGTGGAGATCGACGGTCAGCGCACGCGGGTGCTGGTGGAGCAGCTCGGTGCCGTCGATCCCAGCCGGCTAGGCGAATCCCATGGGCTGCTCACGTTTGGTGAGCTCCGAGAAGTCGATCGCGCGCTGGCCGTAGTTGTTGGCCTCGGTACCTGAGCATCGGGCCCAGCTAGTGGTGTGCCGCGGGTGTACCCCCTCGGCGATACTCTTGCGAAATTGCGACCCCTTCGGTACTCCATCAACGTCACATTGGACGGGTGCTGCGATCATCGTGCAATCCCCGCGGACGAAGACTTGCATCGTCACGCGGTCGAGAACCTCAACGAGGCCGATGCTCTTCTCTTTGGCCGGGTGACTTACGAAATGATGGAATCAGCGTGGCGGCCGCCGGCGGGAGCGAGACCTGATTGGATGGAACCCTTCGCCCAGACGATCAACGCGGCCAAGAAGTACGTCGTGTCGAGCACCCTGGAGCAGGTCGATTGGAACGCGGAGCTCGTGCGCGGGGATCTTGGCACGGCCGTGCAGCAACTCAAGCGGGAGTCGGGCAAGGGACTGTTGGTGGGAGGTGTGAAGCTCCCACTGGCCTTGACCGAGCTGGGATTGATCGATGAGTACGAGTTCGTGGTGCATCCCAGGCTCGCGGGCCACGGGCCGACGTTGTTCGCGGGGCTATCGAAGCATGTCGACTTGAAGCTCGTGAGCCGGCTGGAGTTCGGCTCGGGGGCAGTGGCGATGCGGTACGAGCCGAGAAGGTAGCCTTCAGCCCCAGCCAACAGACGGGCTTACTTCTCCGCCGTGTCCTTGAGGCCGTTGAGCACTGGTCCCCAATTGTCCCGAGCCATCTTGTCTGCCTCTTCCTGGGTGGGATTGTTGTCCTGAATCAGGGTAAGGGTTGTCTTGCCATCGTCACCCGCCAGCTCGCAGGTGACGGTGTGATAGTTCTCAGGCTTGTCTTCGCTGCCGCCCATAGGACTCCAATGCGTATACCGCAGCAGCCTTTGGGGTTTTACTTCCAGTACCTCACCTTTGTCCTCATACGATTTGCCTTTCCATTCGCCCCTCCATCGGATGGGGCTGCCCTTCTTCCAGTCGGTCGATAAGTTCGTCCCGTGCATGTACTGCTTGACCTTCTCGGGATTGGTCAGCGCGTCCCAAACCTCGTCGATGGGAGCGGCGATCGTCACCGTGCTTACAGCTTCGAATCCTCTGGCCATCTGCAACCTCCAGTTATTCCAGCCTTGTCGCCATCCTCAATGCAAATAACGCTCACGGAAAAGCGAGAACGCAAGCCGGTCTAAGATCGGCCCGATTGGGCCTTTCTGTGCGACCGTTCGCCATTGCGCTCGCCTTGGTGCTCGGAGCCGGGGCGTGCCAGCCGCCCAGCGCTGCTTTGCACGGTGCGTCACCATCCGCCGGCAACGGCCTGACGATCACGCACTGTCCCGATGGCAAGCCGGCGCGCGCCGGGCTGCAGAACTTCGGTGCGTACATCGGGACGTGGCAGGCCAACCGTCCGCACAGCGTCCAGTTCCCCGCCGATTACGTCATCGGCACGATTTCCGGACGAGTGGTGGTGCGCTGCAGCCGCGACGGCTACGTGGTCGTCGAAGAGATCCGTCCTCTCTTCGATTCGCCCTCCGGCCAGGCGCTCAGGGTGGCGCTGACCGACGTCCCTGACGACGGCCAGAAGGTCTACGACCACGTTCATCCCGGCTGCAGAGTGCTCCAGTACAGCTCGCTTCAGCTTGCCCACCAGCTCGGCGCCGTCGACTCCGATGGCCGCGTCGACATCACGTTCAGCAGTGGCGGGACCGCGTACAACTCGGGGGCGGTCAACTTGATCCGGCTGGACGTAGCCAACAGCCTGGGGGCAGACGCGGCCGCCTGCTGACCTGCCGCGCGCCTGGCGGGCGCATACACTCAGCGCACCGTGGAAACTCAGCCTGTCGACACGGCGAGGTGGGCGCGCACCCGGGGCATGCGCCGCATGCGCGCGGCCCTGCAGGCAAGCCTGTTGTTCCCTGCCCTTTCGAGCTTCTGCAGGCTCGACGTTCGCGACCGCGAGCAGCTTCGGGTGCTCGAGGGTCCGGCGGTCTTCGTCGCCAACCACGTGAGTGCGCTGGATGCGGTGGTGATGGCCGAAGCTCTCCCGCGCCGGTATCGCAATCGCTCGGTTGTGGTCGCCGCCGCGGACTCGATCTTCAAGCGCAAGTGGGAGGCGCGGCTCGCGCAGGTCACGGTCGACGCTTTCCCCATCCCCAGGGGAGGGGGCGCGCGAGCGCACCTCGATTACCTCAAAGAGCTGCTGCGCAACAAGTGGTCGGTGATCATCTTTCCGGAGGGCCGTCTCACCGTGACAGGTGCGATCGGGACTTTTCGCAAGGGCGCCGCGATCCTCGCCGTGGACACCGGTGTGCCCATCGTGCCCGCCCACGTCGACGGAATGTACGAAGTCATGCCTCGGTTCCGGCGCGTGCCGCGCCCCGGCCATGTCACCGTCACATTCGGTGCACCGTTGATGCCCGAACCAGATGAGGACTACGACGCTTTCATCGCCCGAGTCGAGGCGGCGGTGCGGCGCCTCGCGGGTCCGAAAGGCGTCGAGGTCGAACCTCCGAGCGGAGCGCGCTCCGAGGGGCCCAACTATTGGTACTGACAGCGCAACCATCGACCCTGGTTTAGATCCCGGGTGAGCGTCGACTGGCCGCTGGGTGCGGTGGAGCTGAAGGTTCTCGACCTGCAGCGTGCGGTCGACTTCTACGAGTGGTTCGGTCTGAGCCGAATCAGCGGCGGCGATGACCATGCCGTTCTCGGTGCGGATGGTTCGCCGCTGTTGCGGCTCTTCGCGCTTCCCGGGGGTCGCGACCGGCCGCGGCACACCGCGGGCCTCTACCACTTTGCGATCCTTCTGCCCAGCGAGCAGGAGCTCGGTGGCTTCATGCGGCGAGCGCTCGACGAGCGATTGCCGCTCACCGGCACGGCTGACCATTTCGTCAGCCAGGCCCTCTATTTCGACGATGTCGAGGGCAATGGCATCGAGGTCTACGCGGACCGGCCGCGCAGCGAATGGACGTACCCGGGCGGCCGGCTCAACATCGGCACGGAGCATCTGGATTTCGAGCGGCTGCTCCGCATCGCATCCGCGCCGGAGAAGAAGTTCTCGGCAGGCACCGTCCTGGGTCATATGCATCTGAACGTGAGCGACCTCGACAAAAGCCAGGCCTTCTACGAGTCGCTCGGCATGGAGCTGATGGCAGAGGCGGGCCACGTCATGCGCTTTTTGAGCTGGAACGGCTATCACCACCACCTCGGGATCAACCTGCTGGAGGGGCGCGGCGCCGCCCCGGTGGCCGGCGACGTGAGGGGTCTGCGCGCCTTTCAGGTCAAGGGGCTCGCCGGTCGCCAGAGCGACCCGGACGGCATCCAGCTGGAGGCGCCGCTCTAGATCTCCAGGCGGGGCGCTGGCGATTTGTCGGGTAACCCACCCGATGACCAAACTCGTTGTCCTTGAAAAATCGTCGTGTAGGCTATTGTGCCGGCGATGTCCGAACTACTCCTGGTCGTCCAACTCGCCATCGAGCTGGCCTTCTCCGCCCTCGCGATCCGGACGATCGTGAGCTGGATGCGCCAGCCCGACCGGCGCCACGGTCACCTGGGCCTCGCCCTGGCCTCCCTGGCCATCCTGATCCTGCTCGCGCCGGCCCTCGGCGGCACCGGGCCGGTGGCCCAATCGCTGACCGACCTGGCCATCGTCCTGTTCCTCGTTTCGGGCTACGGCCTCCTCATGTTCCGCGACTCCTTCGTTCCGCTGGGCACCTGGGCGCGCCGCCTCATCACGGCGGGCATAGTGGCCATCGGACTGGCCGGCATCGCACTGCAGCTGCCCTCGAACCCCGAAAGCCCGCACACCCCTCTTCAGACGCTCGACTTCGTCGCGATCGTCGGTGTGTGGGCGTTCTGCATCCTCGAACCGATCGTGACCTTCTGGCTCGCGGCGCGGGGACGGCCCGCGGTGGAGATGGCGCGCTTGCGTTCCATCAGCATCGGGTACGCGGGACTCATCTTCGTCGTGGTTTTCGGGACCATCGCCGGATCGTTGAACGGCGCCGTTTCCCTCGCCGTCGACGTGATCGGGTTGCTCATCGTGCCCGTCCTGTATTTCGCCTTCTTCCCGCCCGTCTGGCTTCGGAGGATCTGGCGTCAACCGGAAGAGGAGCAGTTTCGAAGCGCGCTGCACGATCTGCTCCTGTACAGCTCCAACCGGGTTGAGCTCGCTGAAAAGGCCCTGGTTTGGGCGGAGCGTCTCGTCGGCGGTGACGCGGCTTTCATCCTGGATGACGGCGGTTCCGTGCTCGCAAGCCGCGGGATCACCACCGCGGAGGCCAAACAGCTGGCAATCAAAGGCCAAATACTGGGCCCCTCACTGGATGGTCGCGCCCCGCGACGCCAGGGCTCATCCGTCATCGTGCCCCTCGACCTGCAGCAGGGCCGCGGCGCGATGGTCATCCGGTCCGAGCGCCTCACCCCGATCTTCGGCGACGAAGAGCTCAGCCGCCTCAGCCAGTACGCGACGAGTCTCGCGGCGGGCCTCGACCGTGTGACGCTGAGCTCGAAGATCGCGGCCCTCGAGCGAGCCAAGACCGACTTCTTGAACGTCGCCTCGCACGAGCTGCGCGGGCCGATGACCGTGATCAAGGGCTACCTGACAATGCTCGAAGCGGGTGCGTTGGGTGACCTGGCGCCAAAAGCGCGATCGGTGCTTCCGCTTCTCATCTCCAAGTCGGACGAGGTCAACTGGATGATCGAGCAGATGATTGAGGCGTCGCGCCTTGAGGAGGGCCGCCTGGCCTTGAAGCGCCACCGCGCGGACATCGTCGAGCTCACGGACTCCGCCATCGATGGCGTCAGGATGCTGCTGACCGGCCACGACCTCAAAGTCGATATGCCGGTGGAGTCGATCGAAGCCGACGTCGATCCCGACCGTTTTCAGATCGTTGTCCGCAACCTGCTCAGCAATGCCGCGAAATACTCGGCCTCAGGCACCGACATCACGGTCGATGTGCGGCGCGACGACGGCAAGGCCCTGGTCTCAGTCCACGACGAGGGCATCGGTATATCGACGGAAGACCAGTCCAGCCTGTTCACGAGATTCGGCCGGATCGACACGAATCAGCACGTGCAGGGCACCGGGCTGGGCCTGTGGCTGTCGCGCGAGATCGCGCGCATGCACGAAGGGGATCTGACGGTGGAATCGAGGGCCGGCCTGGGCAGCACCTTCACCTTTTCGGTGCCGCTCAGACACTAATCTCACCTGAGTGTCAGGCTTCGTCGGGGTCCCGGATGCACAGGTGCGGTTTGAGCCCCGTCATTCTCTCGATCTGGGCCTGACGCTGGCGCCGCTGGGCTCGGGTCCATGGCTGCGGCGCGAAGGCGAGGCGATCTGGCGTGCCACTCGCACGCCGGCCGGCCCGGCGACGATGAAGATCCAGCATCACCTTGGTTCCATCGATGTGCTCGCGTGGGGTCCCGGCGCGGAATGGGCCGTCGCCCAGGCTCCTGCGCTCTGCGGCGAACACGACGATGACACAGGTTTTGTCCCTCTACATCCGCTGGTTGCTCGACTCCACCGCGAGATCCGTGGCATCCGAATGCCGAGGAGCCACGCCGTTTTCGAGGCACTCGTGCCGGCGGTCATCCTGCAGCAGGTCACAAGCGAGGAAGGGGTCGCCTCTTACCGCCACCTGGTGAACGCCCTCGGCGAGGTCTCGCCCGGGCCCGTCGCGCTGAAGCTTCCACCCTCGCCACAGGTCCTCGCCGGCACGCCTTACTGGGCCTTCCACCGCTTCGGAATCGAGCGCAGGCGGGCCGACGTGATCATCCGCGCGGCGCGCAGCGCCAAACGCCTCGAGGAGACCGTGACCATGGACCGCCCGAGCGCTTATCAGAGGATGCTCGCGTTTCCCGGCATCGGCCCATGGACGGCGGCCAAGGTCGCGATGGCCGCGCTGGGTGACGCCGATGCCGTCCCCATCGGCGACTACCACCTGCCGCACTCGATCGGCTACGCGTTCGAGGGCACCGCCCGCTCGACCGATCAGCGGATGCTCGAGCTGCTCGAGCCGTATCGCGGACATCGGGCGAGGGTGATCCGGCTGATCACCACCGCAGGAATTGGAGCCCCACGTTTCGGCCCGAAGAAACCGCTTCGGTCGATCATCGACAGGTAGGCCTACGCGTCGAGGGTCGCCAGCGTCTCCTCGACCAGCTCCACCAGCTCACCCATGCCCTGGCTGTCGAAGATCAATCGGGCACCTGCCGCTTTGTACAGCTCGGGGAGCGGCCGCGTGCCGCCCAGGGCCAGCGCCTCGCGATACCTGCGCACGGCGCCACTCTGATCCGTCAGGCTGTTGCGCCACACCTGCAGCGCGCCGAGTTGCGCGATCCCGTACTCGATGTAATAGAACGGGTATTCGAAGAAGTGCGGTTGAAAGTACCAGCGCGCGATTCGCTCGGCGTCGAGGCCGCCCCAGTCCACCGTGTCGCCTTCGAACCGCCGCCTGAGCTCCAGCCACTTCTGGTCTCGCGCATCGGCGTCGCGGCCTTCTCGAGTCGTGTACATCCATTGCTGGAAGGCGTCGACCGATGCGCAGTGCGTGAAAAAGTGGATCGCTCGCTCGAGGAGGGACCGCCGCGCGCGTTGGGCGTCGGCATTCGAGTAGTAGCCGCCGTGCTTCTGATCGACATAGGGCGCCGCAAGCAGCTCCATCGACATCGAGGCGACCTCCGCCATCTCTGCGCCGGGATGACGTTGGAATAGGAAAGGCAGGTTGGCGGCCTCGAAAACGTGAAAGCAGTGTCCCGACTCATGGAGCAGCGTGCGCACGTCCTCATCGATGCCGACCGCGTTCATGAAGATCAGAGGCATCTTGCGCGCGGGCAGCGAGTCGCAGTAACCGCCGGGCGCCTTGCCCTTCCGGTTGTCGAGGTCAAGCAGCTTCGCATCCGCCATCTTCTGGAAGTACGCATGGAAGTCGGGCTCAACGTGCTCGAAGATCTCGCTCGTGCGTGCGATGAACTCACTGACGTCGCGGTAGGGCTCGAGTGGGGTACGGCCTTTCGGGTCGACCCATAGGTCCCATGGCCTGAGCCGTTTCACGCCGAGATGCTTGCGGCGAACCTCGAGCAGTCGGTTGATGGCGGGCACGACCGCCCGCTCGACCGCCTCGTGGAAGCGAAAGCAGTCGTCCGGCGTGTAGTCGAAACGGTTCTTCTCGCGGTGCATGTAGTCGCGGTAGTTGTCGAATCCCGAGTTCTTCGCAGCC
Organism: Chloroflexota bacterium; assembly: GCA_005887685.1. Taxonomy (GTDB): domain Bacteria; phylum Chloroflexota; class Dormibacteria; order Dormibacterales; family Dormibacteraceae; genus 40CM-4-65-16. The sequence goes on along the minus strand of VBHJ01000037.1, from coordinate 16,783 downwards.
TGCTGGCGCAGGTCGTACATGCGGTCGAAGAAATCAGCCAGCGCGTCGCGTTGCTCGACGAAGGGCTTGAACATCGAGCGGAAGGCGCGCTCGCGGACCGCGCGGTCGTTGCTCTCGAGGAACGGCCACATCCGCTGCGGGGTCATCTCCTCGCCATCCCAATCGACGGTCATGGCGCCGATCGCCTTCGCCCATTCGGTCGAGATCTTGGCGAGCTCCGTGAAGAGCGGCACGTTGGCTTCGCTGAACAGCTCGATCTGGTTTCGGAACCTGCGAACCGTCGTCTCGAGGGCGGGCGTTACGTAGCCGAGCTCGACCAGTCGACGCTGCAGCCTGGTGCGCTGCTCGTCCGCTTGAGGGTCGATCTCGCTGCCGAATCTGAGGTGCGCCGCCTCGCTTTCGCGGTCTGCGGTATTGATGGAGTACGCGAAGTTTGCCAGGGCCGCCGCCTCATAAAGCAGCGACTCGAACTGCGACCAATCAGCGAGCCACGATTCGACGTTGGTGCGGTCCAGCGGCCGGGCGGCGAGCTCTTCGTAATATGGCGCGACGTCGTGCCAGGTCGCGTCTTTGAAAGCCTCGGCGGACTCAGGTAGAGCGATCACCACACACCCCCCGGCGAACATGCTACAGAGGCTCACCCGATGAAGTCCTCTCCGCTTCCCCTGCCGTCCGCCGTGCGGGCCGCGGCCGAGTCAGCGCTCGGAACCGCGCCCGTCAAGGAGGAATTCGCATGGATGAGCTGGGCCGGGACCGTGTGGCGCCTGGGCGGCGAGACCGGCTCGGTTTTCGTCAAGCGGGCGGCGGACCTTGGCGGCGAGAGGGATCGCCTGGCGTGGCTGGCCGGCCGTTGGCCGGTGCCGCATGTGGTCGGGTTCTTCCACGACGTCGGCGACGACTGGCTCGTCACCCGCGAGATTCCGGGCGTGCCGATGTACCACCCGTCGATCGGCTGGGAGCCGGGCCGGGTGGCGACGAAGCTCGGCGAGATCGTTCGCGTCCTGCACTCCGTCGACGCAACTGGCTGTCCGTTCGGCGTCAGCAAGCGTGGCCACGTGCTCATCCACGGCGACTGCTGCCTGCCCAACGTGCTGGTGCAGGACGGGCAGCTGAGCGGTCTTGTCGACGTGGGGCAGTCCGGACTGGGGAATCCGGAAGACGACCTCGCCGCGGGAGTCTGGACGCTGCAGTACAACTTCGGCAAAGGCTTCGCGCGGCCGTTTCTCGACGCGTACGGCTGGCCGCCGATGACCGACCAGGCGATCGAGAAACTGAGGCGAAAGTACGCCCGCTAAGTTTCGGGTCCTCCCCATTCATGGGGAGGTGCCTCTTCCCCACGCAGTGGGGAAGTACCGCCGCTTGCGGCGGGGATGGGGCTGCGCCGGAGGGGCTGGGGAGACTTAGGTCGGCAGGACAATATTCTCGACCGCGCGCCAGCAGTACCAGGCTGCCACTGATCGGTAGGGCCGAAATATCTCGCCTTCCGCCTGCAGCGCGCGGGGCGTGATCATCTCCCGCTTTCGATGAGCGAGCGTCCAGCCTTTGCGCACGCCGTAATCGTCGATCGGCCAGACATCGAGGCGGCGCAACTGGAACATCAAGAACATCTCGGCCGTCCACGGGCCGATGCCCCGCACCTGCACCAGCCTCGCTTTCAGCTCGTCGTCCGACAGCGAGTCGACGTCCTCGAGCGGCACGGTCCCGTCCGCCACCTTGCGTGCGAGATCCGAGATCGCAGCTTCCTTTGGCCCGCTGACTCCGGCCGTGCGCATCAAACCCGGAGCCAGGGCCAGGACGGCGGCGGGGGAGAGGCCGTCGTCAAACAGATTCATGAAGCGGCCCAGGATGGCGAGGATGGCCGAGGCGGCGGCGCCGGCGAGCTGCTGGTACATGATCGATCGGACCAGCGCGCCGAAGCTGTCGGCCGATGCGTCGCGCAGCTGCATGGGGCCGGCCCGCTTGATCAGCTTTGCCATTGCCGGGTCGCGCCGGGCGACAAGCCGAGTTCCCTTCGCGATTTGTTCGGGAGTCGCCGTCAGGGCGATCTTGGGCTTGGTCTTCAGGCGAATTCAGACATGAACTGGACGAACTCGTCGCGGGTCATCCGCAGCTCGTCCTCGCCAAGGTCCTTGAGCGGTCGCTGGGGGATGTGCTCGGTGGTCGCGAAGTCGGACATCTCGGCGTCGACGTACAGCAGGCCGGTCACCAGGTGACCCTCCGCCCGTCCCTCCTCGATGACCTTGATCGCAGCACGCCGGTCAGTGGGGTCGTGGTCATCGCCGAGCTTCTTGAGAAGGATGTGCGAACCGTCGTGGAGCCTGACGTCGCGCACGGTTCCCGGCTCGTAGTCGACCTGGACCTCTTCGAAGTACGGGATGAAGGACACGTCTGCGATCGACTCCTCGTGGTCCTTGACCCAGCTATAGCTCTTCGTCGATCCGTCGTGGTCGTTGAAGGTGACGCATGGCGAGATGATGTCGAGGATCGCGGTGCCGCGATGAGCGATCGCCGCCTTGATCAGCGGGACCACCTGCTTGCCGTCGCCGCTGAAAGAGCGAGCAACGAACGAGCACCCGAGAGCCAGCGCGACCGCGCATGGGTCGATCGGCTGGAAGGTGTTGACGGCGCCCTTCTTCTGCACCGAGCCGAGGTCTGCGGTCGCGGAGAACTGGCCCTTGGTCAAGCCGTAGGTTCCGTTGTCTTCGATGATGTAGGTGCAGTCGACGTTGCGCCGGATCATGTGCATGAACTGGCCCAGACCGATTGACGCGGTGTCGCCGTCGCCGGAAACCCCGAGCATGATCAGCTGCCGGTTCGCCAGGTGCGCGCCGGTCGTCAGGGCGGGCATCCGGCCGTGCACGCCGTTGAAGCCGTGCGCGGTCTCGACGAAGTACGCAGGCGTCTTCGACGAGCAGCCGATGCCGGACATCTTGGCGAGCAGGTGCGGCTCGACGCCGAGCTCATAGAGCGCCTTGATCATGTGGTTGGTGATCGAGTTGTGGCCGCAGCCCGCGCACAGCGTGGTGGCGGCGCCCTTATAGGCGTCGCGGGCAAGTCCGGCACGGTTCACTGTCGTGCTCACGCGGGTACAGCCTCCAGCTGAATCAGTGGTTCCGTGATTGCCGCGGCGGGAATCGGCTGTCCGTTGTAGTGGCGGATCGAGCGCACACGTTCGACGAGCTGCGCCGGCAACGCGAGGCGGATCAGGTCGAAGAGCTGGCCGTCGCGGTTCTGCTCGACCACATAAACGTGATCGTGTCGCCGAACAAACTCGGCAACGTCATCGGAGAGAGGCAGAGCCCTGACCCGAAGGTAATCGATAGCCTTGCCGGCGGCGGCCAGCGTTTCGCGCGCCTCGATGACCGCTGAGTGCGTCGAACCGAAGGCGATCAAACCGATCGAGGCGCCGCTCTCTTCGACCACCGGCGCCGGCAGGGCGTGGCGCGCGGTCTCCAGCTTGCGAGACAGCCGGTCCATGTTGCGCGCGTATGCTTCTGCGCTTTCCGTGTAGCGAGCCTGCTCGTCGTGCCCGGAACCTCGTGTGAAGTAACCCGCGGCGGGGTGGTCGGTGCCGGGAATTGTTCGGTACGTCACACCGTCACCGTCGACGTCGCGGTAGCGGCCCCACTCGCCGGCCAGCTTCTCGAGGTCTTGCTTCGAAAGCACCTTGCCGCGGTCGAAACCTTTCTCGGGGTACTTGAACTCGGGTGTCATCCACAGGTTCATGCCGAGGTCAAGGTCAGAGAGCACGAACACGGGCGTCTGAAATCGGTCGGAGTGATCGAAGGCGTCGCGAGCGAACTCGTAGCACTCCTCCACCGTCCCGGGCAGCAGAACGAGGTGCTTGGTGTCGCCGTGAGACAGCGTGTAGACGAACCCGATGTCCGCCTGCGAGGTTCGCGTCGGCAGCCCGGTCGAAGGGCCGATGCGCTGGATGTCGAAGATGACGACCGGAACCTCGGCGTAGTAGGCGAGGCCGGAAAACTCGGCCATGAGGGAGATCCCCGGTCCGGACGTCGAGGTCATCGCGCGCGCACCCGCCCAGCCGGCGCCGATCGCCATCCCGACCGCGGCCAGCTCGTCCTCGGCCTGCACGACCGAGACGTGCTTCTCGCCCGTCTTCTCGTCGACGCGAAAGCGGTCGGCGTAGGCGATCAGGTACTCGCACAGCGAGGACGACGGCGTGATCGGATACCAGGCCACCACGGTGACGCCGCCCATCAGCGCGCCGAGTGCCGCCGCCTGGTTGCCCTCCACGAGCACCTTGCCCTCGACCACCCCCGTCATCGGTTCGAGCCGGTAGGGATCTTGCTTGGAGAAGTTGTCCTGCCAGTAGTCGTAGCCGACCTTGATCGCGTCGAGGTTGACCGGCACCGCCTTCGGCTTGGGGAGGAACTGGCGCTTGACCCCGTGCTCGATGGCGCCCCACGGGATCCCCAGCAGGCCCGCCACGACTCCGACGTAGATCATGTTCGCCAACTGCTTGCGCAGCGTGTCGCTCTGGATCTTGGACTTTGCGAGCTTGGAAAAGGGGACCGGGTAGTAGACGATGTCGGTCCGCACGTCGGCGGTCGAGAACGCCTCTTCGTGGATGACGACGCCCCCGGGGCGCACGGACTTCAGGTCCTCGCGCCAGGTCGCCACGTTGAAGGCGATCAGGATGTCGACCTTGTCCGACCGGGCCATGTGGCCTTCCGGGGTGATGCGCAGCTGGTACCAGGTCGGCAGGCCCTCGATGTTCGAGGGAAAGACGTTTTTCGGCGCCACCGGGATGCCCATGTGGAAGATCGCTCTGGTGAGGACCAGGTTGGCGGTCTGGCTGCCGGAGCCGTTCACTGTGGCCGCCTGGATGGTGAGGTCGTTGACGATTGATTCGGTCACTTGGGTTTCTTGGATGGCGGATTAAGGATTCTACGCGCCTGCAGGGTTGGCCCTGGATTCCTTAGAGTCGTCGAGTCGTGAAGGTGGCCGTGCCCAAGGAGAGCGAGCAGGGAGAGCGCCGCGTCGCCCTGGTTCCCGACACGGCAAAGATGCTGGTGGCGGCCGGCCTGGAGGTCAGCGTCGAGGCCGGCGCCGGCGCGTCCGCGTTCATCACCGACGACCTTTACGAGAAGGCCGGAGCCCGCGTCGCAAGCCGGGCTGGAACCATGCTCCACGACGCCGACGCGGTGCTGAAGGTGCAGGCTCCGCGCGAGAGCGAGATCTCCCTGCTCAAGAAGGGTGCCGTCCTGATCAGCTTCCTGCAGCCGGCGACCCAGGCGGACACGGTCAGGTCCCTGGCCACGCACGGCATCACGGCATTCAGCCTCGAGCTGCTTCCCCGCATCAGCCGCGCCCAGTCCATGGACGCCCTGTCGTCGCAGGCGTCGGCGTCCGGCTACAAGGCGGTGCTGATGGCCGCGGACCGGATCGGCAAGCTGTTTCCGATGATGATGACCGCCGCGGGTACGGTCGCTCCGACGCGGGTCCTTGTGATGGGCGCCGGGGTTGCGGGACTGCAGGCGATCGCCACCGCGCGACGGCTCGGGGCCGTTGTGTCCGCCTACGACGTCCGTCCCGCGGTGAAGGAAGAGGTGCAGTCGCTGGGCGCCACTTTCATCGAGCTCCCGCTGGAGACCCAGGAGGGCGAGGGCGGCTACGCGAAGGAGCAGTCGGAAGAGTTCCTGCGCAAGCAGCGCGAGCTGATCGGCGAGCACGTCGCCAGGTCGGACGTCGTGATCACGACCGCCGCCGTGCCAGGACGCCGGGCGCCGCTGCTGGTGACAGCCGACATGGTCAAGGGCATGCGCCCGGGTTCAGTGATCGTCGACCTTGCGGCGGACACGGGCGGAAACGTCGAGCTCACGCAGGCCGGCAAGGATGTAGACGTCGGCGGGGTGACGATCATCGGCACGCGCAACGTCCCCTCCACGATGCCGTTGACCACAAGCCAGCTTTACGCGCGCAACGTCGCCAACCTGCTGCTGCACCTTGTCAAGAACGGGGTGATCGCCCTCGACATGCAGGACGACATCACCAAGGGCGCGTGTGTGACTTACGGCGGTGAGATCGTCAACGAGCGCGCGAAGCAGATGGTCGCAACGACGTGAACAATGAGCTGCTGAACGAGCTGACCTTCTTCGTGCTCGCGATATTCGTGGGCTTCGAGGTCATCTCCAAGGTGCCGACCATCCTGCACACACCGCTGATGTCGGGCACCAACGCCATCCACGGCATCATCCTGGTCGGGGCGATCGTGATCGCGGCCGGCGCGCAGACGCCGGTCGAGATCGCGCTCGGCGTCGTCGCCGTGACCCTGGCCACGACCAACGTGGTCGGCGGCTTTGTCGTGACCGACCGGATGCTCGAGATGTTCAAGGGCCGCCAGCCGGCCCGGCCGTCCACGCCGCAAGAGACGAAGAAATGACGATCGCCATCGCCCTGGCCTACCTGGTCGCGGCGGTGCTGTTCATCCTTGGTCTCAAGCAGCTGAGCTCGCCCAAGGGAGCACGCAACGGCAACTTCACGGCCGCGCTCGGCATGGTCATCGCGCTCGGCGCGACGATCCCTCTCCTGCACTTCAGCCGCACCGGCATCACGATCATCGCGATCGGGGTCGTCATCGGCACCGTCGTCGGCGTTTTCGGCGCACGCATGGTTCGCATGACCGCGATCCCGCAGATGGTTGCGCTGTTCAACGGCGTCGGCGGTGGTGCTGCGGCGCTGGTGGCTGTGGCGGAACTGCTGCGCTTCGGCAATCACCCGGCGTTCAACGAGGCCTTTCCGAGCGTCTTCAGCATCGTCATCGGATCGGTCTCGTTCGCGGGCAGCATGGTGGCGTTCGCCAAGCTGCAGGCGCTGCTGACGGGAACGCCCATCACGTACCCCGGGCAGCAGGTGGTCAACGGCCTGCTCGCGGCCGCGATCGTCGGCTTTGCGATCGCGGTGCTGGCGGTCGCATCGATCCCTTTCTCGTTCATCGCGCTGATGGTCCTGGCGCTGATCCTCGGCGTCGCTTTCGTGCTGCCCATCGGCGGCGCGGACATGCCGGTCGTGATCTCACTGCTCAACGCATGCACCGGCCTTGCCGTGGCGGCAAGCGGTTTCACCCTGAACAACTTCGCGCTCATCGTGGCGGGCACGCTGGTGGGAGCTTCCGGAAGTCTTCTGACCAAGCTCATGAGCGACGCGATGGGACGCTCGTTGGGCAACGTTCTGTTCGGCGCGTTCGGCCAGGTCCAGAAGGCGGCCACCGCTGCTGCGGGCGGTCAGGCTCGCAGCGTGAGGTCGGCCTCAGCGGAAGACCTCGGCACCCTGCTGGCCTACTCGCAGCGAGTGATCATCGTCCCGGGCTATGGGCTCGCGGTGGCCCAGGCCCAGCACGCGGCGCGGGAGCTGGCGGACGTGCTCGAGAAGCGGGGCGTCGACGTCGAATACGCGATCCATCCGGTCGCCGGCCGGATGCCGGGTCACATGAACGTCCTGCTTGCGGAGGCCAACGTGCCCTACGAGCAGCTCAAGGAGATGGACCAGGTCAACGACGACTTCAAGAACGCCGACGTCGCCCTCATCGTCGGTGCCAACGACGTGGTCAATCCCGCGGCGCGCAGCACGCCCGGGAGCCCGATCTACGGCATGCCGATCCTCAACGCGGACCAGGCCAAGAACGTGATCTTCATGAAGCGCTCGATGCGCCCGGGCTTCGCCGGGATCGACAACGAGCTCATGTATGGACCCAACACTGTGATGTTCTTCGGCGACGCCAAAGACTCCCTGACCAAGCTGGTAGCCGCCGTCAAAGCCGCCTGACCCTTTTCCAGACGAGGTGGAGCTGTAGGCCGGATTCATTCCGGCCGTCACCAAGCGTTGACCGCCAGACGCCACCAGGCTGTCCTGTGTGGAAGGAGGGGGTCCCGCGGGGGAGGCCTGCCTCCCCCGCGCTTGGACGAGGTGGAGCTGTAGGCCGGATTCACTCCGGCCGTCACCAAGCGTCAACCGCCAGCTGCCACCGGGCGACACCTGTGGAAGGAGGGGTCTCATAGGGGAGGCCTGCCTCCCCTATGCCTGAATATGACGAAGCCTCCTTCCATGAGGTAGGAGGCTTCGCGCCGCGAAGAGGGTGTGGTGCACGAAATGCTATGGCCGGCCCATACAAATTGTTAGTGAGCCAGCCACAAATAAGCTCCGCCGGCGTTGTTGGTCACGAGTCCCGCTCCTTGAGCACCCGCTCGAGGTCCTTGGTGTCGAACGGGTGGGCGAGGCGGAGGACGAAGTGCTGCAGGCCGGCGTCCCGCCATTCCTTCAGAACCTTTGGGGTGAGCCCGCCCACGTTGGCCGTCCGCTCGATCTCGCGCGGGTCGCGCCCTATGCGCTCGCAGTAGTCGTCGACGAGCGCGGACTTGCGCGCGAACTCGGTGACGGATGCGATCGAGTTCCACATCTGGGCGTGCTCGGCGACAAGTCGCAGCATCACCTGTTCGCCGCCACCCGCGATGAGGAGCGGCATCGGTCCCGCCGGGCCTGGCCTCAGCTTGTTGATGCGCTCCTTGATGCGCGGCAGCACCTGTTTGAGCAGCCGGACGCGGTCGCGGGCCTCGCCGAAATCGAACCCGTACTCCGCGTAGTCGCGCTCGAACCAACCCGCGCCCAGTCCAAGGACGAGGCGGCCTCCCGACAGCTGGTCGACCGTGGCCGCGATCGAAGCAAGTACGTCAGGGTTGCGATAGCCCACGCATGTGACCATGGGGCCGATCTGCGGAGCTCGCGTGTCGATGGCGGCGGCGGCGAGCAGCGACCAGCACTCGAAATGATTTCCGTTCGGGTTCCCGTAAAGCGGAAAGAAGTGGTCCCAGAACCAGATGCTGTCGACGCCGAGGTCATCGGCGCGCCGCCATGCATCGCGGAGCTGCTGGATCGTGCACTGCTGCGGATGGATCGTGACCCCAACCTTGAACGGCCGAGCCGCACTCATGTCTGTGCGATTATCGACGCTCCATGATTCGACAGCTCGTCCCGACTCGGGTCGACCCAAGCACCGCCGGACGTGATTTCTGGAACAGGTATCACGAACTTCGCCGGCTGCGGCACAAAGAGCTGCGCCCCGACGACCCGCTCGAGCCCGACGACGTCGCCGAGAAATACATGAAGAAGCCGAATCCATTCGATTTCCAGCACTACTACGAGATCTCGCGCGAGGGAGTGATGCTGAGCTGGCTGCACGGGGAATCAGTCGCTCCCGCCAATCCGGAATACCAGACGAACAAGCATCTTCTGTGGACGGACGCTTACGTGCGGATCGAGGAGCGTCGCCAGGGGATCGCCTCCTTGTGGCTGCCGCTGATCGCGCGGCTCATGGACGAGCTGGGATCCACGGTTGTGGGCATGCACACGGACCAGCCGAGCGGACATGCCTTTCTGGCCTGGCTCGGCGGCAAGCCAAAGCTGACCGACATCGAGAGCCGTCTCAGGCTGTCGGAGGTCGACTGGCCGATGCTCGAGCGCTGGGCTGACGAGGGCGCGCGTCGCTCACCTCAAACCAAGCTCGAGGTCTATGACGGGAGGCTGCCCGACGCGATGCTGCCGCAGTTTGCCGCGCAGCGAAGCGCCCTCCTCAACACCATCCCCTTCGAGAACCTCGACATCGGCGACATCGTCGTCACACCGGAAAAGATTCGCCACTACTACGAGGTGACAGCTCTCACCGGCGAGGTCCCACACGAGGTCCTGACGCGAGAATCAGATGGCTCCATCTCAGGCATGACCGACGTTTCCTGGTATCCGTATCGCCGCACGATGCTCGAGCAGCAGTTCACCGGCGTGAGGCCTGATGCGCGGGGCCGAGGGCTGGGCAAATGGATCAAGGCGGCGATGCTTCTTCATGTCCACGAGCTGTACCCCGACGCCGAATGGGTGGTGACCGAGAATGCGGAGTCGAACGCGCCGATGCTCAAGATCAATCGGACGATGGGATTCAAGCCCTACCGCACGGCGATCGAGTACCAGGCGACGCGAGAGCAGCTGGAGTCGCGAATCCGCTCGGTCTAGGTCTGCCGGCTCCTCTGCACGCTGCGCACCAGAAGGATGACGCCGACGATGATCAGCAGTCCTGGCAAAGCCGCCTTGCCAACCGGGCCGAAGAAGTCACGGCCGCTGATGCCCAGGATCGATTCGAACACGACAAAGCCGATCAGAAAGATCATCAGGCCGATGAACATCAAAGTGCGTCCGGTCCTCAGCGCGTGCAGGTCCCGATCGCGCAGCGCCTGAAGGTACATGCCGAGCCCAATGCCTCCCGGCACGACGAGCGCCCAGCCGTAAGCCCAGATCGGCCAGTCGCCGGTGCTGTTCGCGTAGGCCAGCACGAGACCGAGCATCGTCACGATCCCTCCAGGAATCGTGGCGACGGCTCCAAAGCTGATGAAGCCGACGACCAGCAGGGTGAGCCCCGGGATCAGGATGAAGAGAGGCCAGCCGTTTTCTGTCAGGTCGACCCCGGACATCACGACGAGCAAGGCGAACAGACCGACGACCACGAGCACGATGCCAAGCGCGGCGCTGGACCCGCTGCGGCGCGGCCGTGGGGGATAGGGGACGGCGTCGACGTATGGAGGCGGCGCGGTGGGCGGCTCCGGACCGGGCTCAGGCGTCGCTTCAGGGGCCAGCGTTGTGCTGGCCTCCGTCGGTTCCGGCGCCGCCGGAGCCTCGGGTTCGATCGGTTCCGAGACTGTCTCGGGAGGCTCGGGAATCGCGGCCGCCTCATCTTCATCGCCGGCCGGTTTCCTAGAAGCGAATATGTCAGGACTTCCGGAAAGCAGGTCCGGGTTCACATGCACCATGTCGTCTTTGACGCTTGCGTCGTCGGTCGAGTCGTCCGGTGACGGCTTGGGGGCGCGCTTTCGCTTGCTCATGGGACGAAAAGCTTAACCGCCATCCCTGAGAGCGAACATCGGGTTGACGGGACCATGGCCGTGACCGATCTCGAGCGCATCGGCGATCGCCTGGGTGATGAAGCTCTTGGCCTGGCGAACCGCTTCACCGGGTTGTGCGCCCCGCGCGAGCCACGCGGCGATTGCGGCCGAGAAAACGCAGCCGCTGCCATGCGTGTTCATCGTGTCGATCCGCAGGGCTTGAAGTTCGATCAGCTGGGATCCATCGAAGAAAACGTCGGTCACCAGTTTCATGTCCGCAGCGTGGCCGCCCTTCACCACCGCCGCCCGCGCACCCATCGCGACGAGGTCGCGTGCCGCGTGACGACACTCTGCGAGGTTGCTGATCGTGCGGCCGAGCAGCACTTCCGCCTCCGGCAGGTTCGGCGTGACAATCGCGGCGAGCGGGATCAGTCGATCGCGAAGCGCGCCGACCGCGTCGTCGCGGAGCAACCTTGCTCCGCCCTTGGCCACCATGACGGGATCGACGACGACATCGCGCAGGTGGTATTCCGTGATCGCCTCCGCAACGGTGGCGATGATCTCCGCACTCGACAACATGCCGGTCTTGGCGGACTGAACGCCCAGGTCCTCCACGACCACCCTGATCTGCTCGCGAATCAACGAGGTTGGCAGCTCGAGGATGTCGGTGACGCCGGTCGTGTTCTGGGCCGTGATCGCGGTGAGCGCCGAAGTGCCATGGACGCCGAGCGCGGCGAATGTTTTCAGGTCGGCCTGGATACCTGCCCCGCCTCCTGAATCGGAGCCGGCGATCGTGAGCGCGACCGGAAGCCTCAAGCGCGGCCCCATTGGCGGCCGCTCCAGTAGACCGCCGCCGCTACGCCGACGCTGACGAGTCCCGAAAAGTCGGCGCCGTGGAGCCCCGCGATCAACGGATCGTTGAAGAAGGTGGGTTTTGCCACCAGGTTGCCGAACAGGTTGGCGTAGTTCACAAAGAGCAGGCTCGAGGCCGTCCCGGCGAGCCACGCGCTCAGTGCGAGCGCCGGGCGCGCCTTGTGCTCGAACACGAAGAAGCTGAGCAGCACGACGGCGGCCCATGCCGGCGCCCACAGGTAGGTCAGGATCAGGAAGTCCTCGTAGGCGATGTGGAAGTCGCTGACCAGCACCGCGTACGTCGCGAGCCCGGTGCCGAGCAGACCGCAGCCCAGCGCCGTCTGCCAGCGCTGGAGCTTGATGCCCATCGCGAGCGTCACCAACCCCGCCGTGTACACGTCGAGGTAGTTGGCCCAGATCTCTCCGACGACTATGAAAAGGAAGAAGGGGATCGCGACCCACGTCGGTGCGTGCGCGCTGATCACCGCGAGGACTCCCTGGTCGGCCGCCAGCTTCGCGTCGATGGTCGGAAGCAGCAGACCGAAAAGGCCAAGCAGGATCATCGGCACCGCAATGCCCACGACCGGCCACAGGGTGACCGATCGAGTCGAGCTTGCCGCGGGCAGGTACCGGGAGTAATCGCTCGCAAACGGATACCACGAGGCGACCAGCGCGAAGCACGTCATGAAGCCGAGCACAAAAGCGCCGGCGTAGTTGGAGCCTGTTACGACCGCACCCTGCGCCCAGTTGAATTGCGGCGCGAGCGACAGGAACAGGGCCGCGGACAGGACGGCGAACGCGACCGCGCCGTATGCCTCGAGGACCTTGATCGTCTGGTGGCCGAAGACAGCCACCCCGACGCTGATCGCAGCGATCACCAGCACAAGTCCGAAGGTCAACCACCGGTTGCCGCCTCCGAAGAGCTGCGCCCCCGCCTGCGCCGCGATGACGCAGTCGACGGCGAACCAACCGGTGGCCAGAAAGAGGGTCAGCCCGGCGCCGAGATAAGAGCCGCGGAACCCGAAGATCCCGCGCGTGAAGACGATCTGGGGCAGGCCTGAGCGCGGACCGGTGTTGCTGAGCAAGCCCAGGATCAGCGCCGCGGCGGCTGTGCCGAGGGCTGTCGCGACGAGGCCGTCCCAGACCCCGAGACCGTAATAGGTCGTCAGCAGGCTTGCGGTGAAGAGGCTCGCGTAGTTGACAAAGGCGCCCGCCCAAAGAAACGCGAGGTCCCGCGGCGCGCCATGACGTTCCGCGGCGGGGATCGCCTCGATGCCGCGCGCCTCGACGCGGCCAAATAAATCCGCCTCTGCGGTTTGAGCAGCAATGTCGCCCATGGTTCTCCCTCCGCTGGCATTACCCAGTTCAGGTTCATGCGGTCGGCGCGTCGGCGCCCTCTCAGCTCGAAACGCGAGCTCCCGTCAGAAAGGGATGTTACCGGTGCGCTATGTCTGTCGCCACGGCGCAGGCAGGAGGTGCGCCAGGATGCGATACACCTCGGGATTCAGTGCCAGCCCGACGTGGCTGCCGTTGACCTCGATCGAGTTGAGGTCGTGGCGCAGACACGCTTTCCAGTTGACGACTCCATCGGAGCGGGAATAGATCGAGGTGGTGGGGACCCGCGGCGCCGCGCGCAGGTCGCGTAGGAAGCGCATCTCGACAGAGGCGGGATGCCCGTACCGAACCGCATTGAAAAGATGTGCCGCATGCACGCCCGCCATGGTCAGCGGATGCACGTCGAAGGGGTCATTGAGCGGAGAGCCGAGCGTGATCACTTGCTCGACCAGGTCCGGCCTGCGGTGCGACAGGACTTTCGCGAGCACGCCGCCGCGGCTGTGGCCGATGAGCGAAACGCGAGACGCGGACTTGACGTGCATCGCGATGAGCGTGTCGATCAGCGGTCTGAGCATGACCTCGGAATACATGACGTTGAAAGCCACACCGGCGAGGCGAGGTCGGTAGCCGACGCGGCGCAGCCAGTCGAACTGCGTGCGAAGAGTCCAGTCGCCGGCGAGGAAACCCGGGATCAGCAGAACAGGTTTGCGCAATCCCGGCGGCACGTCGTCGCCCCGGAACACGGGATCGCGAATCAGTTTCAGAAACTCGAGATAGAAGCGCCCCTCGAGCCACATCGGCGGGATCGGATCCCAGCGGCCCATGTGACGCAGGTGGGGAAGGATCGAGGCGGAAACCTGCAGCCGTCCGGGCCGCCGGCTATGGGGTGGTTCTGAGACGGTTGCCAATTTGTGTGCTGAGCGCTACTCCGTTAAGAAGCTTCGGCGGGCTCCGACCGGATTCTATATGCGCTCCACCCATTCAGCGCCTTCATGAACAGCCCGGGCGTTTCCATCATCGGAACGTGGCCGGCGCCTTCGAGAATCTCGAGTTCCCAATCCGGACGCCGTCGGCCAAGCTCGACCACCGCTGAGATCGGGATCACGCGGTCGAGGCTGCCGTGAATGACCAGGGTCGGGGCGCGCACCGCGAGGACGCGGGTCCAGAAGCGGGGATCCGCCATGCGCAGCCCGATCGAGCGCGACGCCTGAATGAGGGCGCGGCCGTTCTGCCGTCCGAGCTGGGCGCGTTCGCGGGTGAGCTGGACGTGGGCTTCGACGACCGTGGGGTCGACTCGAGACGGGTCGGCGGAGACGAGCTCCAGAGCCCGTTTCACCAGAACTTCCGGTCCGAGCGTCTGGACCCGACGGTCGAGCAGCGTTTGCGCGAGGCCGGGAACGGTGAGCGCGGCCATGAGGCCGAGCATCGCGGGCTCCGGCCGGCGAACGTGCGCGCCGGGGATGGCCGGGTCGACGAGGACCATCGATGTGACCCAGTCCGGTTGAGTTGACGCCTCGACGATCGCGATATGGCCGCCCATCGAGTTGCCCATCAACACCACAGGCTCGCCGATCACCGTTGCGATGAAGTCGTGAACCAGCTGCGCGTTCGCACCGACCGTGGCTGAGCGGCCGAACAGTGGCGTTTGTCCGAAACCGGCCAGGTCGATTGCCAGGGCGCGATGAGTTTTCGCGATCTGGGGTCCGACGGCCATCCAGTTGAGGGCACTGCCCGCGAGACCGTGCACCATGAGCAGAGGCTGGCCCGAGCCGCCGAAGTCCAGGTAATGGACCGGGCCACGCAGGTCTGCGACTTTATGCCGCAATGCGTCATGGATCGTACGCCAGGATCCCGGAGGCGAGACGCGTGAGGATCTCCGCGACAGCTGCCGGCGTGCGGCGCCCGTCTTTGTAGAGGCGGTCGAACACGGCGAAGGTGCCCAAGGCCGCGAGCACGTCTTCTGCTTCCTTCGTCGAGCACCCGGGACGCAGGGCATCCGCGGCGGCCAGCCGTTCGACGAGCTGGTGCTCCACCTCGCGCCCGGCGCTCGCGCCCGCGCTCGGAAGGTTCCTGTAGAGGGCGGGGTCGGACGCCCACCTGGCGCAGGCCTCGACCAGGATCTGGCGGACGGCCTCGCGCGGGTCGGTTGCCGGAGGCGGGTGGGTCCCCTCCGGCGGCGGCCTCGGGACGATGGCTCGAAGTAATTCCTCTTTGGAGCCGAAGCGGTTGTAGATCGTGATGCGCGATACCCCTGCCCGCCGAGCGACCGCGCCCACGCTGACGGCGGAGGCCGGGCCGGCCGCGACCAGGGCTCGGGCGGCGTCCAGGATGGCCGCGGACGTGCGGTCGACCGAGGCCGTTCGCCGACCGAGCCGGTAGCCCCGGGCCATTCAAGTAAATTAACATACTGTCTGTTCAATACCTCGTAGGTTGGCCCGGGCCGCCACGCCGACCGCACCTCCGACAGCCGTGGCTCGCAGCATCTACGCCGACTCACAGCGGCGGACGGCCGACGACCTACCATCGTCCGCTGTGAGGTTGTGGGACCCGCTTGCGATTCGCGAGCTCTCCGCCCTTCTGCGCGACCCGGTGTTTCGAGGTCGGGGCGTCCCCCATGGCGACGGTCGCCCGGTTCTCCTCATCCCCGGCTTCCTGGCCGGTGACTGGACGCTGCGCGTGATGGACAGCTGGCTGAAGCGAGTCGGTTATCGAACCTTTCTCTCCGGCATCCTGCTCAACGTCCAGCATTCCGAGCGCCTGATCTCCGACCTGCGAAAGAAGGTGGCGGACCTTCAGAAGCAGACCGGCTCCCGCATCACGCTAGTCGGTCACAGCCGGGGCGGTCTGCTGGCCAAGGTGCTCGCTCAGCGCCGGCCGCAGTTTGTCGAGCAGGTCATCACGCTCGGCTCGCCACTGGCCGACTGGACCGACCTCGCCGCGGTGACGCATCACGCTGTCGGAGTGGTGACGACGGCCAACGAGCTCGTGTACGGCCGGAGGCTCAATTCGGAAGGCCGCTTCACGTATGACCTGAAGCTCGCTCCGATCGTGCCGACGACCTCGATCTACACCAAGACCGACGATGTCGTGAATTTCCGCTCGTGCCTGCGTCCCGACATCCCGGCGATCCAGGTCTGGGGGTCTCACAACGGGCTGGTGGTCAACCCTGAGGTGTATCGGCTACTCGGACGTCTGCTGGCCCGGCCGCGCCGGGCTGCCTAGCACGCGTTGATCGCGATCGCCGTCGGTATGGCGCTCCTGGCCGCCGTATTCCACGGCACCTGGAACATCCTGGTGAAGGTCAGCGGCGACCCGATCACGACGTTTCGGCGCGCGACCGTGATGGCGGCGATCGTCGCGACGCTCGCGTTGGCGCCGGCCTGGTTGCTGTTCGGCCGTCCGAACGTCGCGCCCGGCGGACTGCTCTTCGCCGTCGTCTCATCTGTGCTCGAGACCACCTACCTGTGGCTGCTGTCGGCTGCCTACCGCCGGGGAGAGCTTTCGGCGGTTTACCCCATCGCCCGCGGCTCGGCGCCGTTGCTCAGCGTCATGGTCGGCCTGCTCGTGCTCGGCGAGCGCTTGACGTCGCCGCAGCTGGTCGGAGTGGGTCTGCTGCTGGCCGGCATCCTGGCGGTCGCCATCTCACAGGCAAGTGGCCGAGCCACCCTCCCAGCCTTGATGACCGGGGTCGCCATCGCGGCTTACACCTC
>VBHJ01000085.1 GCA_005887685.1 Chloroflexota bacterium | reverse complement strand
CCGTATTCGCCGGCGCGCCGCTCAGCTGAGGTAAGCAGGGCAGCCGCCTCGCCACGGCCGGCGTCGAGATGGGCCAGGAGGTCGCCGACGAGCCGTGTTCCCTGCTCGCGGAACCAGCTCCTTTCGGCACCGGAGAGAGCGGCCAGCCAGCCTGAGTGCTCGTCGGTCCGGGTGATCGGGCGCGCCCGCCTGTACGCGCGGGCCATCCGGTCGGGCGAGGCGCCCATCGCGGACAGGGCCGGGCGGCGGGTTCGCGCCGCGGGGACCAGCGCCTGGACGGCGGTGACGAGGAAGCGCCGATGGCCGCCCGGCGTGACGAAGGAGGGAATCTGGCCGCGATCGGCCCACCGCCGGAGCGTGTTGGCGGTCACCCCAAGGGTGGTGCTGGCCTCACCCAGGGTGAGCCAGCTGTTCTGCACGACGGGCGGCGTTTTGGGCCCGCTGTTCCTCGTCAAAACTAGTCAAATCTACCATCCACCGAGAAGGCGGCCGGGACGAGGCGGATGGGTCGGGCAAGATGGTTGCTGCAGTGCAGGTGCCGGAGACAAGGATCGTCGTCCTTGGGTCGGGAATGGCAGGTGGCGTCGCCGCGAAGACCTTCCGCGAGGAAGGCTACGACGGCCCGCTTGTCCTGATCGGTCACGAGCCCACCCCGCCCTTCGGCCGGCCGCCGCTGTCCAAGACATACCTGCGCGGCGAGGAGCCGCTGTCGGGCTGGTTCGTCAACGCGGAAGATTGGTACGCCGACAACCGCGTGGACCGAGTCGCGGGTACGGCCACCGGCATCGACGTGAATTCGCGCCAGGTCTACGTGGCCGGTGGCAGCCCAGTTCCTTATGGGACGCTGCTGATCACGACCGGCGGGGACAACCGACGCCTCGAGGTGCCCGGCGCCGACCTTGCCGGCGTATTCCAGCTTCGAACGGTGGCCGAATGCGATGCGATCAGGCAGGCCGCACGCGCCGGCGCTCACGCGCTGGTGGTCGGCATGGGGTTCATAGGTTCCGAAGTCGCCGCATCACTGACCCAGATGGGGGTGCGGGTCACCGCCGTACTGCCTGGCGGGGCCCCGCTCGAATCCGTCCTCGGCCCGGAGATGGGCGAGGTGATGGCCGGCATACATCGCGACCGGGGCGTGGAGCTCGTGACCGGCGACGAGGTGGTCCGGTTGGAGGGCGCGAATCGGGTCGAGAACGCAATCACCAAGAAAGGTCGCACTCTCAGTTGCGACTTCGCGGTCGTCGCGGTCGGCATTCGGCCCGCGGTGAGGATCTTCGAAGGCACGGGACTTGCGATCGACAACGGCCTGCTGGTCGATGGCATGTGCCGAACCAACGTGCCGGGAATTTTTGCGGCGGGTGACGTGGCTAACCATCTCCATCCACTGTTCGGCCGCATCCGCGTCGAGCATTACAACAACGCCGAGAAGCAGGGGGCCGCGGCGGCTCGATCGATGCTGGGCTCAGACGCGCCATACAGCTACGTCCACACGTTCTGGTCGGACGAGTACGAGCACAAGCTCGAGTACGCGGGCCATGTCCGCAAGTGGGATCGCTTCGTCGCGCGAGGTTCCGTCAGAGACAGAAAGCTCCTCGGTTTCTATCTCGCCGACGGCGTGCTGCGCGCGGCGGTGGGCCTCAATCGAGGCGGTGATCCGGAGCTGGATGAACGTGATGAGATGGCCGCGGCCCGCCGCATGATCGCTCGAAGCGCGCGGCCCGATGCACGCGCGCTTGCCGATGAAGACAAGGATCTCGACCTCCTGTAGGTCTGCGCCATCCTCGGGCGGGGAGGTGAAGGCCTCCATGATTTAGGCGATGGGGGCCGTCCCGAGGCGCCTGGTCTTCGCGATCGTGCTCGGCACGCTGCTCAACCCGCTGAACTCATCGATGATCGCGGTGGCGCTCGTCACGCTGCACCGGGAATTCAGGGTGGAGCTCGGCACCTCGACGTGGCTGATCTCGGGGTTCTACCTCGCGGGCGCCGTCGGCCAGCCGCTGATGGGTCGCCTGGCGGACATCCTTGGCGCGCGGCGCGTCTTTCTTACCGGGCTTTCCGTGGCGGGCGTTGTTGCCGTGCTCGCGCCGCTGTCGCCCAGCTTCGGTTGGCTGGTCGCCGCGCGCGTGGTCCAGGCCTTCGCCACGTCCACCGCCTATCCGTCCGGTCTGGGCATGATCCGCGCCGCGGCCGGCGGCAAGGGAATACCGGCTCAGGCGCTCGCGATGATGTCGGTCGCAGCCTCTGTGAGCGCGGCCCTCGGGCCGACCATCGGTGGACTGATCCTCTCGGTCGCGAGCTGGCAGGGAATCTTTCTCGTCAACGTGCCGATCACGGCGCTCGGCATCGTGCTCGGGCTGCGCTGGCTGCCGGATACACCTCCCTCGGAGGTCACCGGGGCAGGGCTCGCCGGACTCGACGTGCCGGGCGTGCTCCTGTTCGCCGCGACGCTGACGAGTCTCCTGGCGGGCCTGCTGTCCGTGGGCTCGTCGGAAGCCTGGATCCTGCTCGCCGGCGTTCCGTTGCTAGCCCTGCTGCTGATCGTGCGCGAGCTTCGCACCGCCACGCCGTTTTTCGACGTCCGATTGCTTGTCGCAAACCCGGTCCTGATCAGCGTCTTCCTGCAGTTCGCGGCCGTGACCTTCGTCTTCTACAGCTTCTTTTTTGGGCTGCCCATCTGGCTGGAAGAGGTACGTGGCTTCGACCCGCGCGCCGCCGGTCTCCTGATCCTTCCAGTCACCGGACTCGGAGTGATCGCGACTCCGATCGCGGCCGCACTCATCAGCAGGCGCGGAACCAGATCATCGTCAGTGATCGGCTCGGTGGTGCTGTTCGCCGGGTCGGCGCTCCTGCTGACCTTCGGGCCGGGCACTCCTGTGCTTGGCCTGGTCGCGGTGGGTCTCGTGCTCGGCGTGCCGAACGGGTTCAACAACATGGGTCTGCAGGCGGCGCTCTATGAGGCGGCGCCTCCTGCACGCACGTCGTGGGCGGCCGGTCAGTTTCAGACCTTTCGCTACGTCGGGGCGATCCTTTCCTCCACCCTGCTCGGCGCGGTCTTCAGGCAGCGCGCCACCACCGACGGACTGCACTCGATGGCGCTGCTCCTCGTTGTGGTCTCGTTCGCGCTTGTCATCTCGAGCCTCATGACGCGCCGGACCATGCTTTCCTGATCGGCGTTGGTTCTAGCCGAGGTCGGGATCGAGCAGCACGATCACCCCGGCCGCAAGCAGGGCCAATCCAGCCAGGACGCGAGCCCAGGCGCGCAATCCCATCTTCACGAGCGGAACCATGCCCAGATCAGCTGGCCGCCGATGATCAGGAGCGCAACACCGGCCACCGGCTTGAGCCAGGCGAGGCGCTCGATGAGGGCGGAGCCGATCAGAGTGAACCCAAACAGGCAGACCGCGGCGAGCAGAACCCCACCGCCGAGAACCAGGAAGCGCTGGCTCGGGGGCACCCCGGACGCGACCGACGAAATGGCGAGTGCGTTGTCGAGCTGCAGGGCCACGTCGGTGAGCGCAATCAGAAGTATCGGAAACAAGATGGTTTTACCCATGTCGACCTCCAGTCGATTTGATTCGACAAGAGGTCTTGCCGCGGGCCGGTTGCCCGCCGCCGTCCCGGGTGTTGCCACCGTCTTGACGGGATAGGCGAGGGAGCTACTCCCCTCTGCGTCGGCGCCAACGATACAGGAGGGCGGCGCCCGGGTGGTTCAGCCCAGCAGCACCCCGGACAGGACGGCGTTGGGGCCGGCGACTCGAGTCACGGCGATGGTCACCGTGCCGCCGGCGGCGACATTGATCGGGACGTTGACCCAGGCGCCCTGCGAGAAGTCGGTCGTGATGTTGGCGCTGCGCGGGCCGGAGCCGTCGTTGACCGTGATGGTCTCCCGCCGGCCGGCGCCTTCCCAGTCCAGGGCGTAGAGATGGAGCGTGCCGCTGTAGGCGGTGGAGAAGGTGAGGTGCAGGCGGACCTGGTTCGGGTCGTAGATG
>VBHJ01000084.1 GCA_005887685.1 Chloroflexota bacterium | reverse complement strand
CAGGCGAGCGCGATCGCCTCGATGGCGACGAGCACGCCGGGGATATCGGCCCCGAAGCGGACCATCGTCCGCGCCGGCTTCGGTCCGGGGAAGAACTCCGCGTACGCCTCGTTCATCTCCCTGTAGAGGTCAGGTCGCGCGAGCAGCACGGTGACCTTCACCACGCGGTCGAGCGAGCTCCCGGCGGCGGCGAGAATGGCCTGGACGTTGCGCAGGGCCTGACGAGTCTGCTCCTGCACCGTGTCGCCCACGACCTCGGTGGGGCCGCCCCCCGGCCGCACGGGTATCTGGCCCGACACGAACACGAAACCATTGGCGACGACGGCATGCGAGTACGGGGAGTGCGGTGCCGGGTAGCCGGGGACGTCGTCGACGTGGTGGATCGCGGGCATTGTTGACCTCCGAGGGACAGGCGCCAGGGCATGACTGAAACGAGATCGCTGGGTGTCTATCGCGGCTCGAGGCGCAAGAAATGCCTCGGCGGGAAGCCCGTCAGGATCCGGAACCCTATACCGAGGCGGCGCGCGCGGTCGACGCGGTCATGCTCCTCTCCCGTGACGGGGACGGCGCGATAGTCGCGCTTCTGGCCACCCATCGTGATCTGGACGTTCGGATTTGCGAGGGCACGGCGGTACCACGCACGGGGCCAGTGGTTGGCCGCCACGTAGAGGTGGCCGTCAGTCCTGATGCGGGATACGACCCGGTCGTGCGCGGTTCCGTCCCGGTCGAAGGTGGTGATGACCAAGGTCGAGCCGTGGAGCACCCTCCGGAGGCCCGGCTCGCCAGTGGGCTGTAGATATCCGAGCACCGACTCGAACGCGATGACGATGCCCATGTAGATCAGGATCACGATTGCGGCGATCTTCAGTGCTTTCAACGCTCGACTCCCGGGTGCACGGAGGCTCGGGGTTGCGCTCCTGCGCGCTCCACCTTACCACCGACCACTGCCCCAAACTGGCGGCGGAACACACCTCTCGACGGGGACAACCTGAAGGGTTTGCCCAGCTCTAAGTGATCCCGAGGATCTGGAGTGTGCCCGAGTAGGGCACAGAATAGGGCACTAAATCACATCGGAGAAAAATCGGTGACGGGCAACTACCTGGAAAAAGTGGTGGGCAGGGACGGGATTGAACCGCCGACACCAGGATTTTCAGACCCCGCCCCATCCCCTCCCTCAGAGACATGATTCGTCGCGATCCGTTGTCATTTGCAGCCTTAGACATCGTCGTAGCTCTTGGCGAACACCGCTTGAGGCCGATGATTCAGAATCACTCGGTCCGAGTACAGTCCGAGTCATCCGTGCGACGGCTCATACGACCTCAGGGTATGTAAGGCGACTTATATGCCCCAGGCCTGAGCGCCCCTCGCTTCTGGGTCGCTGGTTCAAGTCGGCGATCGCCGACCTTTGGTGTTCTACCCGAAGGTCTTTGCGCGTAATCGCCTTCTGGTTTTCAGGCCCACCCCCATCCCCCGGCTCCCTGCCGATGCGCTACCATAGGGCGGTTGGGTCCGGTCCGATATAGCCCGTCCTTGGTTCAGTCACCTCAAGGGGAGGCCAGATGGCTAAGACCCGGAAGAAGGCGCGACGCGCCGCAAGATCACGACGGAGAGCCACGAGGGCCGCAGCTGGTGTACCCGGGACACCGCCGCCGGCGCCCGGCACCTCGACCGCGGATCTCGCGTCGCTCGCCGGGCCGCTGAACGTCATCGCTAAGAGCTTCGCTGTGGTTGCGATGCGTCTAGCCCTGGGTCGGCCTGCCGAGGGAGAGGGCAAGCAGGTGGGCCCGCGCGCTCGATTCCTCGAGGGACTCGGTCTCGACGCCGATGAGATTGCGCCGGTCCTCGGTAGCACCCCTCCGTCGGTACGCGAGCTGCTGAGCCGGGCGCGTCGCAAGGGTCGGAAGCGCGGCCGCGGAGGAAAGTAGCCGCGCCATGGCGGTGGCCGCGATCGACCCCGCGCTGATTCGAGCACTCAGGAAGGCGCTCGGGCTTGGGCGGGCCGCGGTGTACGACCGCATCCAAAAGACCGTCAACCGCTACCAGCTCGACCGCCGGGCGGCGGCCATCCTGCTGGCTAGCCAGCACCAGGTGAACACGGCCCGGTTTTCGACGGCTGAGGACCGCGCCGCCGTTCGTGAGGTGTTGCACGGTATCGGCGGCGCCCGTGCCGCGCACGCGGAGACTCAGCCCGCCCCCGCGCCAGCCCCGAGAGTCGCTCGAACCCCAGGGCGCTCAGCGTCTCGAAAACACGACAGCTCCGTCTGGGTCGTTCACGGCCGCAACCTGAAGGCCGCGAACGAACTCCGGAAGCTCCTACGTGCCTTCGGGCTCAATCCGTAGGAATTCAACCAAGCAGTCGCCAAGACTCGCCAGGGCTCACCCTACGTCGGAAGCGTACTCGAAAAGGGCATCGGTGGGACCGGCGCCGTCGTCGTCCTGTTCACGCCCGACGACGAGGCCCGATTGAGGAAAGAACATAGGACCCCGAGCGATTCGGCTCAGGAACGGGGGCTGACACCCCAGCCGCGGCTGAACGTGGTTTTCGAAGCGGGGATGTCGTTCGGACACGAGCCGAGCCGCACCGTGCTCGTTCAGATAGGGCACATGCGGTCGTTCAGCAACATCGCGGGCCGCCACGTCGTCCGCCTCGACGGGAGCCAGGAGAGCCGACAGGAGTTGGCGACGAAACTCCGGGCCGCCAGGTGCAAGGTCAACACAGACGGGCTCGACTGGATGACCCATGGAGATTTCGCCCAGACGTTCGGGCGGGCTCGCAGACGAAGGCGGAGACCTCTAAAAAGGAAACGCCGCCGCCGGCGCTGAGTAGGAACAAGCTCAGGCCTCGAGTTCTACCGGGCGGCATTCCTCGACGCGCTGACGCTCGGCACGGGTCCAACGGTCCCCTGAGGGCCGGAAACTCTTGACGACGCCTGATCTGGCAGGCCCTTGGAGCGGTGATCCAAAGGTCGGCATCGAGGTACTGACCTGGCCGCGGCTGAAACGCGGCCTGTCTCTCACTCGCGCTGTGAATCGACGTTGGTGGTTGCGGGGGCCCGCAACCACCTGCAGGCGAACAGGTCGCTGGGCTTCTGCTTCGAGATCCTGATCTAAAATCCGTGTTGGGAACGCCGACACCCCGCCGGCAGCGGTCCGGCCGCCGCCGCCCCACCCTGTTCGGTGCATCACTCTCTCAGCATTGTCCCAGTCGGCGCCTTGACCCCACCTGAGGGCCATGGCCCTCCAGCGAGCGGTCTACCGGCCCCGTGATGCCGCGCACACCGTGCTCCACCAGGTCATCGCCGAGCACCTGGAGGCCTTCCTGCGCGCGGTGGCGGAGGCCGGCGACGGCGCGGGCCTGCCGCAGTTCGTCGAGCGCGAGTTCCGGGAGTTCCTGACGTGCGGCGTGGTCGAACACGGTGTGGCGCGATTCCGGTGCGAGGGCTGCGCGCGCGAGCACCTGGTGCCGTTTTCGTGTAAAGGACGGGCGTGGTGTCCCAGTTGCGGTGGTCGCCGCATGACGGAGCGCGCCGCCCACCTGGTGGACGCGGTGCTGCCGTGGGTGCCGGTGCGGCAGTGGGTCCTGACGGTGCCGTATCGGCTCCGGTACCAGATGGCGTGGAATCACGGACTGAGCCGCGCGGTGCTGCGGGTGTACACGCGGGTGCTGCTCGACGTGTACGCTCGCGGCGCCCGGGAGTGCGGCGTGCCGCGTGGACGCACCGGCAGCGTCACCGTGATGCAGCGCGCCGGCAGCGGGTTGAACGTGAACCTGCACTTTCACACCCTCGTGCTGGACGGAGTGTTCACCCAAGGGCCCGGGGAT
>VBHJ01000059.1:6995-8887 GCA_005887685.1 Chloroflexota bacterium | reverse complement strand
CCTGCCCGCGTTGTTCCTTGACGGTGGCTTCGCTCGTTCCGAAGTCGGCGGCAATTTGCTTGTTCAGCAAGCCGGCCACCACGCCGGCCATCACGTCTCGTTCCCGTGGCGTGAGGCTCTGGTAGCGACGCTGGAGCTCGCTGAGCTCCTGCCGCTCCGCTCGCGCTGTCCGGTCGCGCTCGACCGCCTGTCGAATGGTATCCAGGAGGTCCTGGCCGCGAAACGGCTTGGTGAGAAATTCGATCGCGCCGGCCTTCATGGCTTTGACCGACATGGGAATGTCGCCGTGGCCGGTGAGAAAGATGATCGGCAGGGTGACGTTGGAATCGGCGAGCTCTCGTTGAAGTTCGAGGCCGCTCAATCCCGGGAGGCGCACGTCGAGGACGAGACAGCCGGGAGCATCCCGTCGGGGAGCGCTCAGGAACGCCTGAGCGTTCGGGAACACCTCCACCGCCATGCCTACAGAGCTCAGGAGGCGACGGAGAGACTCGCGGACCGACCGGTCGTCGTCGACCACGAAGACGATGGGGGCCTCGGTGCTCATCGCTTCAGGGGCAACGCGAGGTGGAACGTGACTCCGTGGTGTGGATTCGCCGTGAACCAGAGCCGCCCCCGATGGCTCTCGACGATCGAGCGGCTGATCGACAAGCCCATGCCCAGGCTATCGGGCTTCGTCGTGTAGAAGGGCTCGAACAGCTGCGGCGCCGCGCCCTCGCCGAAGCCGACGCCCGCATCCTCGACGGCGACCACCGCCCAGGGGCCATCCTCACGCCGTTCGAGGATCGAGCGGACGCACAGCCGGCGCCGCTCCGGCGGCACGTCCCGCACGGCTTCGGCCGCATTCAAGAGCAGGTTCAGGAGCACCTGCTGGAGCTGAATTCGATCGCCCATGACCTCGGGCAAGGAGGGAGCCAACGAGGTCTCCAGGAGGATGCCGTGTCGCTCGATCTCGGGGCCCACGAGCGCGAGCACGTCCCGGATCAGCGCGGTGAGTTCACACGGCGCGTGGGTGACCGACGAGCGCGACAGCAAGCGGCGAATGCGGACCATGACCTCTCCCGCGCGATGCGCGTCCTTTGCGATGGCGGCGAGCGCATCCTGGATTCTGGCGAGATCGGGCTTGTCGGCCGCCAGCCAGTGCAGGCAAGCGTTGGCGTCGGCATCGATGGCCGCCAGCGGTTGGTTGATCTCGTGGGCGATGGAAGCGGCAAGCTCGCCCAGCGTGGTCACCCTGGCCACGCGCGCGAGCTCGGCTTGCGCCTGGTGGAGCGCCTTCTCCGTTTGCTCCGCGCGGACTGCCGCGGTGACGTCGGTCGCGACGCCGCGGTAGCCGAGGAAGCGATCGCGCGCGTCGAACCTGGGCCGGCCGGTCGTCGAGACGTAGACCACGGATCCATCAGCGGTCTCGGTCTCCTCCGCGACGTCGGTGGCGAAGGTCCAGCGCTTGGCTCCTATCCGGCTCGACGTGATGCCGAGGCCGATGACCCCCTCCGAAAGCCAGGTGAAAGAGTGATCTGGGCCGGTCTCCCAGAGCCAATCTGAAGCCGTCTCCGCATAGTCGCGGAAGCGCCGCTCACTCTCACGGAGCTCAGCCGTTGCCTTCCTCTGGCCGGCGCTCAGGGACGCGACAAAGATGGAGGTCAGCAGGAAGACCACCAAGCGCGGCGCGTCGGCCGTCTCGAGGGCCAGCGAATGGAGCGGAGGCACGGAGTAGTACTTGAATGCGAAGAGGGACAGGGTCGTGGCGAGCAGGCCCGGCCCGAGTCCGCCGAGCCAGGCAGTGAGCGTGATTGCGCTTATGAAGAGCGACGCTGGGGCAGTGGAAAAGTAATGATCCAGGACGCGGCCAATGAGTAGCGCGGCACCGACGGACAGGATGGCAAGGACGTAGC
>VBHJ01000059.1:0-6934 GCA_005887685.1 Chloroflexota bacterium | reverse complement strand
GAGCTCGACCACGGCATCGTAGGAGCCCACCCGCAAGCGAGATGGTGGGGCGCGGCGAGGAGGTTGTCAATGAGCGCCGACCCTGGCAGGGACCGATCCCTACCAAAGTAGGGTGCGAGCCGATCCCGACCAAGGTCGGGTAGATGCTTTCGACTAGTGGAAATACTCTAGCCCGCACATCGAGCCCAACGGGCACTCAGGCCGAGACGGGAGAGCATAGCCATGACGACGACGCTGGCACCGATTGCAGGCTCTGTCGAGCCCAGGGGAGGGGTTCCGGTCGATGGACACAGCGCAGGATGGGCAGCATCGGGGCGAGCAGATATCGGAACCCTTCCCGGCTGCAGACTCCGGCGGGTGATCGAGTACATTCAGCAGAATCTCGACAAAGGGCTGTCGCTGGCCGAGCTGGCGGGCGTGGTCTACATGAGTCCGTACCATTTCGCGCGGCTCTTCAAGCAGAGCACGGGCACGCCCCCCCATCGATTCGTGATCCGGCAACGAATCGACCGCGCTCGCGCATGCCTGGCGACGCCTGACTCTCCCATCGCAGAGATCTCGCGGATGGTCGGGTTTCGCACTGCGAGTCACTTCAGCACCGTGTTTCGCCGCGTCACGGGTGTCACGCCGGGAGGCTATCGAACCGGATCTTGGCGAGCGGACCGGCCCAGCCCGGAGGGAGGGACAGATGAATGTCATTGAGAGCGCAGTGAAAGAGACCAATCTGGATTCCGATATTGACGCGCAACGTCCATGCTTTCCCCGCAGGGCCGTGGATCCGGATGCCGCGCTGGTGGAGGGGCTGCGTCGAGCGGATCCGGAGGCCGTGGAGGCTCTCGTGAACACTTACGGGGATCGCGTGTACCGCCTGGCGATTCGCATCACGGGTAATACGGCGGACGCCGAGGAGGTTGTCCAGGACGCCTTGTGGACGGCGAGCCGCAAGGTCGGCACCTTCCGGGGGGCGGCTGCCTTCGGTTCCTGGTTGTACCGGATTACCGCGAATGCCGCCTATCAGAAGCTGCGGGGTCGGCAGAGCAAGCGCTACGAAGTGCCGTGGGAAGACGTAGCCGCGTCGCTCGACGACAAGAGCCAGCATGTGAGGGACGGAGTGGATTGGTCGGAGGGACTGACGGACCCGGCGATCGAAGGCGAGCTCAGGTCGGTAATCGGCGGCGCGATCGACCAGCTTCCGGAGGACTCCCGCGCGACGTTCCTCCTGCGCGACGTCGAGGGTCTCTCGAATGCCGAGATCGCCGAGGCGCTCCAGGTCAAAGTAAGCACGATCAAATCGCGCGTGCATCGTGCGCGGCTCTTCCTTCGGAGACGCTTGGCCGAGTACATGGACTGGACCTTCGGGGACACCAGAGGCTCCGGAATCGCCCGGGCGGCACACAAGCGGCCCGCATACTCGACTCTGGACGGGGCCTGAGGCGCTGATCCGGCGGTTGCGCATTCTTGCGGAAAGGAATGCCCCGCGCGCAGCGGAGACCGTCGGTGCACCGTCCGAACGGCGAGGTGATCCAGGCTGTGTCCGTTCAGCTTGGTGAACGAAGAGACGAACCGGGGAGGGATGACATGGCCGACACTGTTCCAGGAGCGCTTCTTGGCGATATGAAGTAGATTCGACCCCGAGCCTGCCCACACGTGACCGACGGGGCCCGTGACGGAGAACTGTGGCGGGAAGCCGTAACCCGCGCCGCGGCGGCAACGTCGCAGCGGCGAGCGCGCTGCGAGAGCTGGAGACAAGGAGCCGCTCATGAGCCAACCACTCTACCTCGCCGGCCTCATGGCGGCGACGGCGCTCAGCGTGCTGTCAATGTGGTCCGCCTATCCGGCGGTGGCGCAGGAGAGGGGCGCCGATACGTGGCCGTCGACGCGGACCGCAGACGACCTGCCGGAGCGCCTGAGGCGGCAGGTGGCGCCGAACGCGAGCACGCCCTGGCGGCCGCCCGCGCTGCAGGAGTACACGAATGTGCTGAAGGCCGCGGAACGGGTGCCCATCGATCCCCAGAAGCGCTACGATCTCCTCGAGCTGATCGATCTCGCCCAGCGGAGCAATCCGGAGACGCGCGTGGCGTGGGAGGGTGCCCGTCAGGCCGCGATCGGGATCGGCCTGGTCCAGAGCGAGTACTTCCCCGTGCTTGCCCTGGCAGCCCTCGGCGGCTACAAGAGTGTCGCGGTGCCGGCGCCCAAGGATGTCGCGCCCAGCGGGTTCTTCCGCGTGGATCTGCAGCAGGCGGTGCCCATGCTGAACCTGCGCTGGCTCCTGCTCGATTTCGGCCGCCGCGGCAATGCCCTGGACGCGGCCAAGGAGCGTCTGCTGTCCGCCAACCTGGCCTTCAATCGGAAGCACCAGGAGATCATCTTCCGCGTCCAGCGCGCGTTTCTGGCCCTGACGAGTCTGCAGCGGAAGATCATGGTCGCCCAGAGCTCCCTCGACAGCGCCCGCGCCGTTCGAGAAGCGTCCGAAGGCCAGCTGCGCAGCGGGCTGGCCACGCTCCCGGAGGTATCCCTCGCCCGGCAGCAGGAGGCGCAGGCGGCCTTCGATTTGGAGGACGCGCTGGCCAGGGAACGTGACGCGCAGGTGACGCTGGCGGAGAGCATCGGCATCCCCCCGACGACGGCGATTCAGGTCACGGACTTTTCAGCCCTGCCGCCCCCGGCCGCCCTGGAAGAGTCCGTGGACAAGGTGATCGACCGAGCGCTCGAGCAGCGCCCGGACCTCATCGCGAACGCCTATTTCCCGACGCTGTCCCTCGTCGGTGATCTCAGCTCGATCCTGGGCCAGGCCCGGATCACCGGAGGAAACAAGAGCACCGGCTGGTTCGGCGCCGCCGAGCCGAGTTATGGCGTGGGGCTCTTCATCGAGTGGAACATCTTCGAGGGCGGTGCCACGCGACGGCGGGTGGAGCTGGCGGAGGCCGAGCGGCGGGCCGCCGAGAACGAAGTGACCGCCGCCCGTGATCGAGCTGTCAGCGAGGTGTGGAAAGCCTACACGGACGTCCACCTCGCCGTTCGCCGCCTCGACGTTGCCGCCGCCCTCGTGACTGCCTCCGAGCAGTCGTACGAGTCCATCCTGGAGTCCTATCGCCACGGGCTCAGCACCCTGACCGATCTGCTGGCCGCCCGTCGCGAGCTGAGCCGCGCCCGGTTCGTCGAGGTCGACACGAAACTCCAACTCCTGAATGCCTCGGCCGGGCTGGCCTTCACGACGGGCGACGCTCCGCAGGGACCGGGTCCGGTGAAATAGGAGAGGAACGAAATGGGGCCCCAGATCAACATCATCGGGTCGTTTTTCCCCTCGTGGATGCTGTGCCTCCTGATCGGGATCGTGGCCGCGCTGCTCACGCGGCTGCTCTTCATCCGCACCGGGATCGATCCCTATCTGGGCCCGCGCGCGCTGGTCTACCCAAGCCTTGTCGTCCTCGTCACCCTTGTTCTGTGGGTGGCGTTCTTCAGGGTGTAGGGACATGATTGACGATCGGGTACCCTCGGTGCCGGAGGGCCGCCGCCTTCTCGGTCGACTGATCGCGGCGGGGATCGTCGGGGGAGCGGTCATCGCCGTGGCCGTGACGCTGCTCCAGTGGGAGACGCGACCGCAGACCGATGACGCCACGGTCCGCGCCAACTTCATCGGCATCGCGCCGCAGGTCAATGGGCACATCGTCGAGCTTCGCGTGCGGGACAATCAGCAGGTCAAGCAGGGGGATCTCCTCTTCGTCATCGACCCGCGGCCATACGAGATTACCCTGGCGCGGGCGCAAGCCGCGCTCGCGCTGACGCGGAAGGAAGTCGACGGGCTGCGAAACGGTGTCTCTTCGGCCGCCTCGGGCGTCGCGAAGGCTGCCGCGCAGCTCGACGCTTCGGCGGCCGACGTCAAACGCCGAGAGACCGATCCGATCGCCGCCGACGCGGAGATTGCCCGTCTGGAAGCACAGCGGGTCGCTTCCGAGGCAGCTCTGCGCCGGGCACAGGCCGAGCTCAAGCAGGCCGAGGACCATCTGAACCGTCTCGAGCCGCTGCTCCCTCGCCAGTTCGTGACCGAGGACCGGGTTGAGGAAGCCCGCACCAAGCGGATCTCGGCTTCCATGGCCGTGGAGCAGGCGCGGACGTCGGTTCTGGCCACTGACGCCGCTCTCGACGAGGCTAGAGCCAGGAAGGGGGCGGCCGTGGCGACGCTGGCGGCTACACGCGCCCAGCATGTTGCCACCGAGGCCTCTCTTCAGCAGTCCAGGAGCGAGCGAGCGCGAGCGGAAGATGCCGTCGGACAGGTGGCGGGCATGAATGCCCGCGTGGCCGCCGCGGAGGCGGCGGTGCACTCGGCCGAGCTGGACCTCGAGTACACGCGCGTCCTGGCCCCCTTCAGCGGCCGGGTCGTCAACCTCAATATCTCCATCGGCGCCTTCGCCCGAGCCGGTACTGAGGTCTTCACGCTCGTCGACATCGCCACGTGGTACGTGATGGCGAACTTCCGCGAGACACAGCTCCGACACATTCCCGCCGGGGCGCCCGTGGATATCTATCTCCAGTCCCACCCTGGCCGGCACTTTCGCGGAACCGTCGTCGGCCTCGGCTGGGCGGTGCTACCGGACAACGGCACGAGCGTCAACGGGTTGCCGCGCGTCGAGCGGTCGCTCGACTGGATTCGGCTCGCTGCCCGCTTTCCCGTGCGCATCAAAGTGGAGGATCCTGACGAGTCATTTCGGGTAGGCGCCTCCGCGGTCGCTACCGTTCACGGCACGCTCAAGCGCGCGGATCGGTGACCTCGTGGCCGCGTGGGTGGCCTTCCTGCGCCGCGAGCTCGCGCCCACGCCCGGACGAGGCGGCGCGACATTTCGCCTGACACTAGCCTGCCTGATCGCCACCGTCCCGATCCTGACGCACCGGATCCCTTTCGGCCTGGTGGTCATGATCGTCATGTACCTGATCACGCAGGAGGACACGGCCGCCACACTCCTCGGTTCGATCCTCGGGGTCGTCGGTGTCACCATCAGTCTGGGTCTGGCCCTCCTCGCGTGGATGGTCGCACTCGACATCGCCTGGCTGCGTATCTGCATCATCGCCGCCTTCCTCTTCGGAGGACTCTTCCTCAAGCGGGTCTTGAGCATCGGCGCGCTCGGCTCCGCTCTCGGCCTCCCCGGTGCCCTCGTGATGATCCTGCCCGACGCGATGACGGTACCCGGCGTCTCGTCGCCATCGCCGGAGGTGCTCACCGAGCTCGTCCTCTGGCTCTGGCTCAGCGTGACCCTCGGGCTCGGCGTGAATCTCGGCGTGCAGCTTCTGCTCGCGCCGGGCGACCCGCTGACGCTCCTGCAGCGTGAGCTCGATACGAGGCTCCGTGTCGTGACCGAAACCGTCCGCCGACTCGGCGGCGTGGCAGTGTCCGCATCGCCTCCGGCCACCTCCCTCGATGCTCTTGCCACTTCCGGCATGTCTCGCCCGCTCGCCCTGCTGAAGAACGCCTCGCTCACGCGGAACTGGGCTCGGCAGCGTCACGAGGAGCTGGCCGCGATCATCACGCTGGTCGACCGGCTGGTGACGGATGCCGCGGCGCTCCAGACGCTCGCGTCGTCATCGCCGCCGGATGCCGCCACGCAGGCGTTGCTGCTCCGGGTGGGGGATGCCAGCGAGCTGGTGAGAGAAGCGTTCGCGGAGCGGCGGCGACCCGCGTCTCGAGATTGGGGGGCACCCTCCGCTCTCGCCGCCTCCACCACAGCCTGGCCGCCGCTCGCGGACATGGAGCGGGCTCTCGACCAGATCATGCTCGCGGTCCAGATCCGGGAGCCGGCGGAGCGACCCCACGAGGCGAGGCCGAGCCTACTCGTGCCCGATGCCTTCACTAATCCAGAGTACGTGCAGTTCGCCGTCAAGGGGACGGTGGCGTGTCTGATCTGCTACATACTCTTCGTCGGGCTCGACTACCCGGGCATCTACACCTCGGTCATCACCTGCTTCGTCGTGTCGCTCTCGACCATCGGGTCGAGCAATCAGAAGGGCCTGTTGCGGTTCGCTGGCGCTGCCCTCGGGGGACTGATGGGGTTGGTCGCCCTTGTGTACGCGTTTCCGAACGTCGACGGCCTCGGCGGCTTCTGGCTGGTCTTCGGTGCCGGCACTGCAGTTGCCGCGTGGATCAACTTCGGCACGCCACGTGTCTCGTACGGCGGGTACCAGACCGGGCTCGCCTTCTATAAGGCGGTGTTTCAGGGCTTCGGTCCCGCGGTCAGTGCCACGGTCCTCCGGGACCGCCTCATCGGCATCGCCTTCGGTCTGATCGTGTTCGGCCTCTTGGAGCGCGTGCTCTGGCCTGTCCGCGCAGCGGATCGGATGCGTGAGCGCCTTGCCGACGTACTCCGTTCACTAGCCGGACTTGCGCTCGCATCCGCCAAGCCGGAAGGTCTCCGTTCGAGCGAGGTGGACGCACAACGCCGCCTCATCTCGCAGCAGGTGGCGGACGTTCAGGGCTTCATCGAGTCTTCGAAGTTCGAGCCAGACGCCGCCGGCGCGTTAGCCATTCAGCAGCTGACCGGCGATGCCCAGACTGTCTTCCTGATTCTGTTGGCGATCGCCCGCCACGAGGGTGCGCTCCCTCAGTCGGCTCGCGAGGCAATGCTGCGGCTGGCGACGGATGCAGCGGCGGCCCTCGGGGCGTTGGTCGAGCACCTGCGGCGTGGCAGCGAGATACCGCCCATCGATCTCGACGGCACCCTGGCCGCAGTCGAGCGCGACGTCATCGTACACGGCCCCCTCGAGGACGAGGCGTACCGTGGAAGGCTTGGGCTCTACCGGGAGCTCGTAGTTGCCGTCAATCGACTGGCGCCTGGTGAGGCAAAAACGCATGGCGCACGGGAGCCGTAGCCAGCGTCGAAGGGGAGACCGAATCAATTTAGGAGGATGTCATGGCAAAGATGACCGTCGCGGACTTGCTCGTTGA
>VBHJ01000138.1 GCA_005887685.1 Chloroflexota bacterium | reverse complement strand
AGCTTTCTGGTCTTCGTTTTCGCACGCCAGCCGGAACGCGAGCCCGGCCCGCGCAAGCCAATCCTCGCCGAGATCAGAGAGGGCGTCGCATACACCTTCTCCGTCTCATGGGTGTGGATCTCGATCGTCGGCTTCGCGGCCACGAACGGCTTTTTCTTCGCGGGCCTCACAGTGGCCCTGCCGATCCTCGTGCTCAAAGTCCTGCATGGCACCGCCGCGACGTACGGCATCATCGGCGCGTCCGCCGGCGCGGGCGAGATCGTCGGTGGCCTGCTGGTCGGCAACCTGCATTTCAAGAAGCTCCTGGTCGGCACCTACGTCTTCAGCGCGCTGCTGGGTCTGGCTTTCGCGATCTTCGGCCTCGCTCCGCTGCTGCCCGTGGTGATGGCGGGCGGTTTCGCATTCAACCTGTGCCTGGTCGCCTCGAACACGCACTGGGACTCGGCGCTGCAACAGTTGGTGCCCCGCAACCTCCTGGGCCGCGTGACGAGCGTCGACTATTTCGGTTCCTTCCTCGCCGGTCCCATCGCCCCGGTGCTCGCCGCCGCGGCGCTCCAGCGGTATGGACCGAGCAGCATCTTTCTGGTCGGCGGCTCGTTTACCTTCGTGTACTGGATCGTCGCCGCGGCGATCGTCAGGCCCGACCGCACGGTCACTTGACACAGACGCCGGTCACCAATAACGTCAAATCTCTAAACCGCGCGTAACCCATGGTTAATCGGACCGGCGCTACGGTCCACGCAACGCAGTCGGCTCCGTGAGGCACGTAGGGGGTATGGAATGAAACGGCTGATCCGTCTTGCAGCGGTGGCGGCGCTTTCAATCGGCTGGCAGGTGGCGGCAGTTCCCGCAACCCAGGCCGCCGGTGGACCGAGCCAGAGCTCGCGCGCGGCCTCATCCAGCTGCCATCTCGGCAACGGCGTACAGCACGTGATCAACATCGTCTTCGACAACACGCACTTCACTCGGGACAACCCGAACGTGCCGTCCGACCTCGAGCAGATGCCCCATCTGCTGAACTTCCTGCAATCCAACGGAACGCTGCTCACGAATGAGCACACACCGCTGATCTCGCACACCGCGACGGACATCCTCACCGCCCTGACCGGTGTGTACGGAGACCAGATGGGCGTCCCGGTCAGCAACAGCTTCCGCTACTTCAACCCCAATGGATCCACCAACCTGGGCGTGTCGTTCGCGTACTGGACCGACCCGCTGTTCGATCCGACGACATCCGCACCAACGGACACCCAACCCAACATGCTCACCGCGGCCGGCAAGAACGCACCCGCGCCTTGGGTGCCCTTCACCCGCGCCGGCTGCAACGTCGGCGGTGCCGGCACGGCCAATATCGAGCTCGAGAACATCGCGACCGACATCCCGACAGTTTTTGGCGCCGGCTCGCCGGAAGCGCAAGAGGTCACGTCCAACCCGACGCAGGCCTTCAATGACTTCGTAGGCATCGCGGTGCACTGCGCGCAGGGGAACGCGCTGTGCTCAAACGCCAACAACGGCCGAGCCGACCTCCTCAAGGACGAGCCCGGTGGATACACCGGATTCAATGGTCTGTTCGGGCACAAGTACGTCGCTCCGGCCCTCGGCGGCATCACTACCGTAGACGGCGCCACGCCGATCACCGGCTTCCCCGGCTTCGACGGCATGTCGGCGAAGAACACGCTGGGTTACGTGGCCGCGATGCAGGAGCATGGCGTCCCGGTCACCTATGCGTACATCTCGGACGCCCACGACAAGCACCCGACCGGTCCCGCGTACGGACCGGGACAGGCCGGCTATGTCGCAGCCCTGAAGTCATATGACGACGCGTTCGCGGCTTTCTTCGGCCGCCTTGCCTCGGACGGCATCAACAAGAGCAACACACTGTTCACCGTCACCGCGGACGAGGGAGACCACTTCGCCGGCGTCCAGCAGACCGGTTGTGACGGCGTCACGACCCCGTGCGTCTATGGCACCAACCAGATCGGAGAGGTCAACACCAACATGGCGGGCCTGCTCGCAACCGAGCAGGGCGTCACCACGCCATTCACCGTCCACTCAGACGACGCGCCGGCCGTGTACATCACCGGCAACCCGGCGCACGATGCGGCGGTCACGCGAACCTTCGAGAGGGCCACCGGAGCGCTGACGGCGGTGAATCCATACACCGGCAACACAGAGAACCCGACAAGGGCGATCGCCGATCCCGCCGAGATGAAGCTGCTCCACATGATCACCGCCGACCCGGCGCGGACGCCGACCTTCACCTGGTTCGCGAACCCCGACTACTTCCTGTTCGCCGGGGCGCGCAACTGCAACTCGCCCTGCGTGTCCATCAACCCGGGATTCGCCTGGAACCACGGAACCATAGGGACTGACATCAACGTGACGTGGCTGGGCCTGGTCGGCCCGGACGTCCGCAACCTCGGCGCAACCCATGACATCTGGACCGATCACTCCGACATCCGGCCGACGATTCTCGCCCTGACCGGCCTGCAGGACGACTACGCGCACGCCGGCCGGCCCATCACCGAGGTGATGACTGAAACCCGGCAGGACCTGAACCGGCTCGCCGCCATCTACAAGCAGATCAACGCCCCGGTTGGCCAGCTCGCGCTGGACAGCGCGGCCTTCGCGACGAACGCGATCAAGAGCAACAGCGCCGGCGACCAGACCTACCTCAACGCCGACAACACCATCCAGTCCTGGACGTCGCGGCGCGACGCCCTGGCGGCGCAGATGATCGCGCTGCTCGACTTCACCGCCCCGGGTGGCTCGACCCAACACAACGACCGCAACGTCAACGACCTGATCAACGCCGGGCAGAGCCTGCTGGACGAGGTGCACGCCGCCGCGGGCTGAGGATCGGAGACTCTGGAGGGCTCTTCCCCATTCAAGGGGAAGTGGCCCGAAGGGCCGACGGGGCCGAGTTAAGGGGTCGTGTGCGGCTGAAGCAGCTCCGCTATCGAGCCTTCGAACTTGGCCAGCTGCTTGTGCACCTCGATCACCTCGTCCGACGAGACTGGGTCGGCCGGGTCGATGTCGGTCAGGTGCTCGGTCCACTCACAACCGCACTCGCACCGGTGGAACAGGAAACGGTCGGTGCGGGAGCGGTAGGTGTAGATGGCGGCGTCTTTCATGCGCCGACCGCAAATGCACTTTCCCTTGTCTGGTTCCAGCTTTGATCTTTGCAATGACGTGGACCTCGACCTGTATAACGGTGCAGAACCGAGTTTCGTGGCAGCTTACACCGAGCGCCTTTGAATTGGAAGCTTCAAAACTCTGTAAATTTCCGGCGACCCTTACCCGGCGGCGTTCAGCTCCCGCAAAAGCCCGTCCAGGTCGCGCAGCCGGTCCGCCCGGGCGGCGGTCTCCAACGTCTGGTACTGCGACAGGACGTCGACGAACCCCTCGCCGACGTCGTACCCGTGCCGGAACAACGCTTCCCGCCCGCGGTCGCCCAGCCGGTCGACCACTTCCCGGACCTTGCTTCCGGCGCCGAAGGAGTCAGGCACTCGGTGGCGCCGGCGGTTCGATCTTCTTCAGCACCACCCGGTGGCCGTGCCAGGTCTCCGGCACCCCTTTCGGCTCCTCGCCGTCATGGCTGAGCTCCAGGCACCAGATGCCGTCCACCTGGACCGGCGCCACGGAGAGCTTGGTCTTCGGGTTGTGGCGCTGCAGCCTCTGGAGCAGGGCGACCCCGTAGAGGACCAGCGCCCCGGGCAGGTTGATGGTGTTGATCCGTCCACCCTCGCTGGAGCCGTCGACGCCGGACGTGCGCGAGCCGAGGGAGTGGATCACGCAGCTAGGTTAGAGACTTGCGGCGCTTCAGCGCGGCCAACACGGCGTCAACCGTCGCGTCGTAGCCCAGCCGCCCGGTGTCCAGGACCATGTCGTAGTGGGCCGGATGGTTCCGGTCGTGGCCGTAGACCTGCTTGATGTAAGACGTCCAGTTCTCGTCGGCCTGCTTGATCCGGCGCCGCGCCTCGTCCTCGGAGGCGAGGTTGTAGCGGGCCATGACCGTCTTCACCCGAGCCGCCTCCGCCGCCCGCAAAAACAGGTGGAGGGCACCCGGAAACTTGGCCAGTATGTAGGCG
>VBHJ01000036.1 GCA_005887685.1 Chloroflexota bacterium | reverse complement strand
AACGCGAGGACGACCCCAGCTACGCCCGCTTCTTCTGCTACATGGACGTCTTCGTCTTCTCGATGTTGCTGCTCGTCCTGGCGGGCAACTTCGTCTTCCTGATCGTCGGCTGGGCGCTCGTCGGCCTGAGCTCGTACCTGCTGATCGGGTTCTGGTACCAGCGCCACTCGGCCGTCGTCGCGGCGCGAAAGGCTTTCGTGATGAACGTGATCGGCGACGTCGGGATGATCCTGGGCACCTTCGTAATCTTCGTGAACTCGCACGCTGTCATCTTCTCAGCGGTGTTCGGTCCGCTGAGGCGGGGCAACCAATGCGCGTCGAATGGTTTCTGCGACGAAGCACTTCGTCGTGTAACGGACACCCCGAGCCTGGAATTGGCTGCATTTCTTCTTCTGGTCGGTGCAGTAGCAAAGTCGGCGCAGCTGCCGCTCCACACGTGGCTGCCCGACGCGATGGAGGGCCCCACTCCGGTCAGCGCCCTCATCCACGCCGCGACCATGGTCACCGCCGGCGTCTACCTGGTCGGCCGCATGCACCCCATCTACGACGTCGCCATCTACGCGCACGCCGTGGTCGCGATCGTCGGCGCGGTCACCGCTCTCTTCGCGGCCACCATCGCGATTGTCCAGGTTGACATCAAGCGCGTGCTCGCCTACTCGACGATGAGCCAGATCGGCTACATGTTCCTCGCGGTCGGCATCGGCGCCTACTCGTTTGGATTCTTCCACCTGCTCTCGCATGCATTCTTCAAGGCGCTGCTCTTCATGGCCGCGGGCAACGTGATCCACGCGATGCATGACGAGCAGGACATGCGCAAGTACGGCGGCCTGTGGGGACAGATGAGGCCGAC
This sequence comes from Chloroflexota bacterium, assembly GCA_005887685.1. GTDB lineage: Bacteria > Chloroflexota > Dormibacteria > Dormibacterales > Dormibacteraceae > 40CM-4-65-16. Next base: position 29,414 of record VBHJ01000036.1, on the reverse strand, counting down.
ATCGATCTCGTTCCTCGTCGGCTCCCTGTCGCTCGTCGGCGTGATCCCGTTCGTCGGCTTCTTCTCCAAGGAGCAGATCCTGGGTGCAGCTTTCTCGAAACCGGATGACAGCGCGGTGCAGCTGCTGTGGTTCATCGGGTTCATCACGGCCCTCATCACCGGCTTCTACACCGGCCGCATGTGGTGGCTGTCCTTCTGGGGCAAGCCCTCGCCGCAGCGCCCGGTCGAGCATCCCCACGCGCCGCGCCTGGTGATGATGGTCCCGGTCGCCATCCTGGCCGTGCTGGCGACGGTCGGCGGCTTCATCCAGACCCGCGCCCTCGGCATCGGACCCTCCGCGGTGTCGGACTTCCTCAGCCCGGCCGTCGGCCCGGTGCGCTGGGAGGGCGGCGGGACCGAGATCGCGGTCACCTTCCTGACGATGATCCTGGCCGCGGCCCTGTTCGTCGGCGCGATGCGGATCAGGCCGTGGAGCTCGTACGTGCCGTGGGCGCAGCGCCTGCTCGAGCGCAAGTACTACTTCGACGAGATCTACGACGCGGTCTTCGTGAGGCCGATGGACTGGGTCGCGGGATTCGCCCTGCGCGACATCGAAGGACCGGTGATCGACGCGGCGGTGGTCGACACCGCGCTCGTCACCCGCGCCGGGGCCGCCAGCCTCAGCCTCACGCAGAGCGGGTACTTCCGCAACTACGTTCTCGTGTTCGTGGCCGGCGCCGTGGTCGCGGCGGTCATCCTCCTCGTGAGGGCAGGCTCATGACCCTGACCAGCATGTGGCTGATCCCTCTCGTCGGCGGAGCGCTGGTCGCGTTCATGCCGCCGCCCCTTGCCAAATGGTTCGGCGCGCTGGTCGCGACGGTGGCGCTGGCCATCGCCGCGTTCGTCGCGTTCAGCTTCGCACCCGGCTACCACGGCTTCCAGTTCACCGAGAAGCTCGAATGGATTCCGCAGCTGAGCATCTTCTACCGGCTCGGCGTCGACGGGATCAGCCTGTGGCTCCTCGTCCTGAACGCGTTCCTGACCCTCATTGCAGTGCTGGCCACCCCTGTGACCAGGCGCACCGGCGGATTCGTCGGCCTGATGCTCGCCATGTCCGCCGGGCTGGCCGGCGTGTTCATGGCCACCGACCTCGTCCTCTTCTATGTGTTCTGGGAGGCGATGCTGATCCCCGCGTACTTCCTGCTCTGGCTCTACGGCGAGGGGTCGCGGCCTGGATACGCGGCCTTGAAGTTCGTCCTCTACACCCTGGCCGGGTCACTCCTGATGCTGGTCGGCGTGATCGGCGAGTACGTCGCGAGCGGTAAGCAGACCTTCGACCTGGCCCAGCTCGCCAAGCTGGCGCCCTCGCCATCAATCCAGTTCGCGCTGTTCTTCGTCTTCGCCCTCGCGTTCGCGATCAAGACGCCGCTCTTCCCCTTCCACAGCTGGCTGCCGGACGCGTACAGCGCCGCGCCCACGCCGATGCTCATCACGTTCGCCGGGGTGATGGGCAAAGCAGGCGCCTATGGCTTCCTGCGCATCGCGGTCCCGCTGTTTCCGCAGCCGGTCGACTGGTGGGACTGGCGCTGGGTGATGCCGGTCCTCGCCGTCGCGGCGATCGTCTACGGCGCGCTGATGGCCCTGGTCCAGCGCGACATGAAGCTGCTCGTCTCGTACTCGAGCGTGAGCCACATGGGGTTCATCGTGCTGGGCATCTTCGCCTTCAACATCCAGGGCCAGCAGGGCGCGATCGTGCAGATGGTCAACCACGGGATCATCATCGCGGCGCTCTTCTTGATCGTCGGCTGGATCGGCGACCGGGTCGGCACGCGTGATCGCTCCGCCATGGCCGGACTGGCGCTCCGCATGCCGGTGATGGCGGGAGTGTTCGCCGTCGTGACGTTCGCGGCGTTGGGGCTGCCGGGGCTCAACAGCTTCGTCGGCGAGTTCATGACCTTGCTCGGAGCGTGGCAGCGAGCGCCGCTGCTCGCCGTCTTTGCCGCCGTCGGCCTCGTCCTGGCGCCGGTCTACATGCTGCGGCTCTTCCAGGGTGTGATGCAGGGCGCGCCGGCGGGACCGGTGCCCAGATCCGACATCTACGCCGGCCAGCTGACCGTGCTGGCGCCGCTGATCGGGCTCATGTTCGCGATCGGACTGGACCCCGGCGTCCTGACAGGGTTGATGACGTCGCTCGGGCAAACGGGACTTTACCGGTAGATGCCTCCAGGGACCGACCTCACCTATACCTGGGCACAGGCATCGGCCGACCTCGGCCAGATCGCGCCCATCGTCGCGCTGACCGGTTTCTTCCTGCTCGCGCTGATCACAGACCTCGTCCTTCCCCGCCCTCGACGAGGCGGTGTGATCGCAATGTTTGCCGTCGTCGGCTTTGCCTACTCGTTGGGGACGGCGCTGTACCGCTGGCGGTACGCGGCGGGAGGCTACGCCTATCACAAGTTCGCGACGGGCGACAACTTCGCGCTCTTCTTCGAGATCCTCTTCGCGAGCCTCGGCATCCTCACGGTCGCGGTGTCGCACTCGTACCTGAAGCGTCGTGGATTCCTCGAGTCGGAGTTCCACATCCTGGTCATGGCCGCGGTGATCGGCATGATGGTCCTGGCCTCGGCCACGTCCCTGGTCACCGTTTTTCTCGGCCTCGAGCTGCTCTCGATCGCCCTCTACATCATGTGCGGTTTTGCGCGGACCAATTTCAAGTCCCAAGAGGCGGCCGCCAAGTACCTGCTCGTGGGCGGCTTTGCGAGCGCTTTCGTCCTTTACGGGATGGCCCTCGTCTATGGAGCGTCGGGCACGACCGTGATCCCGGACATCGCGCAGCGCCTGGCGACGTCGGCCGGCACCAACCCTCTGCTCCTGCTCGGCATCGTGCTGATGGGCGTCGGGTTCGCGTTCAAGGTCTCGGCGGCGCCGTTCCACATGTGGACTCCCGACGTCTACCAGGGCGCGCCCATCCCGGTCACCGCGTTCATGTCGGTCGGGACGAAGGCCGCCGCTTTCGCGATGATCGTGCGGGTCTTCTCCGAGGGCCTGCCCCACCTCGCCCCCGAATGGCAGACGCTGCTCGCTTTCGTCGCCGCCACCAGCATGGTCGTGGGCAACCTGATGGCGATCGTGCAGACAAGTCTCAAGCGCCTGCTTGCATATTCCGGTGTCGCCCAGGCTGGGTACATCCTCATCGGCGTCATCGCAGGCGGGTCCAACGGCCTTGAGGCTGTTCTCTACTACCTCTTCGTCTACATGTTCATGAACTTCGGCGCGTTCGCCGTGATCACGCTCCTGGCGGGTCCGGAGGGGGACCGGGACCGATTCGCCGACCTCGAGGGCCTGGGGCGGCGCAGCCCGGTGCTGGCCGTGGCGATGAGCGTCTTCATGCTTTCCTTGGCCGGCTTTCCGCCATCGGTCGGGTTCTTCGGCAAGCTGTTCCTGTTCACCGCCGGCGTGAGCGCTGGTTATACGTGGCTGGTCGTGCTCGCGGTGCTGATGAGCGTGGTCTCGGTCTACTACTACATCCGGGTCCTCGTTCCGGTCTGGTCGCCATCGCCTCGAACCGATCGTGTTCCCGCGTCGATCAGCAGCAGCTTTGCGATCGTCTTGAGCGGCATCGCGTCAGTTGTGCTTGGGCTCTATCCGACAACGCTCCTGATCGCCGGGCAACTGGGCGCGAACCCAATCAACCCGAGTCCCTAGCTGTTTAGTTTCTCCAGCGCGGCCGCCAGTCGGCGGTCACGTGTCTCCGGCCTCTTGGCTTCTTCGAGGCCGCGCGCCATCTCGCGCTGGTTGGTGTAGGAGAGCTTCTCCCACGCGGCCCTGGCTCTCTTGTCGCGGGCGAGTGCCCTGGCCAGGTCATCAGGCGGCTCGATCACTCGCGGTGCGCTGTCTATCTCGAGCTCGACAGTGATCGTGTCGCCGCGCTTGAGCCCTTCCGCTTCCTGGATCGCCTTCAACACCCCCAGCACATAGGTCCCGTCGCCCGCCGGCATGAGTGACCCGCGGTATTGATGGCCCGCGATCACGGCATCGATCTTCGGCCTGCCCTTCAAACCGAGAGCCGCATTGACCTCACGCGGCACGGCGACGAAGGTCCCGGTGCCGGTCGGATCGGCTTTCAGCGCGGCCTGGAACTTCACCACGGCCCGATTCTATGCAGGAATGATCGAGCCGACGGCGAAGGGCCGCGGGTACAGCGCCGGCCTGTAGACGACAAACGACGGGTCGGATTTGAACCCGAGGATCTTGCCGGCGTCCCCGCCCAGCTTTCCGGCGGCTGTGTTGAGCGCGTCCGGTTGAAGCGCCGCGTCATCCCAGCGTCCGGTGTCGATGCGCTTGAGCAGGACCTTGAGCGCCGTGATGATCTCCGCCGAGGTAAACGCGCAGTGGCCGGCCCGATGCACGAAAAGCTGGCGCAGGAGGTCCTGCTTGCCCGCGGCAGCTACCACCTGCGCATACGCGCTTTCGTTGGGCACGATGACAAGGCCGTCGCCGGTCGTGTGCACAGACAGAACCGGGACCGTGAGCTGACCGTCAAAGGTGATGTAGCGCTGGAGGTAGGCGGCCGCCGCGGGATCGGCTTTGATCGTCGCCCCGGCGTTGAGGACGCGAAGGTCGGCGGCCAGGTCGAGGCCGGCTTGCTTGTACAGCGCCGTCACCTCGTCGCGCTCCGGCGACGCCGCCAGCATCTGCGCGTAATCGACCCCGATGTTCCAGGACGGGTTGCCACCGGCGCGGGCCTCGAGCTCGGTGCGGTACTGGAAGGCAAATGGGAAATCGACTCGCGACTCCCACGTGGCCTGGGCCTGGGCCTGCGCGGCGTAGTTCGTGCTGGCGGGCTCGAGCTTGGTCGGGTCGAACCAGCCCGGAAGATCGATCAGACCTCCGACCAGGGCGAGCCGCGCGCGGCCCTGCGCGGTCGCGTTGACCGTGTTGATGATCGATTCCGCGAGCTGCAGGTTGGCGGCGCCGTCCTTGATGTGCACAACCTGAAGCGCAGAGCCGGGTGCGAGCAGGGTCTTGAAGGCGTACGCCGAGTCCAGCTCCAGGTTCCACGTCGCGATGCCTCCCGAGAGGACGCCGCACAGCGGCATGGCGGCCGCGAAACGCCCTGGATTCAGCTGGACCAGGCCGGCGGTGATGATTCCGCCCAGCGACCCACCCCACGCGACGACACGCTTTGGTTTGCCGACGTGGGTCGAGAAGTAGTCGAGCAGGTCGATCTGGTCCTTGAACGCGTCCTCGAGCGCCCAGCCCGTCGAGCTGTAGGCCGATCCCGCGGTGGCGTAATGCTGGTTGGCGAGCCAGGCGGTCGCCTCACCGCCCGGCCCCGCCTCCGCCTGGTTCAATTCGCCGCCCGGGGCGACGTAGCCGTGGCTCCATAGGAAAAGCGTCCCGTTCCAGTCGTTCGGCACGTCGATCGTGTATGCCGCCGCGCCGATTCGGCCCGCCAGGTGGGCCGCACCCGTGTGGGGCGGCGAGTTTCCGGATGGGGTGCAGGCGGCGGTGAAAACGACGAGGAACGCCAGGGTCAGCTTGCGCATTGGATTCAGATGTTGGACCGCCCCTGCGTGCCGTCGACCGGGATGCACGCGCCGGTCAGCAGGCTCGCTTGTCGCGAGCACACAAATGCCACTACAGCCGCCACCTCGTCCACGGTTCCAAATCGGCCCGTCGGCATTTCTTGACGGACGAATTCCGCGATGCCTTCGGGGTCTGCCTGCTGCCGGCGGTGCCATCCACCGCCTTCCCACAGGATCGAGCCTGGAGCGATCGAGTTGACAGTGACGCCTTTCGCCGCCACGTCCTGCGCGAGCGACTTGACCATGCTGATCTCGGCCGCCTTGGCCGCGTTGTAGGCGGGCGCGCCACCCGACTCGCGTCCGTACACGGACGTGATGACGACGATGCGGCCCCATCCTCGCTCGACCATCCCCGGCAGCACGAGCTGAGTCATGCGCGCGCTGACGACGACGTTGCCGGCGAACGCGGCCTCGAGCTCGTTCGGACCCGTGTCACGCCACGACGTGCCGGCACGCGCCCCGAAGTTGTTGACCAGGATCTCGATCGGCCCGAGATTGCGGACCGTCTCGTCGACCCCCTTCTTGCAACCTTCCTCGGTCGTGACGTCGGCCGCGACTCCGAAACCACGGATCGATTCGGCCACTCTTTTGACCTCCGACTCCGTGCGCGCCACCACCGAAACGCGCGCGCCTTCCTTGGCCAGCGCCTGGGCGATGCCGAGTCCGATTCCCCTGGTCGCCGCGGTGACGAGAGCGACCTTCCCCTCGATGCCGAGGTCCACGTGCCGAATGCTAGTTACAGTCGATGTATGGCCGTGCCGCCCGACCTCTCAGGACACCTCAACCTCGACTCACCCCCGGTGACGCCTCGACCGTCGGCGACAGTCCTGCTTGTGCGTGACGGCGACCCGTGGGAGCTGCTGCTCGTGCACCGGCCGGGCGGCGCGGATTTCGCGCCCGGCGCGTACGTGTTCCCCGGCGGAACGGTGCACGCCGACGACCGTGTGTGGGACGACGAGATTCGCGCCGCCGCCGTGCGTGAGCTGTTCGAGGAGGCGGGCATCCTGCTCGCGCACACCGCCCGTGACGTTGAATGCGCCAAGGTGCGGGACCTCGTCGCAGCTGGGGCGTCGTTCGGGCGAGCGCTGGAGAATCTCGGCCTCCTGCCCGACTTTGAGGGGCTGGCCATGTTCGCCCGCTGGGTCACGCCGGCACAGCTTCGCCGGCGATACGATGCCCGGTTTTACCTGGCTCGCCTGCCCGATGGGCAGACCGTGCGGCCGCAAGAGGGCGAGGTCACCGACTGGCTGTGGATCTCGCCAGAGCGAGCGCTAGCGAGCCCGGATGTCACGCTCGTCTACGCGACTCGCCAGGTGCTGGAATCAGTCGCGAGAATGCGTGACACCAAGGCGCTTTTCGACTGGGCTCGCGGCCTCAAGGAGATCCCCATCGTGGAGCCGCGAATCGTCCAGACCGCGGGCCGCTGGGAGATCGTTCGGGACTAGCTCCGCCAGAGGTCGCGCCAGCGGTTGTAGTGGATCACCTCCACACCGCCCTGGCGCAGCACGTCGAGTCCCGCCGGGTCCCGGTACGCCTCTCGGTAGTAGACGCGCGCGACGTTGGCGTTGATGGCCATCTTGGCGCACATGACGCACGGCGAGGCGCTGACGAACATGACCTTGCCGGGCAGCTGCGCGCCAGCCTTGATCACGGCGTTCATCTCACTGTGAATGCAGCCGCAGGCTCCTGGTGTCGTCGAATCGCAGCGGTTGGGCAGCCCGCGCGCGTTGCCGTTGTAGCCGATGCCGAGGACCTGGGTCAGGTCCGGCGTCGTGATCACCGTGCCGACCTGAAGGCGCAAGCACGTCGAGCGCTTGGCGAGCTCCTCGGCCATGCGCATGTAGACCTCTTCCAGAGGGATTCGGTCGGGCGCCGGTTCGGGTTCCGGCAGTGGGTGGACTTCGGCCATAAGGCTCATGTTAATGGGCTTGTTTATACCCTGATTCCGGCCTAGAATGCGCAATATGTCGGTGCTCGAACTGTTGTTCGCGCTGCTACTGGTATGCCTCGTGGGTGGGATCGGGTTCGTCGGCTTTCTCGCCTGGAACCTGGTCCGTCGGGCCGAGGGCCAGGCCAGGGACGTGGCCGAGCTGAAGGCACGGCTTCAGTCGGGCGGGCAGACGCAGGAGTCACAGGCGGCGGAGCTGCGAGAGCGGCTCACGCATACCCAGGTGGTCGTGGAAGGTTTGCGGTCAGCCCTGGCGGCCCGGCAGCCGGTCGAGGAGGAGGCCAGGGCCAGCCTGAGGCGCCTCGAGAGCGTGATCGCGGGCAGCTCCAGCCGCGGAGCCGCCGGCGAGCACATCCTGGAGGAAGCCCTGCGCCACCTCCCGCCCGAGATGCTGCAGCGCAACGTCTGGGTCGGCGGCAGGGTGGTCGAGCTAGCCCTTCGACTGCCGGGCGGCAAGCTGCTGCCCATGGACTCGAAGTGGGTGTCCAGCGTCGCCCTCGAGCAGCTCGCCGAGCCGGGCCTCGACGCCAACCGGCGCGCCCAGCTCACCGGGCAGGTCGAACGCGAGGTGGAGAGGCGGGTGCGCGAGGTCAGCCAGTACATCGACCCGACCATCACCTCCCCGTTTGCCCTGGCCGTGATCCCGGATGCGGCCTACGACGTGTGCCGCAGCGCCATCGTCACCGCGCACAACCGCCACGTCATGGTGGTCGGCTACGCGATGGCCCTCCCCTACCTTCTCACCCTGTACCAGCTCCACATGCAGTTCGCCCGGACGGTGGACATGGAGAAGCTCCAGTCGGCCCTGATCGACATCGAGCGCCAGGTCGACGTCCTTGAGGGCATCCTGGAGAACAAGGTCCAGCGGTCGCTGACAGTGCTCCAGAACGCTTACACCGAGGGCAAGCAGGCTTCCGCCAAGATCCGAGCCTCCGTCCAGGGAGTGCAAATCTCCGACGGGCCTGAGGAAAACCTATCCACAGATTCCACAGGCGGCGCCCAAATCGCCCGGGACGGCAGTTCGCGGGAGCTTTCCACAGAGACGCTCCGCCTGGCCCTCCTCGACCCCGTCCAGTAGGTCGGGTTTTGCCCGTCTTCCCCCAGTCTGTGCCCAGGCTGTGCCCAACTCGTCCCAAGGGATATCCACAGGTATTCCACCAACATGTTGGGGGTCGGGGCACGTTCAGGCCAAATATCTTGTGTTTAGGTCTTGACAAGCCCAAAAGCCGGTCGTATATTCAGGGGCGTTACATCGAGGCCCTGGGGCATAAGTGGCGGGCATGCTCTGGGGCCTCTTGCATCCCCAAACGAATAAACCAAAAGTCCAAGCAAACGTGGCAGCAATCCGGTTCAAATAAACCCTCTCCGGGGATGATTTAAGGAGGCGTTGTCTCACATGGCCAAGAATCTCGCCGACCTCACCGGCCCCCGCGCCAAGCACAGCAACGGCAACGGGCACAGCAAGACCAAAGGGTTGCGCTTTGGCCGCTACTTCACGCCTCCGGGCAGCCACGCGTACGACCTGATCGAGTGGGAGCGCAGGACGGCGGGCATCACAGGTGAGAAAGGTCAGGTCATCTTCGAGCAGAAGGACGTTGAGGTTCCCCGCCAGTGGTCCCAGCTCGCGATCAACGTGGTGGCCCAGAAGTACTTCCGGGGCAGCCCGGGCAGCCCTGAGCGCGAGACCAGCGTCCGGCAGATCATCGACCGCGTCGTCGACACCCTGGCGAAGTGGGGCCGCGAGGGCGGCTACTTCGCCACCGAGGAAGACGTCGAGAACTGGGCGGAGGAGCTCCGCTTCCTCCTGGTCACCCAGCACGCCTCCTTCAACAGCCCCGTCTGGTTCAACATCGGCGTTCCCGGCCGGCAGCAGCAGGCGTCGGCCTGCTTCATCAATGCGGTCCAGGACTCGATGGAGTCGATCCTCGACCTGGTCAAGACCGAGGGCATGCTGTTCAAGTTCGGCAGCGGCACCGGTACCAACCTGTCGGTCCTGAGGTCATCCAAGGAGCAGCTGTCCGGCGGCGGAACCGCGTCGGGCCCAGTCTCTTTCATGAGGGGCTACGACTCCTTCGCGGGCTCTATCAAGTCCGGCGGCACGACCCGCCGGGCGGCAAAGATGGTCATCCTCAACGCCGACCACCCTGACGTCCTGGACTTCATCCGCTGCAAGGCGGAGGAAGAGAAGAAGGCGTGGGCCCTCATCGAAGCCGGTTACAACGTGGGCTTCAACGTCGCGGGCGGCGCCTACGACTCGGTCCAGTTCCAGAACGCCAACCACTCGGTCCGCATCGGCGACGACTTCATGCGCGCGGTGATCGATGACAAAGAGTGGAAGACGAAGGCCGTCGTCGACGGCCGGACCGTGGACACCTACAAGGCGAGAGACATGTGGCGCGAGATCGCGGACGCCGCTTGGATCTGCGGTGACCCGGGCCTCCAGTTCGACTCCACGATCCAGGACTGGAACGTGGTGCCCAACACCGGCCGGATCAACGCCACCAACCCCTGCAGCGAGTTCGTCTTTCTCGATGACACGGCGTGCAACCTGCTGTCCCTGAACCTGATGAAGTTCCAGTCCGATCAAGGCACGTTCGACGTCGAGCGTTTCGAGCGCGCGGTGGACGTCTGCTTCACCGGGCAGGAGATCCTGGTCTCCAACGCCTCCTACCCCACCCCGGCCATCGGCAGGAACTCGGAAGCGCTGCGACCCCTCGGTCTTGGCTACGCCAACATCGGCGCGCTGCTGATGTCGATGGGTCTTGCCTACGACTCTGATGAGGGCCGCCGCTTCGCGGGTGCGATCACGTCGATCATGACCGGCCGCGCCTTCGCTCAGTCGGCACGAATGGCGCAGGTGAAGGGCCCGTTCACCGAGTACGCAAAGAATCGCGAGCCGATGCTGCGCGTGATGGAGAAGCACCGTGCGGCGGCTTCCGAGCTGACGACCTCACCTGAATCCAACGAGGTCGTGACCGCGGCCCGTGAGACGTGGGAGGAAACGGTCAAGCTCGGCCGGGCCCACGGCTACCGCAACGCGCAGGCGACCGTGCTGGCGCCGACGGGCACCATCGGTTTGATGATGGACTGCGACACCACCGGCATCGAGCCCGACCTCGCTCTGGTCAAGTACAAGAAGCTGGTCGGCGGCGGGCTGCTGAAGATCGTCAACACCACCGTTCCGGCCGCCTTGCGCAAGCTCGGCTACGACGAGGTGAAGGTCAAGGAGATCGTCGAGTACATCGACGAGAACGACACCATCGAGGGCGCCCCCCACCTCCAGGACGAGCACCTGAAGGTGTTCGACTGCGCGTTCAAGCCCGTCAAGGGCGCGCGCTCGATCGCGCCGATGGGCCACGTTCGGATGATGGCCGCGGTGCAGCCGTTCATCTCCGGCTCGATGTCCAAGACCGTCAACCTGCCCACCGATGCCACCGTCGAGGATATCCAGCAGACCTACATGGAGTCCTGGAAGCTGGGCCTGAAGTGCATCGCGATCTACCGCGACGGATGCAAGCGCTCGCAGCCTTTGTCGACCTCGCTCGACAAAGAGAAGACCGGCAAGGCCGGTGCGGTTGCCGCGGCTCCGGCCGAGGTCGAATATCGCGTTGTCCGGCGCAAGCTTCCCGACGAGCGCAAAGCGGTGACCCACAAGTTCGACATCGGGGGCCACGAGGGCTACCTGACCGTCGGCCTCTATGAGGACGGGATGCCCGGCGAGCTGTTCGTGACGATGGCCAAGGAGGGCTCGACGATCTCGGGCCTGATGGACGCGTTTGCGACCCAGACCTCCTACGCCCTGCAGTTCGGCGTCCCGCTCAGGTTCATGGTCGACAAGTTCAGCCACATGCGGTTCGAACCGGCGGGCTTCACCAAGAACAAAGAGATCCCGATCGCCAAGTCGATCGTCGACTACATCTTCCGGTGGATGGCGAGCCACTTCCTGCCGGTCGAGGACCAGGACGAGGTCGGCATCATCCGGCGCGAAGACGCGCCGGCGTCGGCGCCCGCATCCAAGCCGGCCGAGCCAGAGTTCAAAGTCATCGCCGCCCCCGCCCCCAAGCCCATCAGCGGCGCGGGGACGCAGAAGATCGCTTTCGTCAACACGGACGATGCGCCGGCGTGCTCGGACTGCGGCTCGATCACAGTCCGCTCAGGCTCGTGCTACAAGTGCCTTAACTGCGGAGCAACAACCGGCTGCAGCTGAGCCACCACTCCCCCCAGCTCTAAAGCGCCGTCTGGGTTCTCAGGCGGCGCTTTTGCTTTGCCAGCTCGCCACCACCCCGGATAGTCCGGCCTATCTGACAATTCGAGCGAGCGAGATTCCGGTTAGTCCGGACTATCGGGGGTCGAACGTCACCTCGACCAACGGGCTGTAGCGGACCATCCGATCCAGGTCGTCGCGCTTCCAAGCGAGTGCGATGTGTGGGAGGATCGCGCGGCGTTCGGTTTCGTCGTCGATCACCCGGGCCGTCGCGGGCAGATCGGCTCGCGTCTTGCCCTTCAGGTGGAAGGTGAGGTGCGGATCCGCCTCCAGGTTGAGCAGCCATCGGCGCTTGCGCGGGTACGGTGTGCCGCTGATGTAGATGCGGCCGTCGATGTTGTGAAAGACGATCTCGAGCCGGCGCGGCTCCCCGCTCCTGCGCCCGGTTGTTGTGATGTCGATCGTGTGCCCGCGCTCCAGCGCGGCTTCGATTGCGTCTTTTGTGGCAGCCATGTCCGTGAGCCTCTATCGGTTGAACGCTGGTTCTATTCCGGGCGAGCTCTCCGCAAAAAGAAAAGAGGCCCCCCGCCCAGCGCCGGAGGCCTCAGCGACGATTTTCAGCGACGACTCACACCGGCGTTCCAGCGTTGTAGGCGGCTGCGCTCACCACACCGCAGTGGAAAGCGAAACCCAGGTCGAATTCGATCGCATCGCCCCGGGCTACCGCTGCGTTGATCTGACTGAGAGTTGTGATGTGCTCGTTGCCGGCCGGCTTGTTCGTGAACAGGACGTCGACAACCTCCCAGGCGACATTGAAATCACCACCCGTGGAGGCGATGCCGACCAGATGGTCGTGTCCGACGACCGCTGTCGGATCGGAGCCATAGACGGACGGAAAAATCCCTACAGCTGGTCCGGCGACCGCAACATCGTGATCGGGGCAGTTCCCGAGCTGGTGCGGAACGTCCCTGCAATTGAGGGTTCCAACTGTGCTGCCTGGCGGATACAGGACCAGGTAGAGCGGAGCCACAGCTCTTGCGCTTGTGTGCGTCGGCAGCGGAGATTTGGTCGGAGTGAGCAGGTACACGAGCTGGCCCGTCGTGTCGTCGTACGCGGGCTCGATCAGGCTTTGCCCAAGCTTGGTCTCGCCGGTGGGCAAACCCCCGGCGACGGCCGGCGCGCCGCTGAACACGATCAGAGCCACAGCGGCGGTCAAGACTGGCCGGAAGATGCGAGTCGAGATCATTGCTCAACCTCCTTCGCAAGCACGTCCGCGCGCGGCCCATCCCCAAGCCGTTGGTCACGTGGGCGGCGCGCCTACTCTAGCGCCCGCACCTCCTCCAGAGTCTGCCGCTGGCGGCCCGCGGCGTCGAAGTTCTGCGGAGCCAGCCACGCCTCGAAGGCAGCACGTCGGGAGGGCCACTCCGCGTCAGTGATCGAGTACCAGGCGGTATCTCGATTTCGACCCTTGATCACCCGGTGCTGCCGAAAGATGCCCTCGAAAACAAAACCAAACCGCTCGGCGGCGCGACGGGACGGCTCGTTGGCGGCATCGCATTTCCACTCGAGCCGCCGGTTGCCCAGGCCCTCAAATGCGTGCCGGGCCATGACGAAGATCGCCTCGGTCGCCTGCCGCGTCCGCTGGAGCTGGGGTGAGAGCCAGATGTGGCCGATCTCGATCGAGCCGTGCTCGGGCTCGATGCTCATGAAGGTCGCGAGTCCGCGCGCGGCGCCTGCTTGGCCGTCGATGATCGTGAAGGCGAGCGGGTCGTTCATGGCGGCGCGCTCGTCGAGCCAGCGCATGAATTCATCCCGACTGGCAAAGGGTCCGTAGGGTAGGTAGAACCACGTCGCGTCCGCCCCGGCAGTCCCTGCATACAGGTCGTCACCGTGACGAACGGGGTCGAGAGGCTCGAGCACAACGCTCTCGCCCTCGAGCGGTGTCCGCGACGGTCGCTTTGCGGGCCGCCAATCCAGCGTGCTCATCTGGTCGCCTATTCTCCCGGCAGTGGACAGCACCGCGCCGGCCATCCTCGAGCTCGGGCTCCTTCTGCTTCTCGCCGCGCTCGCCGGCAAAGCCGCGCGCGCCCTCGGCCTCCCCGCCGTCATCGGCTATCTCGCGGTGGGCCTGCTTGTGTCGCCTTTCACGCCTGGCTACGTCGCCAACCGCGAGCAGCTGTCGATCCTGGCCGATGTCGGCGTCGTGCTGCTCCTCTTCGAGGTGGGGATCGAGATCAACCCGCTCCGCCTGGCGCGCGAGGCCCGACGCCTGCTGGTGCTGTCACCGCTCCAGGTCCTGATCACCTGGGTCCTCAGCACCGCCGGCTGCCTGGCCCTTGGACTTGCCCCCGCCGGGGCGGCACTGATCGGTCTCTCCATCGCGATGTCATCGAGCGTGGTCGTCGTCAACATCACACGAAGCCGCAGGCGCACCACAGACCAGCGCACCGACGAAGTCCTGCTCGGCTGGAGTGTCCTTCAGGACCTGGTCGGGGTCAGCGCCGCGCTCATCCTCGTGGTCGTGATCGGCGTGGGAGGCCGGTCCGGACTCGCCGCGGTCGCAGGCGTTATTGCTTTTGTCGCGCTGGCAGCTGCCGCGGCGTTCTTGGTGCCCTGGCTGCTCGCCCGGCTGCGCACCGAGCACGACCTGTTTCTCCTGGTCTCGGTGGCGAGTGGCTTGCTTGTGGCCGGCGTGGGCTCGCGCTTTTTCGGGACCCCGCTGGCGCTCGCCGCCTTCGTCGCGGGGCTCGCTATCACCGAGAGTCCCGTCGCGGCCGAAGCGCGGCAGCGCCTGCTGCCGTTCCGCGATCTTTTCGCGGTCATGTTCTTCGTCGCGCTCGGCGCCGTGATCGACCCCGCGCAGCTGCCCCGGGCGCTGCCGTGGCTGTTCGCGTTCCTCGCCATGGTCGTGCTGGGCAAGGTGCTGGTGGTCTGGATCATGGCGAGACTGGCCAGGCTGGGCGCTCGACCGCTCCAGCTGGCGATCGGCCTCGGCCAGGTAGGCGAGTTCAGCTACGTGCTCGGGGCGATCGCCCTGGGAGCCGGGTTTCGATCGCCGCCTCGTCGATCCTGGTGCGGGTGGCCCATCGGTCCAATAGCGTCCAACTCGCGGGGGTTCCATAACTCGGCGTAGACAGGACTCGGCTGGACGCTTGCCGGGCCGCACGAAGACCCGGAGTAACCTAGGCGACCTCGTCGACCGCCGCGCTCCACCGCTCGTCGATGCGTCGGACCTTATAGAACACGATGGCCCCTGCCCACGTGACGATGAATGCCGCCACGATCACGTAACCCGCGACGCCGAGAAAGTTGAAGCGATCAATCGCGTCGAACACGCCGCCGTGCAGCCCCAACACGTGGACGAGGATCTGGACCAGCTCGATTGCACCGACGAACAGCGCAACGAAGACCGAGAGCGAGGTCACCGTCAGGTTGTAGAACACCTTGCGGATCGGGCTCGCGAAAGCCCACGAGTAGGCCTTGGCCATGAACGCGCCGTCCATCGTGTCCATCAGGGACATGCCGGCGGCGAAGATGAGCGGCAGCGAGATGATCGCACCCAGGGGCAGACCCTGCGCCGCCGCCCCTGCCGAGACCGCGAGGAAGGCGACCTCGGATGCAGTGTCAAAGCCCAGGCCGAAGAGGAACCCGATGGGATACATCTGCCAGCTGTGCTCGATCAGCCGAAACACGCGGCCGAACATGCGCGTCATCAGTCCGCCGGCCACCAGCTCGTGCTCCAGGCCCTGCCGGTCGTACTCGCCTCGCCGCATCTTGCGGTAGACGCGGACGATGTCGATCAGGACTAAGAGGTTGAGGATTCCGATCAAAACCAGAAAGCCGCCCGACACCAACGTCCCGACGGCGCCGCCGATGCTGCGCAGCTGCCCGCTGTCGGCCACGACGCCCTGGACGACCCACCTGACGGCAAGCCCCAACGCGACCGCGATCAGAAACACCACCGTGGAATGCCCGAGCGAGAAGAAGAAACCGACGCCCAAGGGCTTCTTGCCGCTCTGCAGGAGCTTGCGCGTCGTGTTGTCGATGGCGGAGATGTGGTCGGCATCGAAGGCGTGCCGCAAGCCGAGCATGTAGGCCACACCCCCCAGCCAGATGAACCCTGGATGGTTGGCCGCGTACGCCAGCAGCAGACCCCAGCCGGCGAGATGAAGGACGCCGATCGAGCCGAACAGGCCGGCCAGTCGGGCCCGCTCCCCGCGATCGAATGTCTGAGTGAGGAGCGCCCTCATGGAGGCCACCGCGTGAGCCTAACGCTTATCGCGACTTAGTCGCAACTTCATACTCAAAGCTCGCCAGCGCGTTCTGCGACTGGTTCCTGTTAAGCGCGCTCCGGTAGGCTTCGCCACGATGGACCTCGATCACCTCCCGCCTCAGCTTCGCGTCGTCCTGCGGTCCCTGGACAGCGCCGTCAAGACGCGGGAGCCTGCGATCCGCGGGAAGGTCGAGCGTCTCCGCAACACACACCCCGCCCATACCAGCGATCAACTTGCCCGCGAGCTGATCCGTTCCACGCGACGCCG
The DNA here is from genome assembly GCA_005887685.1 of Chloroflexota bacterium. GTDB lineage: Bacteria > Chloroflexota > Dormibacteria > Dormibacterales > Dormibacteraceae > 40CM-4-65-16. The sequence continues at coordinate 13,154 of VBHJ01000036.1, read as the reverse complement.
CGTCGCCGCAACCGGCGCGCTCAGCGGAGCCGCGTCGATCGCGCCCGGCCTTGGTACTGCCCTGGCTATCGGAACGGTTACGAGCCAGACCCTCTACGCCCTCGAGCAGGAGGTCGAGCTCGTGCTGGGTATCGCGATGGTCTATGGGCACGAGCTGAGCGGGTCCGACGACCGCGTGCTCGAGGCGCTGGTGGTGGTCGGCATCACGAGCGGCGCGATCAAGCTGCGCGAAGACGTGCTCGTCGCCGGCGGCGAGCGGCTAGCTGTCGCAGCGTTTCGCCAGCTGCCGGGCCTGATATTGCGTCACGGTGGAGGGCGCCTTGCCGGCCGCATCTTGGCGCGCGTGGCCACGACAGGAGTCTCGAAGCTCGCCGCACGCGTCATCCCGCTCGGAGTCGGCATTTGTGTGGGTGCCGGATTCGACTGGGTAGCGGTCAGCGGGCTGGGCAAGGTCGCGATGAGGTACTACGGTCCGGGCGGCCCCGGGGCGCGCCCTCTGTTACTTGCCCCGGAAGATGCCTCGCACGTCGAACTGGGCGGCTGACGCGATCTGGTCGAACCCACACTTCTTCGGTGGTTTGTCGGTGCGCCAGCGGAGGAAACCCGTCGCGTGCCGGAAGCGTTCGCCCGCCTCGAGCTTGTCGTAAGTCACCTCACAAACCAGCTCGGGCCGGACCGCCACCCACTCGGTGTCCTTGCCCTTGCCGCGCGACCACCTGCTGATCCCGCCGGGCATTCGCCCCGGATTGGCGCTCCATTCCTCTTCGGGGATCGCGGTCTGCAGGGGCTTGAGCTTTGCGATCAGCTCCTTGCGCTCGGCTGCGTTGAACGACGAGGTGTGGCCGACATAGTGAATCGTCCCTTTCTTGTCGTAAAGGCCGAGCAATAGCGCACCAAGCGTCGAGCCGTCGCTCGACTTACGCCACCCGATGACCACGCAGTCGGCGGTGCGCTGGTGCTTGACCTTGACCCAATGCCGCTTTCCCGGTACGTAAGCGCCGTCCCAAGATTTCGCGATCACGCCGTCCAGCCCCGCGCCTTCGAACTTCTCGAACCAGTCCTGGGCGGTTTTCGGGTCGCGCGTGTATGGCGTGAGGAAGATCGGCGCCTTGACGCCTTTGAGCAGCTTCTCGAGGCGCTTGCGGCGCTCGCCGAGCGATAGCTTGCGTATGTCGTCTTTACCCTCGGCCAGCAGGTCAAAGGCGATGAACCACGCCGGTGTTGCCTCGCTGAGCATGCGGACTCGCGATTCGGCCGGGTGCACCCGCTGCTGCAGCGCGCCGAAATCGAGGCCGTTGGCGCCCACCACCACCAGCTCGCCGTCGAGCACGACCTTCTTCTCCGGCAGCGCCCGGAAGGCAGGCAGCACCTCCGGGAAATAGCGTGTCATCGGCCGCCCGCCGCGGCTCATCAGCGCGACCTCCTCCCCGTCCCGGAACGCGAGCGTGCGGAAGCCGTCCCACTTGGGCTCGTACTCCCACCCGTCGCCCTTGGGGATCCCGGCCTCGGAGATCGCCGAGAGCATCGGTTCCATGTCGAGGGGCAGTGGCAGCTTCAAGGTATTTGTCCCCAGGTGTCTATATCTTGTGGACAGTTCATCGGCGTGCTACCATATCGTCGGTCGTAAAGGCCAAACCTGATTCGACTCCACGCCCCCACCCCAGCCTTGGGAAGCTCGCGCAAGCGGGCTTCCCCCTTTTTCGCGACTCCGCGGCAGGCGCTACGGCTTGCGGCCCTGGAATTGGGCGATCAGATCGTCGATCGTGACGTTGCCGTACTCCTGGCTGAGGGCTGCCTTCGCCGTCGCCCACATGCCCCGCGCCGCGACCGGGCCTTTCGCCTCGAGGTCGCGCAGCCGGAGAGCGCCGAAGGCCTTGATGTCCGGGACCTGGTGAAGCTGGTCGGCCATCCACTTGGCCCACTGCTTGACGTTGCTGTCGGTCGGAGCCGCCTTCGCCGCCGTTGCCGCCGCCTTGGACTCGATCACGGCGCCGGCCTTCTCGGCCGCCTCCTTGACCCTTTCCGCCTCGGCGCGGGCCTTCGCCACGACATCCTCCGCGTCAGCCTTGGCGGCCGCCGCGTGTTGCGCAGACTGAGCCTTGAGTGCGGTCAATCCCTCACCGGCGATCTGGCTGATCCGTTCGGCGGACGATCCGGCGGAGGCGTCGCCGTTGCCTTCGCCCGTGCGAAGTCTCTCGCCGAACCCGCGGCCCAGCGCGCCGCCGACCAGGTTCGGCACGTCAAGCCCGGTCAGGCCCTTGATCGCTGTCGTCGACTCGATCATGGCGCGAGTCGCGTTGCGGACGATGTCCGAGGCGCCGTCGGCGCTCATAACCGTCAGAGAATCGATGTGGCTCATCGGCTCCGCGGCGGCACGGACGATGTCCGGCAGCGCGGCCAGAACGGTCTGGATGATGGCCGCCTCGTTGAACTGCTTGTAGGCGTCGGCCCGCATCGCCAGTGCCTTGGCCTCGGCCTCACCCTTGGTCAGGACGATCTGAGCTTCTGCCCCACCTTCGAGTCGGGTCGTCTCCGCATCCGCTTCGGCGGCGGCGATCTGCGCCCGCTTGGCTCCTTCGGCGCGGGCGATCACCGCCTGTGCCTCGGCCGCGGCCGGCTTGACCGTCGTTGAGAGCAGCTCCTTCTCCTTGCGATCGGCCTCGAGCTGCGCCAGCTCGGTCTGCTTGCGCACGACCTCCTGCGTCGCCTCCGCCTGGGCCAGGGGGCCCGCCTGGTCGGCGCGCGCCTGCGCGGCCTGGACCTGGGTCCTGGTCTCCGCCTCCCGCAGCGACACGTCCCTGGCGGCGTTGATCTTGATCTGCTGCGCCTCGGCCTCCCGAACGGCGGCCTCCTGGTCGGTCGAGGCCTTGGCCATGCGGGCGTCGCGGGACACCGTCGCCACGCTCTGCTGGCCTAGGAGCTCGATGTAGTTGGACTCGTCAGAGAAGCTCTGGATGGTGAACGCGTCGATCTGGAGACCGCTCGTCGCGAGGTCGCCCTTGGCGGCGTCCTGCACCTGCTGCAAGAGCTTCTGGCGGTCGCGAATCAGCTCTTCGATGGTCAGCGTGCCGACGATCGACCGCAGCGATCCCTCGAGCACGTTCTTGACGATCGAGTCGACCTGCTCCGGTTTGGCGTCCAGGAAACGCTCGGCGGCGTTGCGCAGAGACTCGACGTCGCGACCGATCTTGAATGTCGCCACGCCCTGCACCTGCACCTTGATGCCCTGGCTCGTCACGGCGTCGGTCAGCTGCACGCTGATCTGCCGCGCGGTCAGCTTGAGCTTGCCGACACGGTCGAGCAGCGGGCGGATGAACGTCCCGCCACCAACGACAACCTTGACGCCTTTGTCACCCGGCTGCGCTACGACCTGACCGCGCTCGTCGCGCACTTTCGCGCCTCGCGAGCCCGCCACGATCAGCGCTTCGTTGGCGCCCGCAACGTGGTAGCGGCTCGCTACGAAGGCGATCAGCAAGACGAGAACTATCACCGCCGCGGCGACGAGGAATGGTGTTGAGGTCAGCAAGCTAGGCATCGGACCGTGCTCCTTCGGTGGTAACGATTGAAGAGGGAGTGACGACGAGGTTGTCGCCGGCGACCGCGACGACCTTCACCACGCGGCCGGCGGGGATCTCCGCGTCCGCCGTGGCGGTCATGTTGTGGGACGAGCCGGCAAAGCTGATGAGGACGGTGCCAAAACGGTTGGCCGGTATGGTGACCGAGACCCTTCCCGTCGAGCCGACCATGTCCTGGAGGCTGAAAGTGCTCGAGGACTCGGCCTGACGCAGGGCCTTGAACGAGCCAAACACGACGCCCGCCCCGATCAACCCCACGAAGACCGCGATGAGAGTGGCGAGTCCGACCCCGACGCCGAAGCTGTGGATTCCAAGCAGGCCTCCGATCCCGAACATGGCGAGGAAGCCCAGCAGCATTGGGGTCGGCGAGACACCGCCGAGGTCAAAGCCGACGTGGATCGCGTTCAGGAAGCCTCCGAACAGGTCATCGAAGATGAGCGTCAGCAGGAGGAGTCCGCCTCCGACCAGGAGGCAGCCGCCGAACACGAGGTCAGCCGTGGTCATGCCCCTTGCACCAGCGACTGCATCTTAGGACGACCGCCAAACGAAGGGTCTAAAGGCAGCCCAATAGAGCTTCGATCAAGCTCTGGCTGCGGGGGTCGACGCCCCCCGACGGCAGCATCTGGTTCATCACGTAGGCAAAGGCCAGCCCGCGCCCTGGGTGCCCGAACCCGACCGAGCCGCCCATGCCGTAGTGGCCGAAGGAGCCCTCGCCGGCCATCGGCCGGAATGGGAAGGAAAGCTGGAAGCCGGTCCCGTAGCGGGTTTCATAGCCCAGCACGAGGTCGTCCCCTCGCGACTGTTGCTGCATCGCCTTGTCCAGAGTTTCGGCCTGCAGCAGGCGGATGCCGTCGACTGCGCCGATGCACGCGGCGTACATCCTGGCCAGGGATCGCGCGTTGGTGATGCCGTTGGCGGCCGGGACCTCGGCCGCCAGGAACCGCGGATCGTTGAACGCGCCGCCGAGCAGTGGCGGGTTGGCAAAAGCGCGATGCATCAAGGTCGTTGGGTCGAGCAGCCGCGCCGTGAATACGTCCACCGGGGTGCCAGGAGGCGGTGGCGGTGGGGCGACGATCGGGGTGACCCGCCCGTTCTGGTCGGGCGGCAGTCCGATCCACAGGTCCAGGCCCAACGGCTGGGCGATACGCTCCGCAACAAAGCGGCCGACGCTGACTCCGGCGGACCTGCGGATCACCTCGCCGGCAAGCCAGCCGTAGGTGCCCACGTGGTAGCCGTGCGCGGTGTTGGGCTCCCACAGCGGCCGCTGAGCCTCCAGGGCGTCGACCACCGGGTCCCAGGCCAGCACATCCTCGAGCTGGAGCGGCCGGTCGATGGCGGCCAGGCCGGCGCGGTGGCTGAAGAGCCATCGGACGGGTATGTCTTGTTTCCCTTCAGCGCCGAACTCGGGCCAGTAGTCGGTGACCGGGGCGTCGAAATCGAGCCTGCCCTCCTCGGCCAGCATGTGCGCGGCCACAGCCACGACACCCTTGGTCGAGGACATCACGATCTGCAGCGTTTCGGGCGTGTAGGTGCCGCCCCACAGGTCGACCACACGGCGTCCGGTCAAGTAGACACAGCACGCAGCGCCCACCTCGCCGAAGCGCTCGAAGTTCCCGGCGAAGGCTTCCTGTACGGGTTCGAAGCCGGCCTCCACGGTGCCGTGGACCCGGGTTTCGATCACTCCGTTACCGTACTACTCGCCCACGGCCTTACGGCGCGGCGCCCTGGCCCGCCTGCGCTCCGGACGCTCGTCGCGCCGGATCACGCTCACCTGGATCGGCAGCACGCCCATGTTGACCAGCGCCGCCCACAGCCCCCCGGCGAGGAGGCCGATGAAGGCGCCCAGCAGGCCGAACAGCAGCCCGACCGCAGGAATGACCAGGAACCACCGATCGGAGAGCGACTCGAGCGAATTGATCTGATCGCCGAGGGGCAGCAGCTGCTGGGTGACGCCGAGGCTGTATCCAAGCTGCGCCTGCCAGTCGACGATCGCGCCCGCGAACCAGCTGAGCAGGGCTCCGAGGATTCCACCGGCAAACAAGCCGAAGACAAATCCCGTGATCGCTCCCGCGAACATCGCGCTGCGAATCGACAGCCGGACGAGAAAGTCGCTCACCATGCCTGCCGCCGCCTGACTTTGGACAACGCAAAGATCGCGATGATCAAAACGATGGCCGGAAGCGCGAGGCCGTACGCGATATAGGGGAGCAGCAGCGCGTGCCGCTCGCTGGCCGTGATCGCATTGGCCACGCCTTGCGATCGGACAGCCGGTGGCGGGGCCGAAGGCGCGACGAGGGCGAACGCGCGGCTCACCGCGTCGCCAACCGGCCGCAGCGTGCCGTCAGGCCGGTAAAGCCCGAATCGCTCGACCGTGATTCCCGGGCGTTGCGTCCAGTAGTCATCGAGCGACCACCACAAAGCGGCGCCTACGAAACCGTCCTGCTGCGTATCGAACTCGGCTGCGGCCTGCGCGTAGTACGCGTTGAAGACACGGACCTGCTGGGCTTCATCGCTTCTGTCATCAGCCCAGTGCCCGTACTCGAGGAGCATGACTGGCTTGTGGGGATAGGTCCGGTGCGCCTGCATGAGCGCCGACTGAATGACCGCCCCGGAGAGCCGGCCGCCATACAGCACCCCGTAGTAAAAGGTGTAGCCCGCAACATCGAGGTGGGCGCTGGTCGGATCGGCCGGGTCGGTGCCGCTTGCGGCCTGGCCGGTGAGGCGCGTCCCGTCGATGCGCCGATCGAGCGCGTGCAGGGTGTCCAGCGCCGCGGCGCGTTCCGACTCGCCCGTCGACTCATTGGCAAACCCATGGAAGAGGACGCTCGGGCGGTTGAAGTCGCGCAAGTCCATCTCGGCCAGCATCTGTTGCGGAATGCCGCGGTCCATCGCAATCGAGAACGTTTGCGGCGTGAAGTGGTAGAGCGGAATCTCCTCCCACACCGCGATACCCAGACGATCCGTGAGCACCGGGAGCATCTGATTGGCCGGATGATGATCGACGCGCACGAGGTCGGCGTGAACGTCCATCGCGCGCTTCAGGATGGAGGCGATGTCCGCCGATGACGTCAGCAGCCCGCCCGCGGGCTCGCCCTGCTTAACCGGCTGCTGCGCCTCTTCATGCAGCGCCACGCCGTTGAAAACGATCGGATTGCCGTTGAGCAGGATGCGCGGCGCCGTCGCGTCGACCTTCACCTGCCTCAGCCCGAAGCTCGTATAGAGGTCATCGACCGAGGAATCGCCCGCGAGAACGGTGATCTGCAGCACGTAAAGCGCGGGAAGGCTTGGGCTCCAGAGGTCGGCCGAGCGGATCGAGAAAGGCGTCGCGACACGAAACACCGAATCGCCGCTCACATTTCCGAGGTCGACTCGATGGTCGAGCAGCGGCTGCACGCCGGGCGGCACGAGGCTGCTCGCGTCAGGGTTGAGTCGATTGCTCGCGTTGACCTGGGTCGGCCACAGGCGCACCTCGACCGCGCCCTTGACACTGTCGCTGCCCCGGTGCTGCAGCACGACCGACACGTCAGCGCCGTCCAGGTGAGGCGTGACGTCGGCACGCACGACGCTCAGCGCCGGCACCGCCTCCAGCCAGACGTCGCCGACAACTCCACCGTAGTTCCACCAGTCGGCCAGGCCCCACGGCACGATGTCATCGCGTGTCCCCCACTCCGGGTTGTCGACCCGAACCACGATTGCGTTGTACGCGCCAGGGACCAGGGCCTGGGTCGCTTCGAGCGCAAAGGGTGTGTCGCCGCCCTCGTGATAGCCGAGGTAGTGGCCGTTCAGCCAGACGTCGGCGACGTAACGCACCGCGCCGAACTTCAGCATCGCGTAGCGGCCGGACCACACGGGCGAGACGTAAAACTCGACGCGGTAGTAGCCCGAGGTGGTGGTCCGGCTTGGCGGCGGGTTGAACGTGCCGGGGACGTTGATGGTCGCCCATCCCGAATCGTCGAGGAGCGGGGCGGCGCGCGATCCCAGCTCGTCGGTGATTCCTTTCATGCTCGATTTGCGGTCGGTGAGGCTGAGCGTGGTGTTCAGCGCCTCGGCGTCGAATCGCCAGACGCCGTCGAGGTCGGTGCGAAGCCTCGGCTCCCGATCGAAGGTCGGTACGGGCTGGCCGGACTGGAAAGCCACCGGCCCCCCTGGCTCGTCCTGGAACGACAGGGTGGGCGGAAGGTCGGCCCGGCCGCCCGATGGGACGAGGCTGCACGCCGATGCGATCAGCGGCAAGGTGAGGCAGGCAGCGAGGATGACCGCCCGCCAGGTGTTCGGCATGGGTTGCCTCCAAGGTACGGGGCACATTTGTTCGGCGCCCGCGCACCTCATAAGGAAGCGCTCGGAGCGGTCGATGTACCGAGATCGGCGCGTTGCCCCTATATGGCAACCAAACGGTGGTCGCGGGACGTAACTGAGAAGAGCAACGCCCTTGACCTGGAGTCGAATGTCTTTACGAAGGACAGCCCCCGGAGCATCGCGCAGTCCCTCAAACGTTCGGCCGAGCACAGCCAACGCCGCAAGAGCGACCCGTACCGGTCCGCGATGTCGATGTTGACGTTCTACATCAACCGGGCGGGAAAGAACCTGCCGAAGCAGCGGCGGGAGAGGCTGGAGGCGGCGAAGGACGAGCTGCGCGCGCTGTTTGGTAGGAAGACTCAGAAGGCGTAGGTCGCGATCGTGAGTGAGTTCTGGTCCACCCCCGGATAGTCCGGACTATCCGGAGGTTTGCACTGGGTGTGAGGCAACTTTGTCCGGACTATCCGGGGTTTGCACTGCTCGCGGGCCACGGGCCGACGTTGTTCGCGGGGCTATCGAAGCATTTCGACTTGAAGCTCGTGAGCCGGCTGGGGTTCGGCTCGGGGGCAGTGGCGATGCGGTACGAGCCGAGAAGGTAACCATCGGGCAGAGCCGAAACCTCCATCTAACGGAGACCCCAGGCCGAGTTCAATGCCGCAGCCACGCCCTCGAGGCTCCGTTCACCCGCCGCACCAAGCGGTTCGCTGAACTCCTTGAATCCGCGCAACCGGCCGCCCTTCATTTCGGCGACCAGGAAATTCCCGCCTCTGCCGAACCTCGGCCAGATTGGCCCCGCTTCAACGCTGAATCGACTCACCTGCTCTTTGGGAATTCGGTGCGTCCACTGGATCTCGCGCACGATCAGGTTGTTCTCGGTTTGAATCACCACACACGACCGCCTGGCGCGCCAGGCGGCGACCGCGAAGAGGACCGTTAAGACCGCGTAGCCCAACTGAACGTCGTGCGCAAATATCAAGAGGAAGGCCAGGCTCAACAAGCTCACCAACGCGAACGCGCCGAAGAAGATGGCCATCGTGTGCCCATATTTGGTTCGTTGGAACGTGTTCGTCAGGGCATCAACAGTTGCGCCAGGCCTTCCAGATCCTGGGCTTGCTGATCGGTCACGGACTTACCGCTCTGCGCATCGACCTCGTTGACATAGGCGCCGACTTTGCCGTCGGCGGAGGTCAAGTCGCCGGCTGAGACGGCGTCCGCGGCGCCTTCGAGCTTGACGCAGAGCGAGTGCGCCACTCCCCCATTCGTCACCTCCAGACTGCTCACCCGGCAGAGGCTGTCGAAGGTGTTCTGCACGGTCACGGAGAAGGTCGCCGTGGCGCTGTTGCCAGAGACGTCGGTGGCCGTGCAAGCTACCGACGTCGTCCCGACTATAAACATGCCTCCGGATGCGGACGAGCAGCTGACGGAAACCGCCCCTGGTGCGTTGTCGGTTGCGGTTGGCGCCTGGTACTGCACGAGGGTGTCAGACGGCCCGGTCGCGTCGACCGTCATGTCCGGCGGCATGCTGGTGAACGTCGGCGGGATCTCATCGATCACCGTCGCTCCCGGGCCGGTTACTGAGATCGGCGATTCGCTGCAGGTCGCCGGCTGAGGCGCCGGCTGCGGCGCCGGGCAGAACGTCGCGTCCTCAACGATGGCCTCGCCTGGCATAACGCTGCCTGGGATCGAGAGAATCTCGGTCCCGATGAACACTCCTGGGCCGCTCACCGGGTTGCTGCCCCCGAATCGATAGGAGCACGAGGTCGTCGATGAACCCGGACCGCGAGCGCCGGTGTCGGTGACGGGCGAGTCACCGCATCCCGGGACGGTCGCATCAGCGGGCGACACGCGGGCGATGGTCACGGCGTCACCGTTGAGATATGGAGCACCAGTGCCGCTCGTATAGATCAAACAGGTATCAGTCTGGGTCTCCGAAACGGTCCCGTCGGCGTTGGGGCCGGTGCAGACCGCGTATGCGTACGGAGCGGAAGGCATGGGTCGCGGGCGGTACGGAGTTCCGACGATGGCCCCGGGCCCGTCGATCCGCAAGGGCACGAAATGGCAAGTGGGAGTGCACGCCTCAGCAGTCTGGGTCACGGGGGCGCCACCGCCCTGGCTCGGGCCATCAGGCGCGAACTGGATGGTCTCCCACCCGATGAAGCCGTGGAAGGTCATGGGGCTGCTGATCTGGAACGTGCAGCCCGCCAGCTGGGCGGGAGGCGAACAGCTGACCGATGTGAAGGGCGGCCCCTGCACCGTGATCCGGACCGCGGATCCCGCTGGAAGCGTGCCACCGGTCAGATCCACGCCGCAGATGTCGGTCTGGCCCGCGGCGACCGTTCCGTTGGGTCCTGGTCCGGAACACGACGTGGACAGCGTGACTGGACCTGGTTGGCCTCCGGCCGATGCGGGCACGGCGGCCGCCACGACGCCCGCCCCAAGGACGAGGCTGAAGAGGATCCCCCGCCACCCCAACGAAAGTCCGCGCACCGTCCCCCATCGTGGAAACGCGAGCAAGTGTCGCTGTACTGAGGCCCTTACGCTCGGCGCCAGATGCCGGTCTGCATTCGAGCCTCAGCGGTACTGGCGGTGTATACATTCATGCCCTGCACATGGAGGGTCAGCACTCCGGCTCCCGGGCCATCCCGCCTCGGTTGATTGTCATCGCCGCGGCTTCGGCGGTCGTCATCGGGATCGCGTCAGTGGTCTACCTCTGGCCAACCCTGAGTTGGTTGCACCCTCCGAAGGTACACGGCATCCCTCGGCCAGCTACCTATGCGTCATATGACGTGGTCGCGGAGTCAGAGAGCGATCTATACCTGCTCGAGCGCCCATCGGGAGGCGGCTCAGCGTCGGCCACCTTGGATCGCACTCAGGATGCAGGGGCCACCTGGCACAGGATCGCACTGCCTGCATTGCCGAGTGGGGTCGCCGTGGTGGTCACGAGCCTGCCAGGAGGAAAGCTTTTCTTGCGCACGTTCGGCTTTTCAACCGGGGCTCAGCAGTTCTACGTCGGTGACGGGACGACGTGGGCGCAGATCGCGCTGCCGGATCAAGGTACCGGTTGGCTCCAGATGATCGACGCCCGACTCGGCTTCTACGTCGTCACACAGGCAGTGGGAAGCTCGCTTCAAGAGCTTCTCATCTACCGGACCCTGGACGGCGGGCGCAGCTGGGAACAGAGGCTCGCGCTCACGGCCGACCACCCGAACGGCGGAGGACTGCATCTGTCTGACGACAGCAGGTTCCTCGCATTCTCCGACTCGATGCACGGGTGGCAGGTCGTCGTTCCAGCCCACTGGGCAATCGTCTGTGGGGCCACGAGCTCGACCGATGCAGTCGAGCAACTCATGGCAAGTCAGGACGGTGGCGCCAATTGGGCCGCCATCTCGCTGCCCGCTCTTCCCCAGGGATCGACGGACCTTGGTCCTCCCTTCTTTCCAGGCGGAGGCGCAAGCGGATATCTGACGGCAACCGCGCACACCTTTGTTCGCGAATGCCCGCCCGCAGGGATCACATACGTGTACGGCACAATCGATGACGGCGCCACGTGGTCAGGTCCTCGGGCATTGCCAGGGCCGTATTTCGATACTCGGGACGGCGTCGTGTGGTGGGCAAGCGACGGTCGAAAGGTGTTTCGAAGTAGTAACCAGGGCCAAAACTGGCAAACGACTGTGCCGAAGCTTCCGTCCGCCGCCGTGACACTGGTCGAACTGTTCGCGGTGAATGCCAATAGCGCGTGGTCTCTATGGTCGAGTGGGAGCGATCAGGCACCTGGGCGGCAAACGCTGCTGCGTACAACCGACGCAGGGGCTCATTGGTCGGAGGTCAAACTTCCTGGAAGTTAGTTCAGGCTGGTCGCGCGGGAGGTTTCGCGGACTGCGCGACAGGCTGTTGTGTGTTTGCTTCAGCCCCTCCGGCCCTTCGGGCCACCTCCCCATGAATGGGGAGGAGCATGCTTTGAGGAGCCAGTTGCCACCTCCTCATGAATCGGGCGGACACGCTTCGAGGAGCTCGTAGCGGACGGCACGGCGGATGACGAACTGGTCGTTCGAATGGCGGTTCCGCGTCGCGGCGTCGACGACCCACTCCGCGCGATGCACGAAGCGCAGATGCTCACGCAGGTACTTGCGGAGCTCAGCGAGGTCGCTGAACGGTACGAGGTGCCAGAAACGGCCGCGACGCCTGCGCTTGAACAACTCGTCGCGCACCGCGCGCGCGATCGCGCGATCCGACGCTCGGTCGTTGGCGAGCTCCAGCCTGGAGGTCTTCACGATCCCGAAGCGCTGGAATCCCCGCGGCTTCCGGCGTTCCGCGTACGCCGAAACGCGCGAATCAGGCCGGGCGTCGACCAGGATCCCGCCGGGTGCGAGAACCCTGTGGATCTCGACGAGGGCATCGACCATGCCCTTTCGCGCGATTCATCAAAGCGTCCAGGAAAGAATCACCACGTCGAAGGCCCCATCTGGATACGGCAAGTGCTGTGCCGCGCCGACAGCGAAGCGCGCGTTTCGAACCCCGGCCCTGCGCGAGTTCGTTTTCGCAGAAGCCACAGCCTCCGGGTCGGGATCAATTCCCTCGACCCTTGTGGCGAGTCGCGCGACCCCGAGCGCCAGGCGGCCATCGCCGCACCCGAGGTCGAGGACGCGCTTCCCGCGCACGAGCCGCGAGCCGCCCCACTCTCTGAGCTCATCGTGAGGGCGCGGGCGGAGAGTTGACGCATACGCGGGGACGTGCTTGCCGAAGTCGCCAACGCAGTCCTTTGTGACGCTGCTCACAGGTAAGTGGAGCTTAAACCTGGTCGGGCGGGCGAGATTTGAACTCGCGGTCTCCTGGTCCCAAACCAGGCGCTTTTCCGAGCTAAGCTACCGCCCGCGCGCGTCGATTGAACCAGACAGCTGCTGCAGCGCGCCCGACTCTAGCAGTGCCCGGGCTGCCGCGGCGCGGTGGCTGTACCTGCGCTTCTCCTCCGGCGGCATCTCTCCAAACGTCTTGCCCGTCCCCGGCACCAGAAAGATCGGGTCGTAACCGAACCCGGCCTCGCCCCTCCACTCGGGCACGACCTCTCCTCTGCATTCCCCCTCGAACAGCCGGGTCTCGACACCGGGGATCGCCAGTGCGATCACGCAGACAAACCGTGCGTTCCACGGCCGCGGCAGGCCTTGCAGCCGCCTGAGCAGCTCCGCGGTGCGCTCCTGTTGGGTCGGGCCCAGGCGAGCCGACCTGATACCTGGAAAACCACCGAGCGCTTCCACCTCGAGACCGGAGTCATCTCCGAGGGCCGGC
>VBHJ01000035.1 GCA_005887685.1 Chloroflexota bacterium | reverse complement strand
ACGCCCCACGAGAGAGAACTCGAGAGCCCGGCCCCAACCAGCGGGGTGACGGTATCGGCGTGGTCTCTCGATCCGAAACGGCGCCGTCGCTACCTGCAGATCGCATTCGGATTCGCGGCCCTTGTCGTCGCCGTCATCGTGCTCTTCCTGCTTCGCGACTTTCTAGGTGCGTTCGTCCTCGGTGCTGCGATCGCCTTCTTGATTCAGCCCCCAGTCGCGCGGCTCCATGCCTTCGGCATCCCCCGCGTGGTCGCCATCCTCCTTGTGTTCGTCGCGATCCTTGCGGTGCTCGCCGGCCTAATCCTTCTGATCGTGCCCCTCGCCGTCAGCGAGGTCGGCCAGCTGCAGACCCAGGCGCCGAGCCTTGCCGCCGCCGCGCAGGACCGTCTCAACGGCTTGCAGCCAATCCGCGTCTTCGGGATTGATGTCGACCTCAAAGGCATAACCGAAACGATCAACTCGCATCTGCGCGAGTACCTCCTCGGCCAGTTTGGCAACGCGGTGTCGCTCGGCCTCACCGCCCTGACCATGGCCCTTCAGCTTCTCCTGATGTTCATCGTGGCGTTCCTGCTCGCTATCGAGGCGCCCGCGGTCAGACGCGATCTTCGGCGTTTCGTGCCGAACGATTACCGGACAGATTTCGACCAGATCTGGCGCCGGGTCCGCAAGATGCTCTACGCCTACGTGCGGGGGCAGCTCATCATCGCCGGCCTCATCGGCATTACCTCCGGAGTCGTCTGCGCATTGCTGCGTCTGCCGGACCCGGTTGCCCTCGGCCTCATCGCGGGAGTCACCGCATTCATTCCCTACCTCGGCCCGTTCATCGGCGCCGTGCCGGCGGTCTTGGTGGGCCTTTCCCAGAGCCCTGGTCAGGCAGTGCTGGTCGCGATCGCGTATGTCGTCATTCCCAACATCTACCTCAATTTCGTCTATCCGAAAGTCATGGGAGATGCGGTCCGCCTGCCGCCGATCCTGGTCATCGTTGCCTTGATCGCGGGTTTCAGCTGGGGCGGAATCCTCGGCATGTTCGTCGCAGTTCCCATCGCGGCGACGCTGCGCATCCTCTTCGATCACATCTATCCGCGCCTGTACGAGCGGCCGGCTTGAACATCGCGATTCTTTCCGACATCCACGCCAACTGGCAAGCGCTCGAGGCCGTTCTGCGTGACTGCCCGCCGGTTGACGAGACACTGTGCCTGGGTGACGTGGTGGGCTACGGCGGCGATCCCAAGCGTTGCGTAGATGAGGTGACGAAGCGCAAGTGGCTCACGCTGGTCGGCAACCACGACCGCGCCTGCACAGACCCGGAGATCCTCGAGTGGTTCAACGACGACGCGGCATCCGTCGTTCGTTGGACAATTGAAGTGATAGGAGAGGAGCGGCTGGAGTGGTTGCGGGGGTTGCCGGACAGCCATCGTGAGCACGACGTACTGCTCGTCCACGCCAGTCCGCGCGACCACATTTATGAGTACGTTCTGGACACTGCGGTGGCGCACGCGAACCTCGAGCTGCTGGACGGCGGGGTCTGCTTCCATGGCCACACCCACGTGCCGGGAATCTTCGGCATGTCCGACGGAACCGTGACGCATGAATATCGTGTGGACAAATTCCCGCTCTCGGGACCGTCGCTCGTGAACCCGGGCAGCGTGGGCCAGCCGCGCGACGGCTTGCCGACCGCGAGTTACGGGGTCTGGGACGTCGACGCGAACACGTTTGAGTTCCGGCGCGTGCGCTACGACATCAAGGGCGCACAGCGCGCCATTCGAAAGGCCAAACTCCCAGAGCGCTTCGCCCTTCGCCTAGAAAGCGGCCGATGAATCCCCGGCTGGCCGGGCGGTTGGTGCGGCTTGGCTATGCGGGAGCGGCTGGAGCCGGCATCGGCTCCTTGGCCTTCTGGACCGTCTACTGGTTCAGCTTCGTGCGGGGCAGCCTTCGAGGTCCCGACTTCTTCAACTTTTACGCCGCGGCCAAGCTCTTCATCACAGGCGGGGGCGCCGCCGTTTACGACATCGCCCAGCAGCGCCAGGTCGAGTTGCAGATCACCGGCGCGGATCCATCCCGCTTCATCGTGCTGCCTTACTTCCATCCGCCCTACTACACGCTGCTGATCGCCCCGCTGGCCTACCTGGACTACCGCAGCGCGTATTACGTGATGGCCGCCGTCAACGTCGCGCTGGTCGTCGCGCTAATCGCGATCCTCGTTACGACCAGCCTCCGGGTGCACGGGAGGGGATGGCTGGTCGCTTCGGCGATGATCGGCGGCTTCTTTCCCCTTTTCGTCACGGTGCTGCAGGGCCAGTCCGACCTGGTCGTCCTGGTCCCTTTGGCCGGCGCCTATGCATCGTGGGCCCGTGGCCGATACGCGATGGCCGGCGCCTTGAGCGCCCTGGCCCTTGCCAAACCGCAACTCTTGCTGCTCATTCCCATTCTCTTTATCGCTCGGAGGGCGTGGCGTGCCCTGGCGGCTTTCGCCGGCGTGCTTCTTGCGCTCGGCGTCATCTCGCTGGTGGGCCTGGGATTTGGCCCGGTGATGACCTACATCGGCACGGTCGGGTCGTGGGCTTTGACCGGCCGCATACCGAGCACCGAGCAGCTCATTTACACCGACCCTGCCGTCTACTCGTTGCGGGCCCTTCTCGATGCCATCCCTGGCGGGGGTCAGATCCTTGCCCCGGTGATCCTTCTTTTCCTGCTGGCGCTGGCCGCGCTGTCCCTGAGCTGGCGGCCGAACAGGCCTCGTCTCGATTTTGCGCTCGCAATTGCCGTCTCGCTCGTGCTCAGCCCGCACCAAAACGTCCATGACCTCGCACTGCTGGTCATTCCGGGATTTGCGCTCGCCGATTTGGCGCTGGCTGGGCAGCTGCGATGGCCGCATGTCGCCGTCGCCGTGCTCTTTTTTGCCTATGCGGCGATCGACCTGACCCTGACGATCAATTTCTGGTCGGCGGCAATCGGTGCCTTTGCAGTGGCCGGGTACCTGGTGGTGGAGAGGATGGCGGTGCGACCGGATCCGATTCCGCTCGGCGAGCTCCAGTGGAGCGGCCCGCGGCCGAGGCGGGTAATCGTGCTGCCGGCGTACCGCGCGGCCAAGACCCTGGTAGAGGTCGTCGGCGACATTCCGCCTGGACATGCCGACCGGATCCTTCTCGTCGATGACGCCAGCGCCGACGCCACGGTGAGTGTCGCCACCGCGTTGCGACTTGACGTGATCCGCCATCGCCGCAACCTCGGCTACGGCGGCAACCAGAAGACCTGTTACCGGCAGGCGCTCGCGATGGGCGCCGACGTCGTCGTCATGTTGCACCCGGACGGCCAGTACGACCCGGCCATCATCCCCAATCTCTGTCGCGTGATCGAGAGCGGTGAAGCCGACATCGTGCTCGGCTCGCGCTGGCTCGGTCTCGACCCAGCCAAGGCGGGCATGCCGTGGTGGAAGATGATCGGCAACCGTTTCCTGACCGCCTCAGAGAACCGAGTGCTCGGCATGAAACTCTCCGAATATCACACTGGTTACCGTGCCTACTCGCGGCGATTCCTTCAGGCGATCCCATTCCTGGAGAACAGCAACGACTTCGTCTTCGACACGCAGGTGCTGATCCAGGCCGCGACATTCGGCTTCAAGATCGGAGAGGTTCCCGCGATCGGTCGTTACCACGCTGATGCGAGCTCGGTCAGCTTCAAGACCTCGACGGTCTACGGCCTGGAGACCCTCGGTGCGTTGCTGCGATATGTCCTCCATCGCGCGGGCTTCCCGTGCTCCTGGTTGACCCCGGCGTCAGATACCGACGAAAAGGCGCTTGCGATAAGCCAGGTAGCCCACGACAGCCAGGTTTAGAAGCAGCGCGCCGACCTTGAAGAGCGTGGGGCGGATGACGACCTCGTAAGCCTCGTAGGGAATCAGGATTCCCGTGGCGATCACGGTCAGGTACTCCGCCCAGCGCCGTCGCATGGCAAGGCCGACGCCTTCGGTTGCCTCGAGCGCCGCGTAGGCCATGGCACTTACCGCGATCACGTTGATGTGGGTGAATGCGGCGACATAGGCGAGCGCCCGCAGCAGGAGCTGCATGATGATGCCGCGGCCGACATTGAGATTGAGCTGGTCCTGGGCGTATTCGGCCCAGGAGTCGAGCCAGCCTTTGTGGCCGGCGACCAGGAGCCCGATCGCCAGCGCCGTGAGCACGACGGCTTTGACGATCCGCTCGACGATGATCACCTTGATGAAGGCGTCGTGCTCTCCGCCCATGCGGCCGAGCTCGCGCCACAGGCGGGCGAAATAGTGCGGGCGCTGCGGCGTGGCCTTGGCCATGGGGAGTGACCTTAACAAGCGGGGTTGTCAAGGACGTTTGCGCCGCCTAGCGTCATGTGCCAGGCTCGGCAGGCTGGGGGAGGGCGCCGCTGGGAGAGGGAGGGCCCGCGGAGGGTCGGCGGCCTACGGCGTTTCGTCGTCTCGGTGTTCCCGGTGCTCCCGGAACAACATCACCCGGCAGTTCGCGTTCTTCAGCACGTAGGGGACGGTCTTGCCCAGGTTGAACTCTCCAAACCGCCGCTTGTACGGCAGCCCCATCACGATCAGGTCGGCCCCCCATTCGACCGCCTCGTCGACCAGCGCCGGTCCGGTGTCCCTCGCCTGCACGAGCTCCGTCTCGACCGGCAGCTGTGAGGCGGCCGCGAGCTTTTCGACCTCGTCGAGGATCTTCTCCCCCCGCTCCACCACGTCATCCAGCACCGCCCCCAGCGGCAGGGAGCGGTTGACCTCGATGATGTGCACCCCGTAGAGCCGCCCTCCCTGGGGGTCGGTCATGCGGCAGGCGAGCCGAACCGTCTCGGCGTCGATCTCCTGGCCGCCGACGGCCACCATCACCTTTCGCGAGGTGGTCGGGTGTGCGTGGGCGGCGCGGTCGGCCATCAGTGCTGGGGCCCCCGCCGGACGCGCCTGATCAACACGTACGCCGCAAAGCCAAAGCACGCTGCGGCGGCCGCGGCCGCCAGCCCTTGCGACACCTCGTCAAGTGTTCGATGCCCAGCCAGGTAAACGACCACCCAGACCCCGAATGCGAGCGCCATCAGGCCCATGAACGTGAACGGGAAACGCACGCGTCCAAATCCTAGCAACCTCCGGGCTGCCCGCCAGAGGCCGGCAAATGAGCCTCCCTATAATCAACCCGCGTTGAAGCTGGTCATCGTTGGGTGTGGGCGGGTCGGCTCGCAGATCGCAGCCGACATGGATCATGCGGGGCATGAGGTCGTGATCGTCGACCGCGACCCGAATGCCTTCTCCCGCGCCTCGACGCGAGGCGTCCTGACGCGGGAGTTCAAGGGCGACCAGGTCGTGGGCAACGGCACCGACGTCGACATCCTGCGCCGGGCCGGCGTGGAGCACGCAGACGGCTTCGTCGCCGTCACCGAAGGCGACAACCGAAACATCATGGCCTCACAGATCGCCAAGAACATCTTCAAGGTCCCGCACGTGGTCGCACGTATCTACGACCCCGAGCGCGCCGAGGCCTACGAAAAGATCGGCCTCCACACGATCTGTCCGACCCTGGAAGGGGCACGGCACATCGAGAAGGTCCTGCTCGAGCGGGAGAGCCGCTGATCGCATGTACGTGATCGTCGTGGGCGGCGGGACCGTCGGTTATTACCTTTCACGCGACCTGGTCGAACGCGGACACGAGGTCACGCTAATCGAGCGCGATGGCAAGCGCGCCGACTGGCTCGAGACTCAGCTCGGCAGCATCGTGATGCGAGGCGACGGCTGCGAGGTCCGCTTCCTTGCGCAAACCGGTATCGAGCGCGCCGACGCGATCATCGCGGTGACCGCTGACGACGAGGACAACCTCATTGCCCTGCAGATGGCCAAGAAGCACTTCAAGGTCAAGAAGACGATCGCTCGCGTGAACAACCCGACCAACGTCGAGATCTTCAAGATGCTCGGGGTCGATGAGGCCGTTTCCGCAACCGAGGTGCTGCTCGGAGCACTCGAACCGCCGCTGACGACCTAAAGAAAAAGGACCGCTCTAGGAGCGGCCCTTATCGAATGTCGCTTATACGGTGGCCTTGCCGATCTTGTAGATCTTGGTTCCGCAGAAAGGGCACGTGCCAACTGTCGCGGGCTTGCCGTTCTTCATCGTGATCGGCTGAGGGTCTTTCATCTCAACCTTTCTTTTGTCCTTCAAGCAGTAGCCTTCCACTGGTCACCGTCCTTATCCGAGATTCTGGTTGTGGGGGCGGACCCGCCCATTCTAGGGTGGCGTATTTGCCCAAGACAACCCCAATTCAACCTGAATTCAGGCCGAGGGTCGAAAAACGTGCCAAAAAGCGGTCTCGAAGGCGTGTTTTGAGTCCTCGCCAAAAAGAACGAAGCGCACTTCGCTTACCTGCCAGCCCGCACTTAACGAATTGTTCAAAGACTCCGCCATCACGCGCGCGCATTCGTCGATCGGAAATCCGGCGATGCCGGTGCCGACCGCCGGCACCGCGATGGTGCTCACGTCATTCTGCTGTGCGAGACGAAACACGTGATCCATTGAAGACTTCAATGAACTTCGCGACGTGCGGCCTCCGAAGGCCATGCTCGCCGCGTGGATGACGAAACGTGCGGGCAACCTGCCGGCCTGCGTGATCGCCGCCTCGCCCACTCTCACCGGCCCATGCGCATCGCATTCGTCCTGGATTGATGGACCGCCTGCCCGCCGTATGGCGCCCGCGACCCCGCCGCCAAGCTGCAGGTCGTTGTTCGCGGCGTTGACGATGGCGTCGACCTTCTGCTCGACCAGGTCTCCACTGATGATCACGACTCTCGTCTCAACCATTCCCAAACCTCATCGACGCGCTCTTCCAGAAGTTTCGGTGTCACGCTCGCGATGCCGCGAATTCCGATCGATTCGATGGTCAGCGAGGCGCAGGCAATCCCACATACCAATGCGTCCTGCAACCCTGACCGTTGACCTCCCGTGGTGACCCACCGCGCGAGCATTCCACCAGCCACGGCATCCCCGGCTCCCGTTGTATCAAAAGCCGGGTATTTCGGCAGAGCCGGCACGTGCACGGGACCATCGGCGGTGTGCGCGGTGACGCCGCCCGCACCCGCTTTCAACACCAGCCCATCGAGCCACCACCGGCGCCGGAATTCGTCCGGGACCCCTCCACCAAGCGCGGCGAACTCGTCCTCGTTGCAGAAATACCACTGCGCCCGCCGGAGGACGTCCCTGGCATCAGGGGTTTGCTGCCTGACGTACGAGAGCATTGCATCGGCGGCGAGGAGGCGCGCGGAGTGGAGCAGCTTCATCGCCTGTGCCTGGCGGTCGGGGCGCATCGAGCCCACGAACGCCCAACCCTTGAACTCGGCCGGAACCTTGGGTGTCCACTCGTCATAGATCCGGTCGGCGCTTCCCAGGTCGACCGTGTGGCCATGCTCCTGGTGGGCTTTCCAGCGGTACGTCGGCGCGTCGATCACCTCGAGCAGCGACGTATCGATGGGCCGTCCTTCGAATGCACGGATGACTTGATCCACTCCATCGCGCCCGACCGGCGCGGAGATCCGGACCGGAATCAGCAGGCTTGCCGCGAGGGCAAAGTAGACCGCCGAACCACCCAGCTCCTCGGTCACCTTGCCAAACGGTCCGTCTCGGTTGTCGAGCGCGACCGACCCCACGACCAGCAGCTCGGGCGAGTCAGGCACGCCTTCCGGTACCGCTGCTTGCGGTCACGATGTGGCGCGCGAAGCGCAGCTTCTCGAGGAAGTCTTCCGTACCGGAATACTCTTCCATCTCCATCCAGCTGCGTCCGAGCTCATCGGCGGAATGCGAGTCGGACCCTGTCGCGCTCACCTTGCCGAGCTCGTCGGCGATCTGCGCCGCCGCCCGGTTGGCCGCGGAGTCGCACCACGGGTTGTAGGTCTCGATGATGTCGATGCGGCCGGCCAGCTCCACCACACGTTCGGCACGAAAGTTTGAACGATGCCTGTCGAGCGGATGAGGGATGTACGTGAGGCCGCCCATGCCGTGGATCTGGTCCATCGCCTCTTCAGGCGCCAGAAAAGGTGGCACGCGACTGCCGATGAAGAGGCCGATCACCTCACCTTCGAGGGTCTTGACCTCTTCTCCGGCGATGGCGAGGTCAGGTGCGAGGCGCACGAAGTTGAGCGCGCCCTCGATGGTGTTGTGATCAGTCAGTGCTAGACGGTCGAGGCGGCACTCCTGTGCACGCTCGATCAGCTGTTGGAGAGAGCTTCGCCCGTCGTGTGAAAAGTGGGAATGAAGATGCAGGTCGACGCGGAGCATCAATCCGCGCTTTAGAGCGCGGCTTCTTTCAGCATGCGCTCGCGCGAGCGCGCGAAGAGTGGGATCACCTGCGCCGGACCGCGGCTGATGCACGCCTGTTCCATGAGAGCCGCCTGAGCGTCATAGATGATCTCCATCACCTGCCCGGGTCGCCGTTCGCGACCGAGTCGTGCCGGCAGGTTGGGATTCGCGTGACGCAGCACGGTCATCAGTCGCGGCACCAACCATCCGGGAACGATTCGGACTTGTTGCACAAGACACTCTTCGACCCAGAAAAGAAGCTCGTCCGATTCCTGCAGCAGGCGCCGCGGTGTCATTGCGCGCCTTCCGCGTCGATGCCAGCGCTGATAACGCTCCTGCTCCTCGATGGTCTGCTGAAGCATGGGCTCCAACCCACTATATCAGCGACCTGCCGCTGTTCTTGCTCTTGTCGGATAGCAAAGAGTTCGCCATCCTCCGGCAGCCGGAACGAGATGAACTTGACGGTCGAACGTCCACTCCCTCCACTGCTGGCGAACGCGATAACGCATCACGAGGCGAGCCACATTGCTGTACGTCCGCTGATGCAGGTGGTCCGTCCAGCTCTCGAGCACGGTGACGCTCGCCACCTGCATGTCGAGGATCTCGAGCCACTCCTCGAGCCTCGGCATCTCTCGCATGAAGTTCTGCAGACCGCCCCATGCGCGCTGCGCGTCTTCGGCAAGCATCTCCCACATCTCTTCGAAACGGCCTTCGACATGCAGGCGCATGAACCGGGTCTCGAAATTCGCCGGCGCGACCGAGGCCGGAGGCGGAGGACGAAGTGGCTCCATCGGCGGTGGGACTGCCGCGAAAGCGCCCGCCAGGCCGCTGCCCACGGGCGCGCTTACGAAACGGCCGAAGTCGTCGGCCGGCCAGGTCGTGAACTGGCCCGCGACGCGCGAAAGGAACGTTTCAACCACGGGCCATCGGCGCAGCGGTCGAAAGATTCTCTTGACCATTGGGGCTAGATGTTGTGTGATCTCCCCAGACTGTATACAGAATGTGGATAACTGGCAAGCCCCCAATCTCATGAGAGGACCGCGATGATCCGAATTGGACTGTCGGCCTGGCGGGTCGGGCCGCGCCCTCAGCCCAAGCTCATCCGCCGGACCGCGGCTGCCACTTCCTCGAGCGGCAGCCCGACCGGGCAGGCGGACGTCGCCGCGGCGAGGTCGGGCACGTCGCCCGCCAGGTCGGAGGATGCGTCGGAGACACGCGCGTAGAGGCGCATGTATGACGCGGCGAGATCGGGGAGACGGGTCCGGCCCATTCGACCCGCGGCCAACGCGCACAGTCCGCAATTGATGCACGTGACAAGACGCGGATGGCGTTCGCGCTCGGCCGGTTCGAGGGCGCGGATGCCGTCCGGCGCGTAGGTCTCCAGCAGCTCCGCCAGCTGCGAGCGCGGACGTTTGATCCGGCGTCGCGCAAGGTGGATCCCATAGGCCCACGCGAGCTTGGCCAGCGAATCGGCGCGTGCCATCAGTTCCTCGTCAGGCCCCGCATCACGCCTTGAGCGAGCTCCTCCTGCGTCCATCCCGAGTGATTGAGGACCGGCGCCCGTCCCAACCACGAGCCGCGAAGGAAATCGCGAGCCGCATCGAACTTCTGGGTCGCGCTCCAGCCCAGCTCCCGACCGACCACCTCTGCCGAGCGAATGATGCACGCCGCGCCCGCGCAAGGCCCGGCTGCGACTCCCACCCGCCGAAACGCGTCGGCCAGCGTGCGCACCTGCTCGTGTCGTGCGGCATACACGAGCTCGGCCTCGGTTACAGGTTCGCAGCGGCACAGGATTCGCGCCGCACCGCCTTCATCGAGGACCTTCTCGGCATTCGATCCGTGGCGGCTCTGCAACTTCACCACCGCCAGCGCCGGGACTCCGCATCGCGCCGCCAGCTGCGCCGCCGGCACAGGGTCCGATTCATTCCCTGGCAGCGGGGTCGTTGCCGTCGTGCTCCGCGCCTCGTGCCCCAGCTTGAGACAGACGGCGTCTGACGTCTCTTCCGCCATCAAGCGGTACATCGAGAGCTTGCCGCCGGCGATGCTGATGAATCCGTCCGCGCCCTGCGTCGAGTGGTCGAGGATCTCGTAGCGCCGGGACAGCTCGTCCTCGTAGCGCCGCCACTTGAAAAGCGTCGGCCGCACGCCGGTGGTCGTCCGCACAGGACGGTACTTGCGTATCGAGGGAAAGACGCGCTCGAATCCCTGAATGAGGTAATCCACCTCGTCCTCCTGCACGTCTACAGAATCGAGGTCTCCATAGAAATCGTCATCGGTGGTACCCAGCAGCGTGAAGCCGGCGTGGGCCACCATCAAGAGGTCACGCCCGTCGATCGACTCGGCGCTGATCGAGAAGTTCGAGATCCTGTGTGGGTAAATCAGGTGAATGCCCTTCGCCGGGCGAAGCTGAACGTCGACGCCGGCCATGGCGCCCACCTCAGGCGACCACGGCCCTGTCGCGTTCACAACCACCCTCGCGCGCGCCTCCGTCGCGGCGCCATCCGCGCGATATCGCACCCCGATGATCTTGTCCCCGTCTCGCATCAGCTCGGTCACGCGGGCGTGGTTGAGCGCGCGGGCGCCATGGGACACGGCATCCTGCACGTTCGCGTAGACCAGGCGGTGAGGATCGACGCCCCACTCCTCCATCGTCACCGCGCCGATGAGATCGGGGGTCAGGCCCGGCTCGGCCTGCAGCGCTTCTGCTGCGGTCAACCGGCGGTGCGGATGCGCATGCTTCATGGGTTGGAAACGGTCGTAGACCTCCATCGCCGTCTCCATCCTCTCGATGTTGTTTCGGTCGTGAGGCAGGACCGGGATGAGGAACACGACTCGGTAGACGAGGTTGCGGGCGATCGTCACGATGTAACCGGCGTCCTGTGTCGAGAGCTTTGTCGTGTTCCAGTCGAACTCGAGGTAGCGCGGGCCCCCGTGGATCATCCAGCTCGAGGAGCCGGTGGTGCCTGCTCCCCAATCGCCCTTTTCCAGGAGCAAGACCGAAACGCCGCGCAGAGAGAGGTCGCGCGCCACGCCGGCCCCGGTGACGCCACCGCCGATCACGACGACGTCGTAGGCGCCCGCGGCGGTCACGCCGCCGATGCTAGGCGACAACTAGTGCGCCGACGCCGCCGCCTCGTGCTGCTTCTGGAACTCCTCGATGATGCCCTTGGCCAGGTGGGCCGGCATCTCTTCGTAGTGGTCGAACTTCTTGGTGAAGCTGCCGCGCCCCTGCGTGATCGACCGCAGGTCCAGCGCGAAGCGCAGCATCTCTGACTCCGGCACCATCGCCTTCACGTCCTGGTAGCCGTCGGTCGGCTCGGTGCCAAGGATCTTCCCGCGGCGGCCGTTGATGTCGGACATGATGTCGCCCAGATTCTTCTCCGGCACGCGGATGTCCGCTTCGACCACCGGCTCCAAAAGGACTGGACCGGCGTCCAGCGCACCCTTCCGGATCGCCATCGAGCCGGCGATCTGGAACGCCATGTCGTTGGAGTCGACCGCATGGTACTTGCCGTCGACCAGGGTCACCTTGACATCGACCATGGGGTAGCCCGCCACCACGCCTTTGGCCATGTTGTCGACGATGCCCTTTTGCACCGAGGCTCGGAAATTTTGCGGTATTGCGCCGCCAAAAATCTTGTCCTCCCACACGAAGCCCTCGCCCCGCTTGGTCGGGGAGACCTCGATGACGCAGATCCCGTACTGGCCGTGACCACCGGACTGCTTGACATGGCGGCCTTCGGCTCGGCTGTGGCTGGAGACGGTCTCGCGATAAGCGACGCGCGGAACCTGGGTCGTGGCCTCGACGCCGTACTTGCGCTTGAGCTTCTCGAGGATGACGTCAAGGTGGACGTCGCCCAGCCCGGCGATGATGAGTTGCTTGGTCTCTTCGACGCGCTCCACGTGCAAGGTCGGATCCTCCTCGCTGAGGCGGGCCAAGCCGCTGGAGATCTTCTCCTCGTCACCGCGGGCCTTCGGGGTGATGGCCAGGCTGTATGCGGCTCCCGGCAGGTCGAGTGGTGGCAGCGGCCCTCCGTCCTTCATCCCGAGCGTGTCGCCTGTAAGCGTGTGGGCGAGCTTGGTGGCAGCGCCGATGTCTCCCGCCCGCACCTCGGTCGCCGTGACGTGCTCTTTGCCACGCGGGAAGAAGATCTGGGCGAGCCGCTCTTCACCGCCACGGCTGAGGTTGGGGAGATGCGCGTCGGCCTTGACGGTGCCGGCCACGACTTTGAAGTAGCTCACGCGTCCGAACTGGTCTCCTCCGGTACTGAACACGAACGCCTTGACGGGTTTTTCGACGTCGGCTTCGGGCGGCGGCATCAGCTCGGCGATGGTCGACATGAGGGTGCGCACGCCGAGAAGCTTGGTCGCCGAGGAGCAGACGACCGGGGCGACCTTGCCCTCGAGGATGCCTTCGCGCAAGCCGCGCTGGATCTCCTCTTCGCTCAACGTGCCGGCGTCAAGGTACTTCTCGAGCAGCGAGTCGTCGCTTTCAGCGGCGGCTTCGATCAATTGGCCGCGGTACTCCTCGACAAGCTTCTGCAGGTCGTCTGGGATCGGAACCTCACTGCCCTTGCCGTCTGGTGTCGTCACGAACGCTTTGAGGTGGAGCAGGTCCACGATGCCGCGGAAGTCTTGCTCCGAGCCGATCGGAAGATGTAGTGGAAAAGGGCGAGGCGAGAGGTGCTCGCGCATCGCCGCGACCGCGCCGTAAAAATCGGAATTTTCCTTGTCGAGCTTGTTGACCACAACGATGCGCGGCTTGCTGGTTCGGTTGCAGTGCTCCCACGCGACCTCTGTCCCGACTGCGAGCTGGGCTGTCGGGCCGACCACAACCACTGCGCCCTCCGCTGCTCGCAGGCCGCTCAAGACCTGGCCGGCGAAATCGAAAAATCCGGGCGCGTCCAGGATGTTGATCTTGTAGCCGTTGTGCTCGGCGAAACCGACTCCGAGGTTGATCGAGATCTTCCTCTTCTGTTCTTCGGGCTCGAAGTCCATGGTGGCGGTCGATTGGTCAGGGGAGCCCATCCGGGCGACGGCTCCGGAGGCGAACAGCATCGCCTCGGCGAGCATGGTCTTGCCGTCGTGCGAGTGGCCCAGGAGGACCACGTTTCTGATCTTGTCCGGAGCGTAATCAGTCGCCATCCAAACCCCCACCAGGAGCGGCCGCGGTCGTTACGAGCTTCAAGTCTAAGGCTCGGTTAAATTTCACCCGGTAGAATCACTGTCCACATGGTTAAGAAGACCGCATCCATCGAGGAGGTGCTCGCCGCGATCGAGGCGGCGCGAGACAAGGTGATGGCCGACGAGGTCAAGTCCCTCACCAAGCTCGGCATCCCCAAGGCGATGGCCTACCAGATGATCGCCAGCCGGTTCCACCAGAAGGTCGGAAACCAGGAGGAGGCCGAGCCGGACCCGTTCGAGGGGAACGCCACCACTTCCTGGGAAGAGATCTCTTAGCGACGCAGTGGAGCTGTAGGCCGGATTTACTCCGGCCGTCCCCCAGCCGTCCCTCCCGAACGCCGCCATGAGTGGTTGGTGGGAGGAGGGGGTTTCGCGGGGGAGGACAGCCGTCCTCACCCGCGCTCGTCTATGAACCGCGCTGAGCGGCTGGCTCGACTGCTCCGAGTCCTGGCCGCGATCATCGCGGAGCCCGGCCTGAACCCCATCGAGCTGGCCGGCCGCGCAGGCGTTTCCGAGCGAACCCTGAGGCGCGACCTGGCCGAGCTTCGGGACCTCGGCTACGAGGTCGCCTACACCAGCGGCTATGAGGTCCAGGAGAAGCTGAACCTCGAGGGCCGGGCAAAAGGCCGGGCCCGTGGCCGCGGGGACGACGCGCTGTTGCAGGCGGTCGCCCAGGCCGTGGAGACGGCGGGCCTGTGGCGCGACACCGACCACTCGAGCGTCCTTGCCCCGAAACGCACCAGGTCGCGGAAAACAGGACCCGCGCCGATCGTCTTGATCCCCGCCGGCGAGGAGGACGCCGACTTCATCTACGCGACGGGGTTCGGCGTCGAGAACGCCCTGTACATCCGCTTTGGCGACCAGGACGACGTTCTCGTCACCAGTCCTCTGGAGATAGACCGCGCGCGAGCGCAGTCCCGCGCGAGCCGGATCGTCGAGGACCGGGAAGCCTACGTCCACCAAGCGTGGGCGAACGCGGGGGCGGCGATCCTGCACGAAAAGGGCATCAGCCGGGCACGCGTCTCGCCGCGGCTCGGTGCTGCACACCTCGAGGACCTGCGTGCGCAAGGGCTGGACGTCGAGGTGGACCGCGACCTCTTCGTGGCCGAGCGGCGCCGCAAGTCGGCCGAAGAAGCAGCTTCCATCCAGGGAGCCCAGAGCGCGGCCGAGTCGGCGGTCGTCGAGGTCGTCCGCGGGCTCGCGCAGGCGGAGATCAAGGATGGAATCCTCTGGTCCAACGGAGGTCCGCTGACCTCGGAGCGGCTTTATGCCGCCGCCCAGCTGCGCCTCGGCGAACAGGGGTACACCTGCCCCGACATGATCATCGCCGGGTCGCCGGAGTGCGCCCTTCCCCACTACCGCGGCGAGGGACCGATCAAGGCCAACGCGCCGGTCATCATCGACATCTTTCCGACGGACCGTAAAACGCACTACAACGGAGACCTGACGCGGACCGTCGTCGTCGGTGAGGTCAGCGACGAGGTGCGCCGGATGCACGCCGCCGTGGTCCAGGCGCTCGAGGCTGGGATCGAATCGATCGCGCCGGGCGTTGCGGGCAAGGAACCCCACCTGGCGGTGTGCCAGGTGCTGGTCGACCGCGGCTTTGGCACCACGACCAAGGGTTACGAGGGCCCC
>VBHJ01000187.1 GCA_005887685.1 Chloroflexota bacterium | reverse complement strand
GACAACAGACGTTTGATGCGTAGGCTCGAAGCTGGAAATTCTACGGCGCGGGAGGTGCCTTTCGACTCTAACACGTGCGTCAGGGTGGGAAGCCTGACTGTGCAGATCGTGGTACGCACTCCATGGCACTAGACCAGGAGGCATGATGGCCACGTGGTTCCGGAAGCGCGCAGGCGGTGCGCAGGCGTCGTGGCTGGTGAGTGCGCTGGTGACCGGCGTCTGTTTGACCACCGCCTTGGCTCTGAGCGGCACCCGCTCAAAAGCCTACACGGCCTACTCGCTGGCGGTCCACAAGACCGCAGCCATTCCTCCGTTCGCACGCAAGTACGGCCTGCCCTGTTCGGCCTGTCACACCGCCTGGCCCGAGCTGAACGCCTTCGGCCAGACGTTCAAGGACAACGGCTACCAGCTCATGAACGATCGCGACTCTCCCATCTGGCAAAGTCCGGCGTACTTCCCGCTCGGCCTGCGGACGACGCCGCACTTCAACTTCGAAAGCACGACCAAGCAGGTGGTCGACTCCACGCCAGGCGTCGCCGGTCCGCCATTCGCGGAGAAGACGCTCACGCAGAGCGGCTTCGATCTCTCCGGCATCGACTTTCTGATGCTCGGCACGCTCTACAAGAACGTCACCTTCGGCCTCGTGCCGACCCTGGACCCCGACGGGACGGCGGGCGTCGAGACCGCGTTCGTCCGCTTCGACAATCTGGGCGGCTCACCGTGGGCGAACGTCAAGCTCGGCAAATTCGAGCTCGACAACCTGCTGTCGGAAAAGCGCATCGTGCTGCTCTCCAACAACGGCGGGCTGTACCAGAACTACCACTTCATCCCGCTGAGCGACGGGACCAACTTCGAACTCGGGGCCAACCAGATCGGCCTGGAGCTGATGGGACACTCGCTCAACAGCTACACGCGCTACAGCCTGGCCGTGCTGACCGGCACGAACGGTGACCCGGGCCTGGGCGCCGGCTCGACCTACGACGCCGCCTTCACCCTGAGCCACGCCTTCGACGCGGGGAGCATGGGCGTGGAGCGGCTCGGTGTCTACGGCTACGTCGGCCAGCGGCCCACGGTGTTCCAGACTACGGGGGGGACGCCGATTGCGGCGAGCGCGGGAACGAGAAAGCCGTTCTACCGCGTCGGCGTCACGGGCAACTTCTCCTTCGGCAAGCTCGAGCTGCTGCCGTTTCTCATGCACGGCTTCGATGACAAGGCCCTGACCGCCGGGACCAATAACGCAACGTGGAACGGCGGCCTGCTCGAAGCGCACTACATCGTGGATCCCCAGCTGCTGTTGATTGGGCGGTACGAGACGATTCGCATGTCCCAGCAGGCGGACCCGGCGACGCCCAGTGACCAGGGCAACATCGACGGGTTCTCGTTCGGGATCCGCCGCTACGCGTTCATGTTCAGCCGCGCCGGGCTGGCGCTGCACGGCGAGTACTCGCTCACGAAAACGATCGGGAATCTGCCGCAGTCCGGGGACGGCATCGGTCCGCCGCTCACCCCCGGAACCGCCGTGTGGAGCAGCAGCCTGCTGCTCGGCCTTGACTTCGCCTTCTGAGAGGAGGCCACCAATGAGATCGTACACGCGCTGGGTGGCAGTCGTCTCGGGCTGGGGCGTGCTCCTGCTCGCGGCCGGGGCGGCCTCCCTGCGGGCGCAGGAATCGCACATCGGCAAGCTGACCGGCCACGCCGCGGCGGGGAAGGACCTGTACCGCCGCTACTGCGTCGGCTGTCATGGCCCGGACGGCGACGGCGCCGGGGAAAATGCGCCGTGGATCGATCCCAAGCCGCGGGACTTCACGCTCGCCGTCTTCAAGTGTCGCTCCACGCCGACCGGCACCCTACCGACCGACCAGGATCTCCTCAATGCGATGACGCGCGGCTTCGTGACGACGAACATGCCGCCGTGGCGGCCGCTGACGAACCAGCATCGCGCGGACCTGGTTGCGTACATCAAGACGTTTTCGTCCAAGTGGAAGACGCTCAAGCCGGGCACGCCGATCACGATCCCGGCGGAACCGCGCCTCACCATCGAGAGCGTTCTGCACGGCCGCGGGCTGTACCAGAAGATGGAATGCTGGAAGTGCCACGGTTCTAAGGGGCACGCCGACGGTCCCTCGGCCGCCACGCTCACCGACAACAAGGATCTACCGATCCGGCCCTACGATTTCGCGACCGGTTCACGCTTCATGTGCGGCGTCACCAACGAGGACCTGTACAAGATCTTCATGACGGGACTCGACGGCACCCCCATGCCCTCGTTTGCCGATAACCTCCAACCGGCGGACGCCTGGGACCTGGTCCACTTTCTCCGGACGCTGCAACCCCTGAAGACCCCCGAGGCCGCGCTCTGGAAGGCATGGTTGGCGGCGCACGCCGCGGAGCTCAAGCCCATCGGTCCTGGTGGGCCGGGGGGTGGGGGCGGGGGCGGGCGGTGAGTCTGTGAACCGATCTTTTCCATAGAGGGGTCGTCTGATGCGAACGCACTCCGTTTCGGTCCTCGTTACGGCGCTCGTCACGGGCGCGCTAGTGAGGCCGGCCATGGTGGTGCCAGCGGCGCCCGCGGGAGCCGCCGGCACCATCGGCGGCAAGGTGACCTACACGGGCACGCCGCCGAAGATGAAGCCGATCGACATGGCGAAGGAGCCCAACTGCGTTACCCAACACGCTGCAGCACCGGTGTTGACCGAAAACGTCGTGACGGGCCCGGGGAACACGCTGCGCTGGGTGGTGGTGTACATCTCGGCCGGCGATCAGGGTTCCGCTCCGGCCACTGAGACCGTCCGCCTCGATCAGAAGGGCTGTCAGTACATCCCCCACGTGCTGGTTGTGCAGCCGAACCAGCCGCTCGACATCTACAACAACGATCCACACTCGCACAACATCCACCCCCTGGCGAGGGTGAATCCCGAGTGGAACAGGTCCCAGCCCGCTGGGGCGCCACCGATTCACACGAAGTGGGAGCTGCCCGAGTTCATTCCGGTGAAGTGCAACGTCCATCCCTGGATGCACGGCTGGCATATGGTGCTCACGACCTCGCACTACGCTGTGACGGGCGAGGACGGGGCGTTTACCTTGTCGGGCCTCCCGCCGGGCAAGTACACCGTCACGGCGTGGCAGGAGCAGTTCGGCACCCAGAGCCAGGACGTGACGATCACCGGTGGAGAAACCAAGACGGCTAATTTCGTGTTCAAGGCGACGCCGTACTGATGGGCAAACTGTTCGCCTTGGTCCTGACGATCATCACGGTCGTTTCGACCGCCATCTTCGTACTGCGCGTGTGGTGGCTCCCCGCTGATATCTCCGCCCACGGGCCCCAGATCGATCATCAACTGATGGAGACGATGGTGAGCTCGGGGGTCCTGTTCGTGCTGTCGCAACTCGCCCTGGCCTTGTTCGTGTGGAAATACGCCGACCGCCGGGACGGTCGGAAGGTGCGGGAATTTCCCGGAGGGGCCACGCCCATGGTGGCGGCGGCGGTCGTGCTGGTGGGGGCGGAGATCCTGGCCCTGACGCTGGTCGGATCCAAGGTGTGGGCCGGCATCTACCAGACGCCCCCCGATCCGAACTCGCTCCAGATCGACGTCCAGGCCGAGCAGTTCGCCTTCTATTTCCGCTATCCTGGGCCGGACGGCAGGTTCGGCGCGATCCACCCGGAGCTGATGAACGAGGCCACCGAGAACTTCTTCGGGCTCGATCCGGCGCGTGATACCACGGCGCGGGACGACATCGTCGTCCCGACGCTCGCAATCCCGGTCGGTCGGCCCATCCTGCTGACACTGCGTGCCAAGGACGTCAATCACGCGTTCTACGTGCCCGAGCTCCGGATCCAGCAGGATTTCGTCCCGGGGCTCGTGATCCCGCTCCACTTCACGGCCACGCAGCCGGGAAAGTACGAGATCGTGTGCACGCAGCTCTGCGGACTGGGACACTACAACATGCGGGCGTACGTCGAGGTCATGCCGCAACCGCAGTTCGACCAGTGGCTGAAGGACAAAGCGGCACAACAATGAGGTACGTACATGCCTGATATTGCAGCGCCGGCCGCCGTTCATCGCCACGCTCCCCCGCAGGGCTTGCTGCGAAGGCACGTCTTCAGCCTCGATCACAAGGTGATCGGCAAACAGTACCTGGACCTGGCGCTGGTGGCGGTGTGCACCGGCATGGTCCTGTCCTGGTTGATGCGCCTGCACCTCGGCTTCCCCACCGTGTGATCACGCCCGAGTACTACCTGTCGCTGATGACGATGCACGGCACGATCATGGTGTTCTTCGTCTTGACCACGGCACCGTTCGCGGGGTTCGGCAATTACTTCCTGCCGATTCAGGTCGGCGCGGAAGACATGGCGTTCCCGCGGATCAACATGACGTCCTTCTGGGTGACGTTGGTGGCGTTTCTGGTGCTGATCGCCTCGTTCTTCATCCACGATGGACCGGCCCTGTCCGGGTGGACGGCCTACGCCCCGCTCAGCGCCGTGGGCAAGGATGCCGGGCCGGGGCAGGGACTCGGCCAGACGCTGTGGGCGATCTCCATCGCCCTGTTCTGCGTCGCGCAGCTGCTCGGGTCGCTGAACTTCATCACGACGACGCTGGACTTACGAACCAGGGGGATGTCCCTCGCCCGCATGCCGTTCTCCACCTGGGCGTGGTTCATCACCGCGGTGATCGGTCTCATCGCGTTTGCCGTCTTGATGCCCGCCTGCATTCTGCTGCTGCTCGACCGGGTAGCCGGCACGAGCTTCTTCATCCCCGCCGGGCTCGTGATCAGCGATCGGCTGCAGCCGCATTCCGGCGGCTCGCCGCTCCTGTGGCAGCACCTGTTTTGGTTCTTCGGGCATCCCGAGGTCTACATCGCGATCCTGCCGGGGTTCGGTATCATCTCCCACATTCTCCCGGTCTTCACCCGCAAACCGCTGCTCGGCCCGCGCGTCATGATTGGCTGTCTGATCGCGATCGCTTTCCTGAGCTACACGGTGTGGGGGCACCACATGTTCCTGAGCGGGATGAACCCGTTCTCGGCGACGCTGTTCTCCGTACCGACGCTGATCATCACGATTCCAGCCACGATCGTGACGCTGCTCTGGATCGGGACGATCTACGGCGCCCGGCTGCGGTTCACCACCCCGGCCCTGTTCTGCCTGGGGTTCGTCTCCGTCTTCGTGAGCGGCGGGATCAGCGGCTTCTTCCTGGC
>VBHJ01000186.1 GCA_005887685.1 Chloroflexota bacterium | reverse complement strand
GAGTCGTCAGCGTTCCTTCGGCCGCGGTGCTCCCGACCGGCACACGAGACATCGTGTTCGTGAACCGTGGCGACGGGCGATTCGCGCCCCGAGAGGTACGTGTCGGTGCCCACGGCGACTCGCTGGTCGAGATCGTCGCAGGGTTGAAAGCCGGGGACGAGGTGGTCGCCTCGGCGACCTATCTCCTCGACTCCGAGTCGAACCTCTCGTCGGCTATCCAGGGGCTCATGCTCCAGATGGGCATGGGGCTCAACATGGGCGGCATGAAAACACCCGCTCCGGCGCGGGAGCGGCGGCCATGATCGAGAAGCTCATCGCCTGGTCGATCCGCCGGCGCGACCTCGTCGCCCTGGCCGCGCTGTTCGCGTTGGTCGCGGGGCTGGTGCTCCTACGGACGATGTCGGTGGACGCGATCCCGGACCTGTCCGACACCCAGGTCATCGTCTACACGGACTACCCGGGCCAGGCGCCACAGGTGGTCGAGGACCAGGTGACGTATCCACTCATCACCACATTCCTCGGCGTGCCGCGAGTGAAAGTGGTGCGCGGGCAGTCGATGTTCAGCACTGCGTTCGTGTACGTGATCTTCCAGGATGGCACCGACCTGTACTGGGCGCGGTCGCGAGTCCTGGAGTACCTGAACGCGATCCAGAGCCGGCTGCCTGCCGGTGCGAAGACGCGCCTCGGACCGGATGCGACGGGAGTCGGTTGGGTGTTCCAATACGCGCTGCAAGGCGAGGGGTACACCCCCGACCAGTTGCGCACCATCCAGGACTTCCAGGTCCGGTACGCCTTGCAGTCGGTCCCCGGCGTCGCCGAGGTCGCGAGCCTCGGTGGCTTCGTAAAGCAATACCAGGTGCTGCTCGACCCCGCGCGGCTGCTGGCGTACGGCGTGACCGCGCGACAGGTAATCGCGGTCGTCCGCGGGGCGAACCAGGACGTCGGCGCGCGGACCGTGGAAATCGGTGGGGCCGATTACGCGATTCGCGGGCTGGGCTATTTCCGCGGCGTAGATGACATCGCCAGAGTGGGAGTCGGCGTCGGCAAGGACGGCCGCCCGGTGCGCGTGGGTGACGTGGCGCGGGTCACGGTCGGTCCCGACCTGCGGCTGGGCATCGCGGAGCGGGACGGGAAGGGTGAAGCGACGGGCGGGGTCGTCGTGATGCGGTACGGAGAGAACGCACTTCGGGTCATCAACGCCGTCAAGCGGCGGATCGCCGAGATCGCGCCGTCACTGCCGCCCGGCGTGCGGATCGTGCCGACGTACGACCGCTCGGATCTCATCCACCGATCCATCAAGACGCTGTGGCGGACGTTGATCGAAGAGTCACTCATCGTCGGGTTGGTGTGTGCGTTGTTCCTGCTCCACGCGCGGAGCGCATTGGTGGCGGTCGCCACCCTGCCGCTCGGCATTCTCGCGGCCCTCGCCATCACCCGCGGCCTGGGCATCAATGCCAACATCATGAGCCTCGGCGGCATTGCGATCGCCATTGGAGCCATGATCGACGCGGGCATCGTGATGCTCGAGAACCTGCACAAGCATATGGAGCACGAGCCGGATCGCCCGCACTGGGAGCGGGTGTTGGACGCGGCGCGAGAGGTGGGGCCGGCGCTGTTCATGTCGCTCCTCATCATCACGATTTCCTTCCTCCCCGTGTTCACGCTCGAAGATCAGGAAGGCCGCCTGTTTCGACCGCTGGCGCTCACGAAGACGTTTGCGATGGCCACGGCCGCGCTGCTGTCGGTGACGCTGGTGCCGGCTCTGATGGGCTGGTTTGTGAAGGGCAAGATCCGGGCGGAGGACGAGAACCCGGTCAACCGCTGGGCGATCCGGATCTATCGCCCCGTACTGCAACGGGCACTGCGATCGCGTTGGCTGGTGCTCGGCGGAGCGGCTGCTGTCCTCGCGCTGACGCTGTTCCCGCTCTCTCGGCTGGGGAGCGAGTTCATGCCGCCGCTGAACGAGGGCTCGCTCATGTACATGCCCAATACGCTGCCGGCCGTTTCGCTGACCACGCAGCGGCGCCTGTTGCAGGTGGAGGACAGCATCCTCATGACCTTTCCTGAGGTCGTGTCGGTGTGGGGGAAGGCGGGGCGCGCGAACACCGCCACGGATTGGGCGCCGATGTCCATGGTGGAGACGGTCGTCAACCTGAAGCCAGAGTCCGAGTGGCGGCCGGGGACGACCCAGGATCGGCTCATCGCCGAGATGGACCGGGCGCTGCGCCTCACTGGGGCCGTCAACACGTGGACGATGCCCATCAAGAACCGGACGGACATGCTCTCGACCGGTGTGCGCACGACGCTCGCCGTCAAGATCTTCGGACCGGATCTCGAGGTGATCCAGCGGATCGGGCAGGACATCGAGCGCGCGCTCGCGCCGCTGCCCGGCACGGCGAGCATCTACGCCGAGCGGTCGTTCGGCGGGCGCTATCTCGACATCCGCCCCGATGCCGACGCGCTGGCGCGCTACGGGCTCACGACCGGCGACGCCCAGGAAGTCATTGCTCTGGCGCTGGGCGGCGAAGAGGTGACGACCACGGTCGAAGGACGCGAGCGCTTCCCCGTGCAGGTGCGCTACGCGCGGGACTTCCGCGATGACCCGGCTACGATCGGCCGCATCCTCGTGGGGAGCGGCGAGGGCCCGCAGGTGCCGCTCGGCCAGGTCGCGGACATCCGGTTCAGTCCAGGCGCTGCCATGATTCGCAGTGAAGGCGGTTACCTGTACGACCAGGTGTCGATCGACGTCCGGGGCCGGGATGTCGGCGGCTACGTCCGCGACGCCCAAGCCCGTGTGAGTCAGGCAGTGCAGCTGCCGCACGGCTATTGGCTCCGCTGGAGCGGTCAATACGAGGCGCTCGAGCGCGTCCAGGCGCGATTGCGGGTTGTCGTCCCGCTGACGCTCGGCATCATCGCGCTGCTTTTGTACCTCACGTTCGGTACCGTCGCCGAGGCGGCGATCGTGATGCTCTCGCTGCCATTCGCGTTGGTCGGCGGAGTGTGGGTGATGTGGCTGCTGGATTACAACCTCTCGATCGCAGTGGCCGTTGGCTTCATCGCGCTCGCCGGAGTGGCTGCGGAGACGGGCGTGGTGATGCTTATCTACCTCGACCATGCATGGAAGGAGAAGTGCGTGGGGAGTGGGAAGTGGGGTGTGGGAGACCTTATCGCCGCGATCGAGTACGGCGCCGTGAACCGCGTGCGGCCGAAGCTCATGACCGTGCTGGCGATCATGCTCGGCCTCGTGCCGGCGCTATGGAGCCACGGATCGGGCGCGAGCGTGATGAAGCGGATCGCGGCGCCGATGGTGGGAGGAATGGTGACGTCGACGGTTCTGACGCTCGTGGTAATCCCGGTGCTGTATTACCTGTGGCGCCGCCGAGCATTGGACGGTTCATGAACCGCGTCGCGTTGCTTCGCCGAGGGATCGCGCTCGAAGGCGTGACCGTTGGCTACAACGCCCTGGAGGGGATGGTCGCGATCGCGGCCGGTCTTGCTGCCGGCTCAGTGGCATTGACTGGATTTGGAATCGACTCGGTGATCGAGGTGACGAGCGGGGCTCTATTGTGGTGGCGCCTCCGCGCTGAACTAGGGTCCGCTCCACTCGGGCCAACCGTGGAGCGCAGGGCTTCGCGGGGAGCGGGGTTCCTGTTGCTCGCGCTCGGGGTCTACATCGCGACCGACTCTGCGAGGCTCTTGCTGACGGGCAGCCATCCCGATTCGAGCCGGGTTGGAATCGCGCTCATGGTGGCCTCATTGATCGTGATGCCGCTCCTCGCTAGAGCGAAGCTGCGCCTGGCGGCCAGCCTCGGGAGCCGGGCGCTCCGGGCCGATGCGCATGAGACCATCGTCTGCGCGTGGCTCTCGGCGACGACTCTTCTCGGTCTCGGCCTGAATGCCTTACTCGGCTGGTGGTGGGCCGATCCGGTCGCGGCGTTGGCGATGCTGCCCCTGATCGTGCGCGAAGGGATCGAGGCTATCGCCTAGGTCGCCGCTATCCCTTCCTCCCGAACCGCTCGAAGCGGTACGCGAGCTCCG
>VBHJ01000185.1 GCA_005887685.1 Chloroflexota bacterium | reverse complement strand
GCAGCAGGCCGAGCAGGTCGAGCATCGTCGTCTTGCCGCTGCCGGAGCGACCGACCACGGCCACGAACTCGCCCTTGTCGATGTCGAGCGTCACGCCGTCGAGCGCCTTGATGACCTCCGAGCCGCGTTTGTAGTTCTTGGTCAGGTTGACGAGGCGCACGTTGGCCATCTACTCGTTCCTCAGCGCGATGACCGGGTCGAGACGCGCCGCGCGCCACGCGGGCAGCACGCCGGCGACCGCACCCAGCGCGGTGGCGAAGCCGATCGCGAGGATGGTCAGGTTGGGCGTGATCAAAAACAGGGTCGACTGGCCTGGGGGCGTGGTGGCGTTGATGATGATCGTGATGGCCGCGCCGATTCCGTAGCCCAGCAAGCCTCCGACCAGACCGATGAACGTGGCTTCTAAGAGGAACTCGCCCATCACGTTGAGCGTCGTCGCGCCGACCGCCTTTTTCAAGCCGATCTCACGCACGCGCTCGGCGACCGCCATGAACATCGTGTTGACCACCGACAGGCCGCCGATGATCAGCGCCAGCAGCGCGGCGGCGGTGGTGATCGCCGTGAAGATGGCGCCGCCTGACTTGAAGCTGTCCACCACCGTGCTGGGCTTGATCGCCTTGACGCCGGTCACCTGGGCGTTGATCTGGTCCGCGATCTTGTCCAGGGCGCCGATCGAAGTGCCCGGCTTGCCGTAAACGTCGATGGCTTGGGTGATCTGGGTGACGTCGATCTGGTCGCGGAAAGCTGCCGGCAGGCTGTCCTTGAGCAGCATCTGGCCGTCGACGATGCCGATGTATGCGAATGTGTCGGGCGCGGTGCGGGTGGGATTCAGGATTCCCACCACTTTGAACGGGTGGTTCACGAAGTCGGGCTTGGCGTCAGGCGGTTTGACCGGCAGGTCGATCGAGTCGCCGATCTTCTTGTTGAATTCCTTGTCGATGGTCGAGCCGAGCACGACCTCACCCTGCGAGTCGGCGTCGATGTTGTGGCCCTGCGCGTAGGTCGTCTTGAGAGCGCTCCACGCGTTTTCAACCGGGTCGCCGGCGACGATCTGGTCGGGTATGCCGAAGCTCACCGTCGTGATCTGGCCCGGCTTGACCGAGAACTGGTAGGCGGGGAAAGCCGCGGCCACGCCGGGCACCTGCTTGATCTCGTCGATCTTGCTGGTGGCGAGCAGGGGTAGGGACTGGCCGTCAGGCGGACCGACCACGATGTTGCCGCCGAAGTACTTGACGCCACCGTCGAGCAGGGCGTTGAAGTTCTCGGCCAGTGCGCCCATCGTGGTCAGCGCGAGCACGCCAATGAGGATTCCCGAGATGGTGAGCATGCTGCGCAGCTTGTGGCGCGCGATGTTGCGGAGGATTTCCATGGGGGGCATGTTGAGAATAGGACGGACCAGGCTTAACGCGGGTAAAGGATCGGCCGCGAGCTAAGGACTTGTTTCGGCCCCTCCGGCCTTTCAGGCCACCTCCCCATGAATGGGGAGGAGCGTGGCCAGTTTCGGCCCCTCCGGCCTTTCAGGCCACCTCCCCATGAATGGGGAGGAGCGTGGCCTGTTTCGGCCCCTCCGGCCTTTCAGGCCACCTCCCCATGAATGGGGAGGAGCGTGGCCAGCTTTCGTGTGTATTGAACCCATCCGCCGCGGTGGCTGGCGCGCTGCTCCTCGGTGGGCAGGTCGGTGTGGCGCAGCCGCAGCAACGTGCCCTCGCCGTCCGGTACCAGCGTGATCTCGACCGTCGTCGACCCTGGCGCCACCTCCGGACTGCCCTCCCAGCCCCACGTGAACACGACCCGGTGGGGTGGCTCGACCGCGACGAATCGACCGGCCGCATGATGCACACCGTCGACATCGAGTCGAAAGATTCCACCTGGCCTGGGGTCGAGCTCGGCGCCGATGCCCATCCACTCGACGAATCGCGCCGGGTCGGTCAGGTAGGCGAAGACGGTCGCGGGCTGCGCGTTGATCCGCTGCTCGACCTCTATCGCTTCGATCTCTTTCTCTCCTCGGCTTCGGCCAGCAAACGAAGCCTGTCGATCTTCTGCGCCCACATTCTGCGCAGGTATGCCTCCAGCGGCTTGAGCGCTGCCCGGTCGGCGCGGTAGAGGCGGCTGGTGCCGCGCCGGCGTTCCCTGACCAGCCCGGCTTCTTTCAGCACGCGCAGGTTCTGGGAGATGGCGGGCCAGCTGACCTTGAACTCCCGCGCGATCTCTCCGGCCGGCCTTTCGTCGCTCCAGACGAGGCGCAGGATCTCGCGGCGGACCGGGCTCGAAAGGGCCAGCAGTGTATCCGGCATGGGTATATCCTAAGACGTCGCTTAATTAAGCTCAATCTTTAGGAGGAATTCGCTATGGCTGGGCCGCTCATGCATTCTGTTCAGATCGACGCGGACGCGGAAAAGATCTACGAGGCGCTGTCGACTTCGAAGGGGCTCGCGAGCTTCTGGACCGTCGACAGCCACGCCGAACCGAAGGTGGGGTCGACGGCGCGATTCGGCTTTCACGGACCTGTGCTGGAGATGAGAGTCGAGGAGCTCAAACCCGGCAAGCGGGTCCGATGGTCGACGCACAGCGGCTTTCCAGAGTGGCAGGGCACGACGGTGACGTGGGACATCAAGCCCGCCAAGGACGGCGGCAACGAGGTGGTTTTCAACCACGAGGGCTGGCCCGAGGCGGTGCCGGCGGCCGACCTGGCGTCGGTGAACTACTCGTGGGGCCGGGTCGTCGGCCGGCTCAAGAAGTACGCCGAAACGGGGAAGCCGGCGCCTTACTTTCCCTGACGGCCTGACCCAATACAATTTGCCCGCCATGAGGGGATGCGGTGTCCAGTCTGTTGCTCCGGGGATTCGTCCTCGGCCTGGCTGTGGCCGCGTCCCCGGGGCCGATCTTCTTCCTGTGCGTTAGGCGCACGCTGGTCGGGGGCCGGCTTGCCGGCCTGCTTTCCGGTTTCGGCGTGGCCACCGTCGACGGCTTCTACGCCGCCATCGCGACGTTTGGGGTTGCCGCCCTGACGACGGCGTTCGTCGCGGGGCGGCGGCCGCTGGCCGTGGTGGGTGGGGCGGTGCTGGTGGGGCTCGGCGTGCGCATCGTGCTCGAGCGGGCGCGCACCGAGTCGACATCCGCCGCGACCGGACGAGGGCTGGCCTGGGCGTACCTTTCCACGGTGGGCCTGACCATCACGAACCCGGCGACGATCATCTCGTTTGCGGCGCTGGCCGCGACGCTCGGTCTGGGCACGAGCGGCTCGCTCGTGCGGCCGGCGCTTGTCGTGGCCGGCGTGCTGCTCGGGTCGGCGGCGTGGTGGGGCATCCTGGTCCTCGCCGCCTCGCTGCTCCGCGCGCGCCTCACGCCGCGCGTGGTGCGCGGCATCAGCACCGGCAGCGGGTTGGCCATCGCCCTGCTCGGAATTTTGGCCGTGCTTTCGGCCTTTTCAGGTTAGGCATGGAGACGCAGAAGAAGCGGTCGCGCACCGTCACGTGGGAGGACCCTTTCGCGATCATGAAGGCGTCTCCAGGCCGCAGCGGCCTCGAAGTTCTGAGGGACGTGTTCGAGAACCGGCTTCCCCCGCCGCCGATCGCGGTGACCAT
>VBHJ01000136.1 GCA_005887685.1 Chloroflexota bacterium | reverse complement strand
TGGAAGAAGCAGACGACCTTGCCGTCCTTGGCGTACGCGGGCATTCCGTACCAGAGTCTCGGCAAGAGGGCTGGCGCGCTGGCTTTGATGATAGCATGGAGCCGCTTCCCCATGGCGCGGTCGGGTTCTCGCATCTTGCCGATCTTCGCGAGGACGGCGTTTTCCCCGTCCGCCGTATCCGCGCGCGGGCCGCGGCGCGCCGCCGCCTTGAGTTCTTGGATGCGCTCCTTCATCGCGACTCGTTCCTCGTCCATGAATCCCTTGAACTTCCTGCCGATCGCGGTGGTGCGCTTGGCGGACTTCTGCGTTTCCTTCTTTTGGCTCATAGAAACATCCTCATACTGACTTAGGGTTGGAACCTCGCCGCGGTTCAAATGCGGACCCGCGCTATCAGAGTAGGCGCCGCCCAACGCCACGCGTCGGCTGCATGCGTTTGTTAGGCCGGCGCGTGGCCCCTTAACTCGAGCGAAGAGAGATCACTAATCGTGACGTAGTATCCGTCCGGATCCCGGAGCGAGAACTCCTTTGTTCGAGTATTCGGGTTCGCGTGCGGCTCCTCTTCGAGTCGGGCGACGAGAGTGCGCGCCCTTTTCAGTGACATATCGAAATCGTCGACGCGGAAGAGCAAGAGGAGCCCGTTGCCAGGTGCCGCCTCGTCCCGGCTCATCAACGACGGATGCTCGTGCGCGCCCCACTGGTGGAGGCAGAGCAAGACAGTTCCGTCCGAATCGAGGATCTGACCAAAATCGGCATGGCCCGGTCGTCTCTCGGGCTGGCCGAAGAGCGACTGGTACCATTTGAAGCTACTCGGCACATCGCTTACGCCGATGATCGTCCAGGTGCGCTTCATGACCTCTTCTCCCGTCGGCCTAACGGATCGCGCTTAAGCTGCGGGCGACTCGGCCGTCAGCGCAAGAGAAGTGGACGAAGTCCCGTGCCCACCGGGCACGACCCAATGGCTTCCTTGGGATCGAGAGCGCCCGACACCTTCAAGCGCTTGTTAGGCCGTGCCAACAGAGAATCCTCGACGTCCCGACCGCACTCACGGGTTAGGGGCGGTCTGACAGAGTGGCGAGTCTACGACGCCAGAGCACATCGAGTTGCTCCGCGGGCACATGCAGGAGCCGTGCTGCGACACTAAGGACGACGTCTGGTTCTCTGCCAGCATCCAGCCAAGCACGCAACGCGGCTAGTCCACCCTCTTCATGAATCATGTGGCAGAGCGTTGCGAAGGTGTCATAAGCGACGTCGAGCGTCCCGACACGCGCAGGCGGGTTGGTGAGGATGGTCTTGATCGTGAGATCGGGATGAGCATTCACATAGGTTCTGAGACCTGGGAGGAGCTGGTTGTAGTCGAGCCCCGCCGAGCCTCCCGTCCACGTCATCAGCCCCTCCATCACCAGCCAAGCGGTATTGCCCCGACCCACCAAAGGCTGGAGGATGACGTGGGCCAACTCGTGTCGATAGGCCTCGCCGGCGGTCGAAGAGCCCACGAAAACAAGCCGGTTGAGAGCATTCGACCTCCCACCGACCGTGTCGGCTCCCAGTGGGAAGAAGTCCAAGCCAAGTGCGGCGAACATGTCGACGAGGTCGTCGGTGAAGGAGTAGGTGATAGGGGAAGGAGGGGGTAGGTCAAACGCTCGGGCGAGCGAGTCGACGAAGTGGGCGCTCGCCTCGGCGCGTGCTCGCGCGAACGCTTGCGTGGGCGGATAAACGAACGTGACGACTCCAATGGTGTTGCGCTTCCAGTGGCGCGTCAGGCGTGGGAGCGGGTTGGCGAGAACCCATTTGTCCCCTTCACGTTTCACATACACCCGGTAGAGGGCGAGTGGCCTCACGTCGTGAGTGCAGTCATCGACGGCCGTCACCAGCGTCCGGACCAAATACGTGCTATCGAGACCAACGGCGGGAGCGAGGTGAATGACGGTGAAGTTGGAGAAGCCTTGGTACACGTAGCCGCTCAAGAGGTCGAAGACGGGCCCGCTTTCTTGTTCCTTCCGCGACCAATACGTTCTGGCCCGGACGGAGTCGGCGCGACCTGTGAGATAGTCGCGCCAGAGGGCGAAGATCTCATGCGCTGGGGAGGCGATGGTATCGACGCCGAACCCCACAGCGAGGTGCATAGGGGTTGGGTCGCGCTGCGCACACGTCATCGGGGGAGCAGCGAATGAGGTGGCGAGCAGAACTCCAATAGGAGCTACACGCATGGCGTCGATCGTGCTGAGCGGTGTGCGGCGCGGCCTAACGGATCGCGCTTAAGCTGCGGGCGACCGACCCACCAGCGCAACGGGCGCCGGACGAAGTCCCGTGCCCGCCAAGGCACGACCCACAGGGTTCCTTTGGAACGAGACCGTCCGCCAGCTTCAAGCGCTTGTTAGGCCGCGGCCTGCCTGCGAACAAACAGCAATGTGAGCGTCTCGCCGGTCGGAACCGCAGCCCACTGAGCAAAGAGCTCCCGCCGCTTCCCGCGAATACGCCCGAGCTCGTCATCCGAGATCGCCCAGCTGCCTGCTAAACCGTGCTGGACATAGTACGTGGCGGCACTCTCGTTGAAGTCCGCCGCCGACCACTCCACTCCGGCCGCCCGCTCGCGATCCAAGAACCCGACCACCAACTCCGAAGTCAGCGCGTCAACAGGCAGCGGCCCCCGCGGCCAGGGCACGCCGAAGTCGGTCAGATTCCAACCTTCTGCGACAAGGCTGTAGAAACCGTGCCGCTCGCCGAGCACGCTCTCCACGGCATAGTGAGTCAGATCATGGAGGGGGAAGAACCGGCCTTGCTGGCCGTCTTGACGCTGCCAAGTGACGGACCCGTCAGCCCGCTCGCAACTCAGGACCGCGGAACCGTCTGCCTTCTTCTTGAGACGAATGATTAGATCGGCCATGTATGAAGGGTCAGCCCGCCGTGGCCTAGGCGCGCCGCGAAACGCGAGCCAGCACGGTCGCTATAGCAAGTGCTGCAAGAAACGCCGGAAGAGCAGTGATGACTGGCCAGACGGGGAGCGCGAGGAGCGGCGGGCGTTGGCCGTG
Organism: Chloroflexota bacterium; assembly: GCA_005887685.1. Taxonomy (GTDB): domain Bacteria; phylum Chloroflexota; class Dormibacteria; order Dormibacterales; family Dormibacteraceae; genus 40CM-4-65-16. Next base: position 958 of record VBHJ01000136.1, on the reverse strand, counting down.
CGTTCCAGCAACGAGCCAATGAATGTTTGCTGCGAGTGCGAGGCCGAAGGCCCCCAGAGCGACCGCCCCGGCTGCATGCAGCGCCGTCGGACGAGGCGAACTGCGCAGTCGATAGTGCTCGTACCCAATGTGCGCCGCGGCTGCGGCGGCGCTGGCCAGCCACGCTGCCAGCCGCCACACGCGCACATAATTGGCGTCAGCCGCGAGCGCAGCGAAAACGATGCCGATGGCCATATACGCCACGGCAACAAGAATCATCGCACGGACCCACAAGCGGCGGCCTGATATGTCCACGTGTGTGGCCTAACGGATCGCGCTTGAGCTGCGGGCGACCCGCCCGCCGGCGCATCTGTTGTTGAACGATAGTTCGTGCCCGCGAGAGCACAACACTCCGCTTCCCTTAGAGCGCTCTCCGCCCGCCAGCTTCAAGCGCATGTTAGGCGGCGGCCGTTGTCTGCTAGCGCCACACGCTGACGATGATCGGTATCACCAGCATTTTCACGAGCCAGTCGCCGGCATGGATCGCGGCCACCTTCCACGGGACGTTCTCCCAGAGGACCGATCCCGTGAGAAGGATCACCGGGAACCCGATCCACAGGAAGAGGCCAAAGTGGACGGCGCCCATCCAGCTGCTGACGCCGAGTAGGGCCACGAAGCATGCGATCACGTAGGCGAGGACGAGGCACCGCGCCAACTCGATGAGCAGCTTCCCGCCGGGCATCTTGGCGCCGGCCATCGCCGCAACTGGGTCCATACCGCGCAGCCGCATCCAAGGCTTGAAGAACAACAAGGGACTGTACCAGAGCCAGCCCAGGACGAACACCGCGAAGGCCGCCGCGAGGACGGCCAGGTAGTTCACGTGCACCATCGCTCACCCTCTCCCTTCACTGTGGGAATCGCGGCCGCGCGAGCGCTCACCGCGCTTCCTGCCCCGCGCCCTTCTTACGTGGCCGTGGCG
>VBHJ01000034.1 GCA_005887685.1 Chloroflexota bacterium | reverse complement strand
GACGACGATGATGTCGCCGGCGTGCTCCATGGCGTGGGCCCCCCAGTACCACGCATAGAACGGGTGCGCGCCGTGGTACGCGTGTGATTTGCGATAGAGCTGCCGGAACCACGGGTCCTCGGCGAAGCGCAGCTCGTATTTCTTCTCAATCTCGAGTGGGTCGGTCGTGTCCGCCAGGACCTCGTCGTAGAAATCGATGTAGCTCGGGTGCTGCACGGCGTCGAATTCATAGCGGCATGGATGCGTCAGGATCAGCACTCCACCCTTCCGCAGTACCGGCGCGTTGCGATAGAAGTTGAAGAGATAGCCCATGCCCATGCACACGACGAGCACGGGGTTCATCGGGGCGTTGACGTTGTACGGCCCGAGGTACGGCACCCCCAGGGTGACGATGTCGGTCTGGCCTTCGACTCTCACATTGATCTGCTTGTGCACCGCGTCGAGAGTCTTGTCGTGCACGGCGTCCACCTGGCCAGCGTGGACCGCGGTCATTCCGTAGGGCGCCCGCATCGCGTGAAACACGTTGCGCTTGAAGGCAGGCGGCGCGATGTCAGTCATCTGCTTGGTGGCGAGGAACATCGCCTGGTCCTGCGGTGTCCAGTCCGTCTCGCGTTTCTGCATGAAGTTCGCGACCGCCGGGAACGCATGGTTGTTGACCGTGGTTTCGATGTGGAACACGCGCACGGTGTCCTCGATGAGCTGGCCCTGCCGGATGCACGAGTGGTGCAGCTCGGAGTCCGGCGGGTTCATATACGACCGCGATCCCAATAACGTCTTCACGTTGTGGTGGGCTCGAATGCCTCGATACGAAGCGAGTCCGGTGGACATGGACTTATGCCCGCCGTCCATCGGCACCAGGGTCAGGTTGACGTAGACGACCAGGTCCGACTCGGCCGCGCGCCGGTTGAGCGTGACCTCCTCCCCCTTCGCGGTCTTGCCGATGTAGACGTTGTTCTCCGGGTCTTCGCCGTCGTGCTGGTACAGGCGATCGGGATGGAAGGTGCTGAAAATCCGCTCGCCAACTATGTGTCGCAGCTCGTCCTCGGTCATGCGCCGATGCAAACCAAGCGCCGCGATGATGTGCAGGTCATCGATGCCGGTCTCCGCGGCCATGTCGATGACCTCTTCCATCACGAGCTGGCGCACATCCGGGGCGGCCATCGGCGGCAGTGGCAGCGAGAGGTCGTCGAAGGCGATCGTCAGCTTCATCCCTCGCCGCAGGAGCGACTTCAACGGATCGTCTTCGAGCGGCTTTGCCAGGGCGCGCTTGATCGCACGCTCCGGATGCGCGATCGGATCGAGCGGGTCAGGTGGGTACACGATGCGCGCGCCGAGCGGCAACCTCTCCAACCGGATGCCCTCGCCGAAGTGGAAGAGCACCGGCGGCGTGTTGCGATCGACCTCGATCACCGCACCCGGTCTTGGCATTTAGGCCCTCAATCGTCGCAGATCAAACGCGACCTTCACGGCGCCTAAGCGCCCCGCGCTCATCGCATATGCGATCGCGTCGCGATACTCGCCGAGGCCAAACAGCGGGCCAGTGAGCTGATCGAGCCGCAGTTCAGGCGCGGCCTCGAGCGCGAGGTCGAACGTCCGGCGACCTTTGCGCGCGGGCTCGGTTCCGTACGCGTACGCGCCCATGATGGTCAGCTCGCGCTGCCAGATCGGCGCCCAGTCGACCTTCTCCTCGCCCGGCATTCCAACCGCGAGAACGGTGCCTCCTTCTCGCGTGAATCGCACCGCGTCGTTGAGGCTCTCCGCGCGACCGACGCATTCGAAGGTGACATCGGCGCCACCGAGGAGAAGCGATCGATTCACCCCTTCCAGCCTGCGCGCCGCGGTGGCAAAGCGCACGCGCTGGAAGACATCGGCCGGCGCCACAACCTGGTCCGCGCCCAGCTTCCGCGCCAGGTCGCGCTGGGTCGGATGCTTCGCGATCGCGATCAGGCGCCTGGGCGGGGTGAACAGCCTGACCGCTGCGATCGTCAGCAATCCGATCGTGCCGGCGCCCGACACCACGACCACGTCGTCTTTCGTCGCTCCGCCGCGCAGCGCCGCGTGGATGCAGCACGCGAAGGGCTCGATCAGCACCGCGGCCTCGTCACTCAACGACTCGGGCACGGGATGGACCTGGCTCGGGTGCGCGACCAGGACCTCTCCCCAACCACCCCCCGTGTCCGCGCAGTAGCCGGTCTGCAGACCGACTTCGATCGGTCCTTCGGTGACGTTGTAGCAGAGGCCCGGCCTGCCTTCCGCGCAACGCGGACACGGCGGGTCGACACCGCGCACGACGCATCCCAGCGCCGGTTCGATCACCACCCGCGCGCCGTCATCGAGCACGCCGACCACTTCGTGGCCGGGCACGAAGGGATAGCTGGTCAGCGGGTCGAGGTAGAGCGACACGTGGCCGCTGATGGCCGCAAGGTCCGATCCGCATATGCCGCTCACGCTCGGCATCACCCGCACCCAGCCCGGCGCGGGCAGCGAGGGCTCGGGCACATCGCCGAGCTTGAGCATCGAAAGCGCGCTCGTCGCGACGTCGGGCCGTCCGCCGGCGGCCTTGACGATGGCAAACGCCGGGATCGATCTGGTGTATTGAAGCGCTAGCACTCAGCCACGCCCCTCACCCCGACCCTCTCCCCTAGGGGGAGAGGGGGTACTTTGGGTCATCTTCGGACCGCCTCCAGGTACTCCGGCGAGCGGGGGTCGGGCATCGGCAGGCGCCAGTTTCCTGGCGCCATCCGCCACCGTTCGATCCGCCAGCCGCGTTGCCCGGCGACCTGGGACAGTCGCGCGTCCGGATTCACGACCACGGGCGTGCCGGCCAGCTCGAGCATCGCCAGGTCCGAAAGAGAGTCCGCGTACGAGAAGCTTTCCGACAGCACGATTCCGTTGCGGCCCGCGTACTCCTCGAGCAGGGCGCCGCGCGCCTCGCCTGCGGGCGGCGGCGACTGCAGGTCCCCGGTCAGACGACCGTCCTTCACGAGCAGGTGCGCGCAGTCGACCTCGACCTCGAGCAGCTCGGCCAGCGGTTCGACGACCACGTCCAGCGCGCCCGTCAGCAAGAGCACGCGATGCCCCGCCCTCTTGTGCTCGCGGATGCGCCGCATCCCTTCGGGATAGATCCGGCGCAGCGTCACGGCGTCGAGGGCCTCGCGGCCCAAGCGTCGCATCACCTCGTAGTCGAGGCCGTCGTACTCGCGATAGAAGGTGCGCTGGAACTCCGCGCGTGACCGGCGCTCCAGGAAGAGCCAACGCGGAGCCTCGCGCAGCATCTTCGCCATGAAGGACGGCCACTCGTCCAGCGGCTGCGCGCGCAATCGCATCCACAAGAAGTACTCGACGACGTTGGTCTCCACCAGCGTGCCATCGACGTCGAACACCGCGAGCACGTCCGCGCGCCCCGACCGTCGCTCGATGGCGGCGCGCACGGAGCTCGACTCCGGCTTCGGGGCCGTGCTTCCGTTCGGCTGCTTTCGCCGCCCGGCGGTGGTCTCCGCCCGAGACATGCGGACCACCGTCGGAAAGTGCACGTCCTGGAAGTAATGCGTCCAGTCATACAGCGCCGGATCGAACGGAAATGTCTTGCGCTCCGCGGCCGGAACCTTCTCCCACAGCGCCATCACGTTGCGCGTGTCGAAGATGGAGTCGACCTCGGTGTAAACGCCGTACAGCTGGATCAGGTTGAGCCCGCGGTCAATCCGTTCTCGTTCGGCGGTGAGGTCGTCCGAGATCTTCGTGACGTTCGCCCCGAGCGGCAGTCGCTCGACGACCCACTGCGCGGCATCGACGAAGCGCAGCGCGGTGCGAGCTTGAGTCGCGAGCTCGCCGCGCGTGGGAAATGTCCATTTGGGCGTTCCGATGGCCTGGCCGTATCGGTCACGCAGCGGGTTCTTGGTGAAGTAGACCTCAGCCTCGTCGGGGACACGCCTCAGGCGGAGCGGATTGCGGGTCCCCGATGCGGCGTGATAGATGCGTGGCTTCGAATCAGGCGGAGGGTTCGCGGCGACCGCCAGCACCGTGTTGACCACGAAGTCGGCGGGGATGACGTCGAGCAAGGTGTCCGGCATGCCCGAGAAATCCCGGAGGACGTTGCGGGCAAATGCAAGGATCATCGGCTCGGCCATCCGGAATCCCTCGAGCCATCCGGGGAACGGCTCGGCGAGCGAGCTCTCGATGATCGAGGGGCGCACGATCGAAAGCGGGATGTCGCCATGCAGCTCGACCACCGCGTGCTCGGCCATGGCCTTGGTGAACGAGTAGATGTCTGTGAAACCCATCGCGTGGGCGTGGGTGCGACCTCGTTCGACCAGGCGGTCCTTGACCCAGCGTTCGCGAAGCCGCTCTGTGGCACGCGCGGTGGCGGGCGTGCCCGCCGGTCCCATGCGCGAGCGCGCCTCGTTACGAAGCTTCTTCAGCACCTCGGGCCGCCGCGACTCCTCCTCGACCGGTCCGCGCAAGTTCGAAAGCACCTCGGCCTCGTGGCGCCAGTTGAGTCCTGGGTCGAGCGGCGGCTCCTCACGCACGATGCCTCGCAGCATCCCTCCGACGAACGCCGTTGAGATGTGCACCAGGTGAGGTCGCGCGCCGCTCGCGGTCAACGCGCCCACCAATCGCGCCGCGCCAAGGAGGTTGGTCTGCGCGGATAGGTCGGCGGGGTTGTCGAACTCGACCGCCGCAGCCGAATGGATGACGATGTCGCACGCCCGCAGCTGGTCTTGCGCCACATCGCTCAGCCCGAGGCCATCACGGCCCAGGTCGATCTCGACGACGGCGAGCTTTTCCGCGGCCAGCGTGGCGAAACGCTCTTCGCCAAGCTCCTCCTTGAGCCGCCTGAACGCGGGGCTCGAAAGGACCTCGCGCTCGAGCCGCTCAGACGCGGGACGCCGCGCGCTCGAGCGGATCCCCAGGTTGATACGAGCAATGCCCGGAATCGACCGGAGGCACTTCTCGACGATCGACTTGCCGAGAAATCCGGTGCTGCCGGTGATCAGGATGGTCTTGCCTTTGAGGGCATCGGCGATCACGACGGCCTGAGTCTAGTTGCTCGTCTCTCCGTGATTCAGACTCGCGACGTGCACCACCTGCGACCCCGCGGCATCGGTCCAGCCGAGGTTGGAGGTCGCGTTGGCCCAGAACCAATACCGCTGGCCGGGCTTGCCGTGAAACGTCAAGGAGCCATTGCCCTGCGTCGTCGTCAGCACCCGCCGGACCGAGTCCTGCGTGACGACGTAGACGGTGAAGGCCATGTTGCCCGGGCTGGCCCATGAAACGTCGATCGCGTTCGGGTTGTCCAGCTCTGAGGTGGCGCCGAGCGTGACGCTCGGCATCTGGATCGAGGCGTAACGTGGCGACCCGCTGAGCCACAGGTCGCCCATGTCCCTCGAGTAGGGGTCCGGACCCGGTCCTGACCACCCATACGGGTCGACGGGACAGCCGCTGCAGTTCAGGCGGTAGACGCCGAAGTGCAGGTGCGGGCCCGTGGCGGTGCCGGTCATGCCCGAGATGGCGATGACCTGGCCACGGCTCACATATTGACCCTTGCTGACCTCGATCTGCGACAGGTGGCCGTAGAAGGTCAGCAGGCCATTGCCGTGGTCGATCTCGATCGTCTGCCCGCTAAGGCACGAGTGGCAGTTGGGATCGAGCCAGTTGGCGTACATCACCCGCCCGGGCGCGGCCGCCGCGACCGGCTCGTAGTAGAGGCCGTAGTCATACCCGTCGTGGCCCGAGTAGTAGAGGTAGTCGTGGCCTCCGGGGGTCTGGGCGTAACCCGCGTCGAAGGTGGGGTCGGGCCCGCCGACGCTGGCAGAGGCAACGGCGCCGTCGTACCGGCAGACCTTTCCGCTGACGTTGTAGTTCGGACCGCAATGGTCGAAGATCGAGGTGACGTAATGCGGGCCCATGAAGGGCAGGGTCATGAACGCGGCGGGCGAAGGCCCGGTGCCGATCTCGCCGTTGCCGGTCTCGATCGGACCGTAGCTGACCTGGCTCGGATAAGCCCACCGCGAGTATTTGCCGGGCTGATGGCCCGGCGGCAGGGCGTAGGCGGCCTGCGCCGGGGGCGCAGACAAAAGCACCAAGCCAAAAGTGAGGATGACAACTACAGCCCGCATAGCCTTTGAAACGAGGATGTTGACGATAGCGTTGCGCCCCAAACGACCTGCCCCAGTTTTGGTTAAGTTTCGCAAATGACCTCTCCCCGGGCAACTGAGCTCGCCGTCTTGAGCCAGGGAAGGGCGGCGGTGTACGAGGATCCGCTCGGGCCGGCAGGCGTCCGGGTTCGGGAGCGCCCGACCACCGAGCCCGTCCCAGGCGCCGTAGCGGTCGAGATTCGGGCCGCCTCGATCAACCACCTCGACCTGTTCCTTGCCCACGGCGCCCAGCGCGTGACTCCGCCCCGCGTCATCGCCGCCGACGGGGCGGGCGTCGTGCGCGCCTCGGCAGATCCGGCCTGGCGGCCCGGCGACGAGGTGGTCATCTACCCCGTCGTCTGCGATTGGGAGTGTGAGTGGTGCACGCGGGGCCAGAACGTCCACTGCCCGAGATTCGGAGTCGTCGGTGAGCACACGGACGGCACCGCCTGTGAGCTCTTCCACGTCGACGCCCGCAACCTCTTCCCCAAGCCGAAAAGCCTTTCGTGGACGGAGGCCGGCGCTTTTCCGCTGACGTTTCTCACCGCCTGGCGAATGCTGACCACGCGCGCCCGGCTTCGGCCGGGCGAGAAGGTGCTCGTCGTAGGCGCGAGCGCCGGAGTCGCGGTGGCGGCGATCCGGATCGCCAAGCACCTGGGCGCGCGCGTCTTTGCGACCAGCCGTTCAGAGACGAAGCGCAAGCGCGCGGTCGAGATTGGGGCCGAAGCCGCCTTCGACTCGACGGACTTCAGCAAGTCGGTGCGCGCCGCAACCGGCGACGGGGTCGATGTCGTTTTCGAGCACGTCGGGGCGGCGACGCTCTCCGAATCGATGCGCTCGGTCGCGCAGGGTGGCCGCATCGTGACCTGCGGCTCCACCTCTGGCGTCAAGGCCGAGATCATGATGCCACGCCTGTTCTGGGGCCAGCTGGACCTGCTCGGCTCGACGATGGGCAACGTCGGGGAGTTCAAAGCCGTGCTTGAAGCAATAGACGCCGGCTTGCGGCCAGTAGTTGACAGCGTCTATCCGTTGGGCGATGTAGAGGCTGCGCTTACACGACTTGACGCGGCGGAACAATTTGGAAAAGTCGTCCTTTCGGTGTCGTAGGTGAAGGAGAGATGAGAGGCTTCAAAGCGTTCCTGCTGCGCGGCAACGTGGTTGACCTTGCGATCGCTGTCGTCATCGGCGTGGCTTTTGGCGTAGTCATCGCCGCATTCGTGAAAGACCTCATCACGCCGCTCATCGCGGCGCTTGGGGGCCAGCCCGATTTCGCCAGCCTCTACTTCACAATCAACAAGAGCAAGTTCCTGTACGGCGACTTCATCGACGCGCTGCTGGCGTTCTTGATCGTCGCCGCGGTCATCTATTTCTTCGTGGTCGTGCCTTATACGGCAATGGTCGAGCGGTCCAGGAAGGAGCCGCCCGCCGACCCGACGACCAAGAAGTGCACCGAATGCCTGAGCGAGATCCCGAAAGACGCCAGGCGGTGCGCGTTCTGCGCCTCGCCCCAAGCGGCCTAGTCACCGCCGGTCAGCCCAAACCTTGGAGGCGGTCTCAAAGCTAAGGGTCACGTCGCGCTCGGCGACGTGCACGCGCAACGTCTTGCCCACCTCGTCGGTTTCCAGCACGGTCACCTCGCGCCCAGGAGTCAGGTCCCGCTGGTGGAGATAGGCGAGCAGAAGTGGAGCCTCGCGCTCGGCCACCTCGGACACGCGGGTGATGCTGGCGTTGTCGCCAGCTTTCAGCGAGGACAGCATCAGCTCGCTGGGTGACGCCTGGGAATGGCCGGGGATGGGATTGCCGTGCGGGCAGGTGGCCGGCCGGCCCAGGACTTCATAGAGCCGCCGCTCGACCACCTCGGAGACGGCATGCTCCAGTCGCGCCGCCTCCGCGTCGGCCGTCACCCAGTCCAGTCCCAGCCCGTCGGTCAGCCATCGCTCCATGATCCGGTGCCGGCGGACGATCGACTCGGCCGCCATCATGCCGCCCGAGGTGAGCTCGATCTCCTTCCGCCCGTTCATGCGGACCAGCCCGTCGCGGGCCATCCGGCGCAGCCCGACCGCCACCGTGGGCCGGCTGACGCCCAGCCAGTCGGCCAGGCGGGCGCTGCGGAGCGGCTCCTTCTCGGCCCACATGTAGTAGATGGCCTCGAGGTAGCGCGAGACGACCTCCGAGGGCTCCGGCGTGGCGTTGTTAGACTGATCTAACTGCATCTTTTGTGCGTACTAACCCTATAGAAGCACTATGAGCCAGGCCGCCGCCGTCGCACTTGGCGCCATCGCGGGCGGGACCGTGTTTCTGGGCCTGCCCATCGCCCGTATGCACGGCCTGCCCAAAGGCGTCCAGGGGTTTCTGAACGCCTTCGCGACCGGCATTCTCGTCTTCCTGCTCTGGGACATCCTCACCCACGCGGCTGGACCGGTTGAGGTGGCGGTCCGGCAGGGGCAGAACGGCCCGTTCGCTGCCATGGCCGTGATCTTCGCCGTCGGTATCGGGGCCGGTCTCCTGGGCCTCGTCTATTTCAACCGGAGCATCTTCGGCCACCTCAGGCATGGGACGGCGCCGCCGAACCCACGCTCGCTGACGCTGGCCATAGCCACCGGGCTCGGCCTGCACAACCTGTCGGAGGGCCTGGCCATCGGGGAGTCGGCGCACGTGGGCGCCATCGCCTTCACCGGCGTGCTCGCGGTGGGATTCGCGCTGCACAACATCACCGAAGGATTCGGGATCGCGGCGCCGATGACCACCGACACCAAAAAGGCCTCGTGGGGATTTCTTGCCCTCGCCGGCCTGATTGGGGGCGGCCCGACTTTCCTCGGCACCTGGATCGGATACCTCGCGAGCTCGACCTACTTCTCGATCGCGTTTCTCGCGGTCGCGGCGGGGGCGCTGCTCTACGTGCTGAACGAGCTGTTCCACCTGGGCCGGAGGGTGAGCACGCCGACCACGTTCGCGTGGGGGTTGCTGACCGGGTTCCTGGTCGCGTACGCCACCGACCTCTTCCTGACGATTGTCAGCGGCGCCTGAGCGCTTACGACGCTACGACGTCGTACTGGTCACCTTCGGGGTCGAAGTCATGCCAGCCCGGGAAGCGCCACCGGAAGAGCCGTTCCTGGACCTCGAACAGGCTGTCCAGGGTGTCCTGGACCTTGCCGGTGTCTCGCAGCGCCTCGCGCACCTGAAGCGGCATCGCGCCGACCACGTCGCGGATCTGGGTGCGTACCCGCTTGGGCACGGTCTTGACCCCGTCGCGGTTCAGCTCCTCCACCCTCCCGAGCAGGCGGTCGGTCGCCGCCAGCATGCGCTGGAAGGCATAGCGGCGCCGGTTCTCCCGGCGGAGCGCCGTCTGATGCTGTTCGATATGGCTGCTCGTGTGATCGATCATGGCCAGCTACGTTTCCAAGCTTACCGGCCTTGAGGCTGGCCTTTCCGGAGCGGCTCGAACGCCTGTTCAGGCCGGTCGACGGCTGGGGATCCTTCCGGAAGGGCGCCCGTCAGGCGGCTGTCGTCTTCATTCTCTACCGCCAGGGGGAGCGCTGGATGGTGCCCTTTGTGAGGCGGCGGGCCGATCTTCGCGACCATCCGGGCCAGGTCGCCCTGCCGGGTGGAGGGGTCGAGTCGGGTGAATCGGCCTGGGAAGCGGCCCAGCGCGAGGTGGCGGAAGAGATCGGGGTTCCAGCCGGTCGCCTCCAGCCGCTGGGAGCGGGCGACCCCATCTACGCGGCCGTGACCAACTTCTCGGTCGTGCCGTTCGTCGCCTACCTGCCCGACCCGGTCGAGTCCTTCGTCCACGACGTCGGCGAGCTCGAAGGGGTCCTGGCCATCCCGCTCGACCGCCTCCTCGACGACAGCGCCTGGGCGCAGTCAGAGGAGCCCTGGCGGTTCCGCTACCTGGCGCACGAGGGAAGCACGGTCTGGGGCCTGACCGAGCGCATCGTCTTCGGCCTGGCGCCGAAGCTCAGGCAAGCGCTGACCGAAGATCAAAGCCGGGATCTTCCAGCTGCGGAGCAGTGACTGGGGCGCGAGCCTCCATCACCCGGCGAACCCTCGCGACGGTGTGGTGGTCGTTGATGCCCGCCGCCCCGACCAGACGGCCGCCCTGTCGGTAGAAAACCGTAAAAGGCGGTTTTCCGAAATCGCCGCGCGTGATGGTTTCGTCCCAGGTCAGTCCCGCCCCCACGTACTGAAGGTTCAGGTCGTACTGGTCGGACCAGAACCAGGGGACCTCGCGGTACGGCTCGGCCATTCCGGCCATCGCGCGGCCGACGACGAAGCCCTGGCGCTGCGCGGTCTGGAAGTGCTCGACGCGAATCCGCGTCTGCAACAGCGGATGCCAGAAACGGGTCGCGTCACCCGCGGCGAACACGCCCTCGACAGGAGTGCGGCCGCGCTCGTCGACCACGATGCCGCCGTCGACCGGAAGCCCGGCCTCCTGGGCGAGGATCGTGCGCGGCTCGGAGCCGACGGCGACGAGCACATGCTCAGCCATGTTCGGGAGCGATTTCACGTTGACGCGCAGGTCGACTCCATGCGCGCGATGCACGCCCGCCAGGTAATCGCCAAGCTCCGGCCCTAGCACGCGCAGCAGAGGTTGCTGCAGTGCTTCGTGGACGCGAACCGCGCACCCCTTCTGCCGAGCCACCGCGGCCACCTCGCAACCTATGAAGCCGGCCCCGATGACGTCGAGCCCGGCGGACGATTCGATCAGACCCTGCAGCGTTTCGGCTTCGGGCAGCTCGCGCAGGTACAGCGCATGCTCGAATCCGTCGAGCCGCCGGGCGTCGGAGCCGGTCGCGACGCAGAGCCGGTCCCACGCGATCGTCCCGCCACCCTCGAGCATGACCACGCGGTCCTCCAGGCGCAGCTCTACCACGCGCTCTCCGAGCACCAGCTCGACCCCAAGCTCGCGATATTGATCGGGCGGCCGCAGCCGAAGCCTGTCGCGCGGCACGGTTCCGAGGAGGAAACCCTTGGAGAGATGTGGCCGTTCGTAGGGCGCGTCGTGCTCCGCGCCGACCAGCACGATCCGCCCGTCGAATCCAGCGTCCCGAAGCCCCGCCGCAACAGCGTCGCCGGCAGGCCCGGCGCCGACGATTACCGCCTGGTCGGTCGTTCCAGCTCCCGCAGCTGGCGAAGCGACAAGAACAGGTAGCCGCCCAACAATGCGACCGCGAATGCGTATGCGATGAGGAGATAGCTCATTGCACCGGACCGGCAACGCCGCCCGGCTCGCGGGTGATCACCACCTGGACCGGACTCGGCACGAGCTGCTTCAAGTCCATCAGCGTCTCGATCCGGTACCGGATCGTGATCATCACCGCGGCGAGCACGAGCGTGCAGAGCATCGTGAATAGGAATGTCGCGAGCATCTGCGGTGGCAGCGCGTCGTTGATGATCACCGGACCCGGGTGATGGGTCACCCACCAGGTCACGCTGAAGTGGACGACCGGCACGTCCACGAAGCCGAAGATCCCAACCACGGCGGCCAGGCGAGCGGCCTGGCGTCCTGGCTCGGTCAGCCGGCGGACCAGCAGATACCCCGCGTAGATGATCCACAACACGAGCGTCGAGGTGAGCCGCGCGTCCCAGACCCAGAAAGCCCCCCACACCTTCTTCGCCCACAGCATGCCCATCACCAGGGTGACGGTGGTGAACACGACGCCTACGAGGGCACCCGCGCGCGCCCATCGATCGGCGGCGTAGTTCTCGGTGCGCAAGAAGATCGCGCCGCCCAACAACACGACCGCAAAGCAGCCATAGGCCGCGATCGCCGAGCTCACGTGCAGGTAGAAGATGCGCTGCACGGCGCCCTGCAGAAAGTCGGTGGGCGCGTAGAAAAAGATCGCCGCACCGGCCAGCGCCATCAGCGCGACTGCGCCGGCGGATGCCTTCTCGAGCCTACTCATCCAGCACGAATCGCGCGGCGAGTGAGGTGAGCACCACAAAAAGTATGTCGAAGTCGATGAGAAGGCCGATGGCCTGGTCGTAGCTGCCCGGCAATCCCATGGCCGACTGCACGGCCTGGCCTCCCGCGATGATGAAGGGAATCCACAGCGGGAGTGTGAGCAAAGGCAGAAGCAGCTCTCGAGCACGCACTCGAGCGACGATCGCAGCAAACAGGCAGCCGAGCGACGCCATGCCGATCGTCGCCAGGATCACCGCGAGGACCACACCAGCCGACACGGGCGTGCCGAAGAACAACCACAGCGCGGGCAGAAGGACGACCTCGCACAGAATCAGCAGCACCGACGCGGCGAGCGCCTTGCCGGCGAAGATGGCGACCGGCGACGCCGGCGTCATCAGCATTGCCTCGAGCGACGATTGCTCTCGCTCCGCGGCGAAGGTGCGGCCGAAAGCGATCAGGCCGGCGAACACCAGCGCAAGCCACAGGATTCCAGGGGCGATCGACGGTGCGTTGCGCGAGTCGATCTGAAACCCGAAGTTGCCGATGAGCAGCGCCAGCACGACGAACTGGGCGAGGGCCGGCACCATCTCCCTCGTGCGCCACTCCGAAACGAGGTCCTTGCGCGCCACCGCGATCGCGGCCCGGAATGGATTCATCGGACCACGCGGAGGTGAGTGGCGGTGCCCAGGGACCGTCCGTGACGCAGGACGAGCGTGCGCGGACAGAGCCGGTTGGCGAGCGCATGGTCATGCGTTGCGATGACCGCGGTCCTGTCCTTCATCACCAGGCCGAGCAGCTCCGCGGCATCCGCATCGAGACTGGCGTCGGGCTCGTCGAAGATGAGAAGTCGCGGCTCGTGGAGAATCGCACGCGCGATGGCCAGGCGCTGCTGCATGCCGCGAGACAGGAGGCTCGCTCTGCGGTGCGCAACCGACCCCAGCCCCAGCATCTCGAGCGCTTCGGGGACGCGGGAGCGGCTGACGTCCTGCAGGTCACAAAAGAACTCGAGATTCTCCGCCGCGGACAGCGCCGGGTAGAGGCCCGGGTTGTGGGCGACGTACCCGATGTAGTGGCGCAGGCGGCGGCGCTCGCGAAAGGCGTCGAGACCCGCGATCTGGAGCCGGCCGGAGGTGGGACGAAGCGCGGTGGCGAGGATGCGCAGCAGGGTGGTCTTGCCGGCGCCGTTGTCACCCAGCACCGCCATGTGCTCGCCCGTGTCCAGGACCAGGTCGACGCCGTCGAGCGCGAGCTCCCCGCCGAAGCGGTGGGTGAGGCCGTTGGCGACGACCATGCTCATAGCTGGAAGAGCTCCTCCCCATTCATGGGGAGGTCCTCCGCGGAGCGGAGGGGAGGGGCTCGTCCGGCGTTCGCAGAAGCGGCCAGAGCACAAATGGCCCGGCCAGGAACAGCAGCAGCGTCGCGACGATGATCGCCATCGCTACGCGGGCAGGGTAACCGGCACGCGCCGTCTTGCCAACTCCGGTACGGCGCTCCTCTCCCCCACGTTGCCCAGCACGACACCCAGGATGATGACCGCCCCGCCGGCCCAGATCCATGTCACGAGCGGGTTGACGAAGACCCGGAACGATGCTGACCCGTCGGTGCCAGTGGCGGCGAGGACGACGTAGACGTCGGCGGTCGGCGTGGTCGTGATGGCGACGTGGGTCAGCGCCTGGCCGCCGAGACCTGCATAGGTGGCGCGCGAGGGCTCGAGCGTCCGGTCACCGAATCGCATGACGGCGACGAAGTCGGTGTGGTCCTGCAGCTGGTGCTGGTCCGAGCCGGTGTAGGTCAATGTGTATCCGGCCACCGTCACGGTCTGGCCTGGTTGCAGCGTCACGTCCTTCTCCTGCTGGCCGAAGTGCGAGGCCGCAACGCCGGCCACGACCACGACGAGGCCCAGGTGGGCCAGGTACGCCCCGTAGCGGCGGCGCTTGCGCAGGATGATCCAGGGCTTCTTGAGCAGGACGCGGCCGTATTCGCTGAAAATCGTTGCCGCACCCGCGGCCGAAAGAGGAAAGGCGAGCAGAGCCGGGACAGACCGCACACCGGCCACGAGCAGTCCGGCCAGCACGACGATGGCCGCCGCGGCGGGCCAGCGAAGGGCACGCAGGACAGGGGCGCCTGCGTGCCGCCAAGGTAGAACCGGCCCCACGGCCATGAGCGCGAGGATCACCACGAAGATGGGCCCGGCGGCGCGTTCGTAGTAAGCCGCGCCAACCACGCGCTCGGCGCCGAGCATCCCGGAGACGAGGGGCAGGATGGTGCCCCAGAACACCACTGCGATGACCCCGATCAGCAGGAGGTTCTGGAGCACAAACCCTCCTTCGCGCGAAACGGCGGGCGCCGGCTCGACATGGACCCGAACAGTGCCCGCACGGAACGCGAGCAATGCCGCCGAAAAGACGAGGCAGGCAAACAGGAACGCGAAAAACCACGGACCGATCGCGCTGATCGCAAACGTGTGGACCGACGGCACGACGCCGCTTCGGACGATGAAAGTACCGAACACGACGAGCAGAAAGGCGAGGATCACCAGCCCGAAGTTCCAGTTGCGCAGACGGCCGCGCTTCTCCTGCACCTGCGACGAGTGCAGGTATGCGGTGGTCGCCAGCCACGGCATGAGTGCAACGTTCTCAACCGGGTCCCAGCTCCAGTACCCGCCCCAGCCGAGGACGTGATACGCCCACCACATGCCCAGGAGGAGACCGGCGGACTGCAGGCTCCACGCCAAAAGGGCGAAGCGGCGTGTGTGCCGGATCCATGCCGCGTCGGCCCGGCCGGCCAGGAGGGCAGCGCACGCAAACGCGAACGGGATGGCGAAGGAGGCGAACCCGGCCAGGACGACCGGCGGATGGATCAGCATGCCGCCATCCCTCAGCACGGGGTTGAGGCCGAGGCCGTCGGCCGGGGTGATCGACAGGAGGTCGAAGGGGCTCGCGACCACCGCGAGGACGAACAGGAAAAAGCTGAGGATCAGGGCAAGGATTCCAGCCGCATAGGCGGCGACGCGCGCGCCGATTCGCGCGCTCGCGACGAGCGACGCGCTCCCCAGCGCGCCGAGGATGAGCGTCCAGTAGAGCAGCGACCCCTCCTGCCCGCCGTAGAACCCGGCCGCCACCAGCGGAGTCGGGGTCGACAGGTCGGTGTGCTCGACCACGTAGGCGAGTGAGAAGTCGTGCGTCAGCAGCGCGACCTCGAGCAGTACAGCCGCGATGCCGGTCATCGCCGCGGCCGCGTAAAAAGCGCGGCGGCCGACCTGGATGAAGACGTCCGCCTCGCGCCATCCAGCCCAGAAGGAGAGCAGCGCGGAGAAGCCCCCCATCACGAGGCCGGCGAGAAGTGCACCTGCTCCGAGATAGCCCAGGATCATTGCGTGTAGGGCTGCGTCGAGAAGCGCGAGGGGCACTTCGCGAGCAGCGTGCGGGCGTGGAAGACTCCGTCGCCGCCCAGCCTGCCCTCGACGACAACCGTGATGCCGGGTTGGAAGATGTCGGGCAACGTGCCCGTGTACTCGACCGGCATCGACGCTGTGCCGTCCTTCTCGGTGAACCTCACGTGCAGGCCTCCTTCGGTCTTCTGCACGTCGTTCTGCACCACGCCGGCCACCCGGACGTCGCCGGCCGGAGCTTGAGCGCGCAGCTGCGAGACGGTGAGGTAGTACTCGCTGGAACCGCCGGAGGCGGAGTAGATGAGGTAGCCGACGCAACCGGCGATGACCACCGCGGGCAGTCCCCACCGCAATGCCATCGTCATGACGTGATCAATCCCAGGTAGTGATTGAGCGTTGACGCGTCGAGAGGGCCCGTGAAGGAGGCCACGACGATGCCCTGCGCGTTGATGAAGAAGGTCGCGGGGAGGCCGCCCACCCCGAATGCCTGGTAGGAGCCGGTCACGATCGGGCCGGCCGGGTACGAATGCGGATGGCGCTGTTCGAAAGCCTCAAAGCCAGACGACGTGTCCTGGTTGTCAGCGCCGACGAACGCAACATCCGGACGCGCGCCGGACGCGTCGGCAAGCACCCCGCCCTCCTCGATGCACGGCCCGCACCACGATGCCCAGAAGTTGAGCACCACCGGTTTGCCCTGCAGCTCCCAGACGCGGACCTGGTCTCCGCCCGCGGTCTGGATCGCAAGCCTCGGCGCCGTCCGGCCCAAAACGGGGGGATTGGCCAGCGCCGCGTGCTGCAGACCCCAGGCGAGCGAGAGCATCAAGACCGCGCCGAGCACGACCGCCACCGCCCCGACCAGCGCTGATTTGCGGGTCAAATCGAACTGAGTCTAGTCGAGGCCGTTTGCGGCAGCGATCCGCCCGTACAGCCGGCCACTCGGCTTGATCGTGCGCTCGAGAGTCTTGCGATTCACGGCGATCAATCCGAAGTGCGCGCCATAGCCGCGAGCCCACTCGAAGTTGTCGGTGTTGGACCAGTAGAAGTAGCCGCGGACGTCTACGCCGTCCTCGATCGCCATGTGCACATTGGTCAAGAGATCCACGAGGTACCTCTGGCGAACGGTGTCGTCCGCGGTTGCGATTCCGTTCTCGGTGACGTAGACAGGCTTGCCATAGCGCTTCAGCTGGTTCAGGACGTCGCGCATCCATGCAGGGTTGGAAACCCAGCCCATCTCGGTGTTCTCGGCACCGGGCGGGTTGAATCGCCGGACGAACTGGTCCTGTGGCCGGCCCGGATCGAACGCGACCATCTGGCCCCAGTAATGGGCGACGCCGATGAAATCGCTTGTCGCCTCGACGATCCGCCGGAGCCTTCCCGGCCCAACCGGCCACCGGTCCATGACCGTCTGCGTGGCCGCCGCCGCAAGGCGATCGCGGCGCCGCGCGCTCGCGGGCATGAACAGGAACTTGTGGTGGGAGAGACCGACCGGCGTGTCGGGCCAGCGCCGTTTGAGCGCGCCGTAGGCGAGCTCATGGGCGCGATGCATGTTGCGAGTCACGCGGTACTCGCTGACCAGGTCGCCGTGACGCCCAGGCGGAAACTCGCCCGTGATCCACCCCTGCGCCCCGTAGATGCTCGGCTCGTTGATGGTGCACCACAGGCCGGCCAGGTCACCCAGCTCGTCGGCAACCCGATTGACGAACGGCATGAACGCTCGATGCGCGCCAGGCGCCGCCCATCCGCCCCGCCGCGCAAACCACAGAGGGCTCGTGAAGTGGTGCAGCGTGACCATCGGCAAGAGGCCTCGCTCGCGCATCTCGCCGAGGACGTCACGGTAGTGGCGGATCTGGCGCGTGTCGAAAACGCCCTCCGACGGTTCGATGCGGGACCACTCGACCGAGAGCCGGTGCGCGTTCTGGTTCAGCTCGCCGAGGAGCGCGAAATCCTCGCGGTATCGGTTGTAGTGGTCGCACGCCACCCCTGACGTGTCGCCGTCAGCGATGCGGCCGGGCTGCTGCTCCCACTCCCACCAGTCGCAATTGCGGTTGTCGCCCTCGACCTGGTGTGCGGCGGATGAAGTCCCCCAGAGGAAACCTGGGGGGAATTTCATCGCAATCCCCTCTCCCTGCAGGGAGAGGGGACTTCCTTCGCAGGGAGAGGGCGAATCACGCGGCAGCGCTCTCGGGCTTGTCGACCGGGGGCGGCGGGATGTACTCCCATGCCTTCGGGGTCTCGCCATCGACGTCCAGCTGAAGCATGCCGGCTTTGTCGATGCTCTTGCGGTGCATCTCGCGCTCGTTCTGCGGCCGGCCGTCGAGGAGGATCCATGCGGCGTTCAACGGGTCGGCGTGGCTGACCAGCGCGATCGTCTCGCCCGGACGCTCGCGCGCGAGCCGCCGGACCATCCGCAGCACGCGCCCACCCATGGCCTCGTACGACTCGTCTCCGGGAAGGAGGCCGCGCCTCGCCTTGTGCACCAGCCAGAGCGGCCGCCGCACCGGGATCTGCCAGTACGGCACGCCCTGCAGGTAGCGGCTGAACTCCGCCTCGCGGAGGTCGAAGTCAGCCTCGAGTGGCGGAGCCGGCGTGAGCCTCGCCGCGATGATCTGCGCGGTTTCCAGTGCGCGAGTCAACGGGCTGTGGACGATGCGGCTCACGCCCGCCGGGCGCAGGCGCTCGCCTAGGGCCGCCGACTGCGCGCGTCCCAGCGCGCTGAGCTTGAAGCCGTCGAGATGCCCGTACAGGATGCGATGCGGATTCTCCACGTCCGCATGTCGGATCAGATAGAACCGGTTCAGGTGAGGGTCGCTAGCTTCGGTAAGCGCCGACCGTGGTCCGGTTGGTACCCGCCGACCTGCCCGAGTCGAGAGCCTGGTGGGCCTCACGCATGAGGTTGCCGGTGTACTCGCGCCTGTTCATCATCCCGGCCTCGTCCTGCGGCCGGTAGCCGGAGTCGATGGTCGCCGCCCCGCAGCTGACCGTGATGCGCTTCCAGGCGCCGCTCGTGCCGAAGTCGTGGGACGCGATGGAGCGCCGGATCTTGTCGGCGGCGAGTGCCGCGCCCTGCTCGTCGGTCTCGGGCAGGACGATCGCGAAATGCGGCGGACCGTCCGCGTCCAGGAAGGCGACTGTATCCGTGTCGCGGATCGCCTGGCCCAGGCGCTCGGCCATCTCCCTGAGCAGAGCCTCGACCTGGATCTGCTCGAGCTCCTTGTGGATGTGCTCGGCGTGGTCCAGCTCGACCACCAGCACGGAGAGCGGCCGGTGGTAGCGGACGGCGCGGTTGGCCTCTTGCCCCACCAGGGCGTTGACGAACTTCGAGTTCCAGATGCCGGTGGTCGGGTCGACCACCCCGAACAGCGGGCTCGACGTGCGGTCGGTCTGGCTGTGGCCGCAGCTCGGGCAGTACTGCGAGGTCTCGGGAACCTCCGAGCTGCAGTACCAGCAGGTGGTCATGGGCGCAGATTCTAGGCTTCGGGCCTGGAGAGCCGCTCTCGACAAACCAAGCCTGGGAGAGAATCAGCTCGATGACCGACCAGGGCGAGCTCTTTCCGATCCCGGCCGGAACCGAGCCCAAAGCCCCCCTGGCGACTCGGATGCGGCCCCAAACCTTCGATCAGCTGGTCGGCCAGCGGCAGGTCGTCGACGTGCTCCGCCGGCTCACCCAGGGCGGCAACCTTCCCAGCATCATCCTGTGGGGACCGCCCGGGAGCGGCAAGACGACCCTGGCCCGCCTGCTCACAAGCGAGACGAGCGCCCGGCTGGTGGCCATGTCAGCCGTGACCGCCGGCGTGGCGGACCTGCGGAAGGTCGTCGCCGAGGCCAAGGTCCACCGGCGAGCCGGCCTGCGGACCATCCTGTTCGTCGACGAGATCCACCGCTTCAACAAAGCCCAGCAGGACGCGATCCTGCCCCACGTGGAGGACGGCACCGTGACCCTGATCGGCGCCACGACCGAGAACCCGTCCTTCGAGGTCATCTCCCCTCTCCTGTCTCGCAGCCGTGTCTTCCGCCTCGAGCAGCTCGATCGCGCCGAGCTCAAGGAGGTCGTGGAGCGCGGGCTGCGGGAGCTGCCCGCCGCCAT
>VBHJ01000135.1 GCA_005887685.1 Chloroflexota bacterium | reverse complement strand
CAGGCTGGTGGTCCAGTACGCGGAGCGCGAGCTCGTCAAGCAAGCGATCGGGTCAGGCTGCTTCACCGACCGGATGCCCGGCTTTGTGATGGAGCAAACCGTGCACCAGGGGGGCGACCCGATCATCGTCGCCGGGTTGGCGGCCGGCGACGTCGAGCCCGCCGGGCTCACCGACGGAGAGATCCTCGATAGCGTGGACGAGACGATGAGCTCCGTGGTTGGCCGCCCGCTCAGGCGCATCGCCGGTTTCGTCAAGAGCTGGACGCACGACCCCTGGTCGCGGGCGGTGGTGCGGGCGCCGATCGGCGACCAGCGCGACACCGTGCTGCCCTTGATCGCGGCGCCCCTCGACCGGACAGTGTTCTTCGCGGGCGAGCACACCGATGATCGCGTCGGGCCGGGCGGGATGGAGGGTGCGATCAAGTCAGGCTACCGCGTCGCGCGTGAAGTTCTGGCATGAGGAGGCGAGAGCCATCGAAGACCGCGAATTCCTGATGATCCCGGGACCGGTCAGCGTCGACGACGAGGTGCTCGAAGCGCTCGCCAGGCCGGTTCGCGCCCACTACGGAGACGCATGGACTCAGCTGTACAAGCACGCCGTGGCCGGCATGCGCCAGGTGTTCAGGACGGAAGGAGAGGTTCACCTGCTCTTCGGCTCGGGCATGGCCGGCGTCGAGATGTGCATCGCGAGCGTGCTGGGGCCGGGTGACGAGGTGCTCGTGGCGGCGAACGGTCTTTTCGGAGACAGGATGGCCGAGGTCGCGACCGCCAACGGCCTTCGTGTGCACATCGTCCGGCCCGGGCTGGCCGAGCCCGTCACCGCCGCAATGATGCGCGACGCGCTGGCAAGCCATCCGGACGTGAGGGCCGTGTGCGTCGTCCACCACGAGACCTCGGTCGGCATCCTCAACGAGGTCGAAGGCATCTGCCGGGCAGCTCGCGAGCATGGCGCGCTGACGATCGTCGACGGCATCTCGGCGGTTGGCGGCGTGCCGTTCGAGATGGACGCATGGAACGTGGACCTCTGCGTGACCGTCGCCAACAAGTGCATCGGAGGCGCGATCGGTGTGGCCCCCGTGGCGGCGGGCCCGCGCGCCCTGGAGGCTCTCGCCGACGGGCGGGCAAAGGCGGCCGGTTGGTATCTCAACCTCGCCACCTGGAAGCGGTTCTCGGAGGAGTGGAGCGGGTGGCATCCGCATCCGACCACGGTGCCGACCAACGTGATCGAGGCGTTCGACGTCGCGCTGACCGGGCTTCTCGACGAAGGCGTCGAGAACCGCTGGCGGCGCCTTGCCCGCGCGCGGGACCGGGTGCGTGAGGGGCTCGAAGAGATGGGGTTTCCGATGCTCTCGCCTGTCGCGACCGCCTCACCGGTCACGACCGCTGCTTACGGCATCCCCGGAATGAACATCCCCGACTACATGGGATGGCTGCTGCGCGAGCACCGCATCCGCATCGGCGGCGGGCTCGGCGAGCTGTCAGGCAAGATCTTCCGGGTCGGCCACATGGGACGCGCCGCGGAGCCGGAAGCGATCGACCGCTACCTGCGCCTCACCTCCGAATACATAGAAGAGAAGCGACTGAGTCCGGCTAGACCTTGATCCTCTGCGGGGTCCAGTCCTCGATGCCGCCCTGGACGTCATTGAGGAAACTCGAAGCCGCGAGGCCGTCGATGATCCGATGGTCGAACGACATCGTGAGGTTCATGATCGGCCGGATCACGACCTCGTCATTCACGACGACTGGGCGCTTCCGGATCGACTCCGTGCTCAGGATGGCGGCCTGCGGCTGGTTGATGATCGACTGACCCGCGACCGAACCCAGGGCGCCGGTGTTGTTGAGCGTGAACGTGCCGCCGCGCACGTCCTCGGGACGAAGTGCCTTGTTGCGGGCCCGGCTCGCCACGTCGTTGATCGCGATGGCGAGATCCATGAAGCCCATCAGGTCGGCGTCCTTGACCACGGGGACGATGAGGGTGTCTGGCAGCGCGACCGCGATTCCCATGTTGACGAAGTGGTGGAGCATGATGCCGTCGTCCGTCCACGTCGAGTTCAAGTACGGGTTCTTCAGGAGCGCGTCGCAAACGATCTGGACGAAGAACGGAACGTACGAGAGCGCGAAGCCGTGGCGCGCGCGAAAGGCCTCCTTCTCGGATTCCCGGTAGGCGAGCAGGCGGCTGACGTCGACCTCCCGCAGTGACCAGGCGTGAGGAGAGGTGCTGACGCTGCGGACCATGTGCTCCGCGATCTGCCGGCGAACTGCGGAAACGCGAACGAGCTCGTCTCGCCTCTCCGCGGAAGCCGCGGCCGCAGGGGCGCCGCCCTTGTGCTCGGACAGGTGCGCGAGGACATCCTCTCGCCTGACTCGGCCGCCGGGCCCGGTGCCTGCGATCTGCGACAGCTGCAGGCCGTTGTCCTCGAGAAGCTTGCGCAGGCCGGGGCTGATCCGGCCCTCGACCGCGGCCGGCGGAGCGGGCGCAGGCCTGGCGACCGGAGCTTCAGGGCTGGTTTCCGGGGCCGCCGCGACGCCTTCGACCTCGAGCTCCGCAAGCGCGGTCCCGATCGGAACGGTCTGGCCGGACGCCACCTTGATTCTCACGAGCCGGCCCTCGACCGGCGAGGGCACCTCTGCGTTGACCTTGTCGGTGACGATCTCCACGATCGGCTCGTCCCTGCGCACGAGCTCGCCTTCCTGCTTGAGCCAGCGATCCACGGTGCCCTCGGTGACGGATTCACCGAGCTGCGGCATCTTCAGCGTGGTCAGTCCCATGCGCAATGCACCCCGGGACGATTCTAGTCAGCTTCGATCTACCATTCGCTGAAGAGCGGCGGCGTTCAACCAAGGAGAAAGCGAATGACCCGGCGATTTCGCTTCGGCATCTGCACCGACCAGAACATGACCTGGGAGAAGACGGTCGAGCGCTGGCAGCTTTTCGAGCGCCTTGGCTACGAGAGCGCATGGCTGTGCGACCACCTGGTCCAGCCGAGCCGGCCGCAGGGACCTTACTTCGAAGCGTGGACGCTGCTGGGCGGCCTCGCAGCCGTGACCAAAACAATCCGCGTCGGTGTGCTGGTGACCTCCAACACGTTTCGCTACCCGCAGGTCCTGGCCAAGATGGCCGTCACGGTCGACCACATCTCGAACGGAAGGCTCGAGATCGGTCTCGGCGCGGGCTGGTACGAGCCTGAGCACACGATGTTCGGGATCGAGTTTCCGGAGACGAAGGAGCTGGTCTCGCGCTTCAAAGAAGCGGTCCAGGTCGTCGACCTGATGACGCGCGAGGACACGAGCTCCTTCGACGGCGCGTACTACAAGCTGAAGGACGCGCGCTCCCGACCCGCGAGCATCCAGAAACCGCGCCCGCCGTTGGTGCTGGGCGCCTTCGGGCCTCGCATGCTGAAGATCGTCGCCCGGTACGGCGACACGTGGAACGCGTTCGGGACGCCGCAGGAGATGCGCGAGCGCAACCAGATGCTCGACGACTACTGCCGCGAGATCGGCCGCGACCCGGATACGCTCGACCGCTCGCTTTACTACTGGGTGCCGAAGTCCGACGAGGACCCGTGGGTTTCGAAAGACGCCTTCTACAGCGTGATCCAGCCTTACGTCGAGGCGGGGGTCAACCAGTTCATCTTCGACCAGCCACGCGACGATCAGATGGAGATGCTGGAATGGGCGGCGGCGGAGGCGGTGCCCAAGTTCGCCCGGCAGATGCCGCGCGCGCTGGAACCTGCGAGCGCCGCGAAGATCGACACCTCAGACTGGAAGAAGCCGCAGGACCACCTCTAGGCTGCAGTCGTACGGCCGGCGTTCAGCGCCCTATTTCGAGACGGCCAGGCGCGAGCGGGACAGCATGCGAGGCGCCAGCGAGCCCACCAGCGCCATCCCGGCCGCCCCCAAAACCGGCGGCCAGAACGCCACCCTTATGCTGCCGGTCGCATCCACGAGCGCGCCCGCGGAAAGGGGCCCCACGAAGGCGAGCAGGTAGCCGGCCGTGTACATCACCGCCGAGTACGTCGAAGCTTCGCTCTCGTCCGCGGCCATCAGCGGCGGAAGCGCGATCGACGCCACAAAGGCCGCACCTGAGCCCAGGCCGACCATGAATACGAGCGGCCAGATGAGATCCGTGAGGTCGAGCAGCAATCCCAGCGAGCCGATGATCGCGAGAGCACCCGCGACGACGTAGGGCGTCGAGAGCGCGTACGGCCAACGCACGAACGAGAGCGCCAGCAGCGGCACGATGGGAAAGAAGTTGAGGAAGAGGAAGGTGGTCGCCAGGTAGTCGGCGCTGCGCCCTGGCAGCAGGAATGGGATCCAGGTCGCGACGGTGTAGTAGACGAGGTTCTGGAACGTGAACAGCGCGGCCACCTGCCACACCCTCGGGTCGCGCAGAACGGTCCCCAGGTGCACCGGAGGGGCAGCCATCCGGTCACGCGGCGTCAACCGCACCCAGAGAAGCACGCCGATTCCGGCGACCCCCGCCCACACGAGGAACATCGCGCGCCACCCGATTGCGCGCGTGATGTATGGCGACAGCGAGGCGCCGAGCACGTTTCCCATCAGCAGGCCGTTGCCGTACAAATTGCTCGCTCGTGTGATCGTCGTCGGAAACCACCGGCGGATGAGAACCGCGAGCGGAGGTTGCGCCACCGCGATCGAAAGCGTCAGGAGCGAGCTGCCGGCGAACACCCAGAAGATGCCGGGCGGCAGCGTGAGCGCGACCGTG
Source organism: Chloroflexota bacterium (assembly GCA_005887685.1). Taxonomy (GTDB): domain Bacteria; phylum Chloroflexota; class Dormibacteria; order Dormibacterales; family Dormibacteraceae; genus 40CM-4-65-16. The sequence goes on along the minus strand of VBHJ01000135.1, from coordinate 341 downwards.
AAGATGACCAGTCCGGCGCCGCAGAGGGCGACCAGGCGCCGCGCGCCGTACCTGGTCGCCAGCAGCGCGCCCGGGATGGATGCGACACCCAATGTGAAGACAGCGAGGGACGTGATCGACCCGGTGGCGGCGAAGCTGAGCCCGAGCTCGGAGCGGATCGCGGGAAGCGTCGGCGGAATCGCGAAGAGGATCACGCGCAGGTTGAACGCCGTCAGCCAGACGAGTCCGAGCGAGATGGCGGTCCGGCGCAACGGACCACCATCCTAGCGGTCAGATCCTCGACGAGTCGGGAACGGAATTGGTCGCTCTGACCCCCGAATCCGCCTATCGTAGGGACCTCG
>VBHJ01000134.1 GCA_005887685.1 Chloroflexota bacterium | reverse complement strand
TGAGACGGAGAAGGTGTATGCGACGCCCTCTCTGATCTCGGCGAGGATTGGCTTGCGCGGGCCGGGCTCGCGTTCCGGCTGGCGTGCGAAAACGAAGACCAGAAAGCTGACCGCGAAGGTGGCGGCGTCGATGGCGAAGGCCCAAGGCGGTCCAGCGGTCGCCACGACGACGCCACCGATGAGCGGCCCGACGACTCGCGCCGTCTGGCCCGAGAGTCCGCGCAGCGCATTGCCCGGGACCAGGACGTCGGCCGGGATCAGTTCCGGCATGATCGCGCTCAGCGCGGGCGTATAGAAGGCGAACGTCGCGCCGAAGAAAGCAGACAAGACGTAGAGGTGGGGGATCTGCAGGGGGTGGGTAAGGCCGAGGGCGGCGACGACCGCGACCACGATCGTGCTGAGCAGGTCCATGGAGAGGATCACGGTTCGCCTGGGCAGGCGGTCGACGAGGGCGCCGCCGAACAGGATCGTCAGCAGCTGCGCACCGGCGAAGAAGGCGAATCCGGTCCCGAGCTGGAGGGGGGTGCCTTTCAGGGCCAGGATCTGGAAGGGCAGCGCGACGGAGTAAAGCTGGTTCCCGACCATGGAGACGGTCTGGCCGATGAAGAGAAGGCGGAAGTCGCGGTGGCGCAGCGGCGCCAGCATCCTCAGACGCACCGTCACCAGATGGTGACGGTTAGAGGATCAGCTTCGCCGAGCCGCAGGCCACCAGCGCGTCGGCCGTTCGATGTCCATGGGGCGCGAGTCGGCACCCAGGAAGCCACCGATCAGGCACAGCGCGGTGAGGATGATCACTGCCATGAGAACCTCCATGGGTTCAGTGTTCCCATCCCGAATGTCCGAAGCAACATGAAGTTTCCGGATAAAATATCGCTGTGCCGAATAATTGGGCGAGCGTCGAGATCAAGCATCTCCGGGCGCTTCGGGCGATCGCAGAGGCAGGCACTTTCTGGGCTGCAGCCGAGGCGCTGAATTCCTCCCTGTCCACCGTCAGCGACCATATCTCCGACCTGGAGGCGCTGACCGGCCAGCGGCTGGTCGAGCGCTCGAGGGGCCGGCGGACGGTCACCCTGACCGAGGCGGGCCGGCTGCTGCTCGGCCACGCCGAGGCAATCGAGTCACGGCTGCGGGCTGCGGAGGCGGACTTCCGCGCCTACGCCGCCGGCTTGTCGGGGAGCCTGCGCGTCGGGATCTATCAGAGCGTCGCCAACAAGATCCTGCCGGAGGTGATGCGTCGGTTCAAGGCTGGGTGGCCGGACGTCGACGTGCAGCTGACCGAAGGGGCTTACGACATGACGCTGGTGGAGGCGGTCGAGCGGGGAGAACTGGACCTGACGTTCGCCATCGAGCCCATCCAGGACGGGCCGTTCGAGGTGCGCAAGCTGATGAACGATCCGTACGTCGTCGTCATCGCAGCCGACTCACCCCTGGCTCAGAGCGCGCTTGCGGCCTCCGACTTGAACGGCCTCCCGATGGTCGGCGACCAGCACGGTAAGCACCAGGACCTGGCCGAGGACTTTTTGCACGGACGTGGCGTTCGGCCGCGCGTCGTGTTTCGCTCCAACGACAACGGGACGGTGCAGGCGATGGTCGCGTCGGGATTGGGCTTCGCGCTCGCGCCACTGCTCGCGGTCGACGAAAACGATTCCAAGGTGCGGCTGATCGAGCTGGAGGAGCCGGTCCCGCCTCGCGTGCTGGTGGTGGTGTGGCATCGCGACCGGTACCGCCCACCGGCGGCGGCGGCGTTCGTCGAAACAGCGATCGCAGTGGCGGCGGAGGTCGAGCGCGCCCATGCGGCGTTCCTGGCGCGGCGGGTCAGCGCAGTTCGGCCGCGCGGACCGCGAAGACGAGCTCAAGCCCGTCCACCTCGTCCTCCTGAGTCCCGATCTGCCTGAAGCCGATCGATCGGACGACCGCCAGAGATGCGGCGTTGTGCGGCGCGACGCTCGCGAAAACGTCGATTTCACCCTGCTCGAGAGCCCAGGCTGTCAACGCCCGCGCTGACTCCTTGGCGTAACCCTGACCGCGGAAGGCTGTGAACACCGTGTAGCCGATCTCGGCTCGGCCGATCACGTCGGGCGGACCGTGGAAGCCGCAGTGCCCGATCGCCTGATTTGAATCCGACACCATTAGCCGCGCCATCCAGTCGCGCAGATCGGGCGATTGCTCCATGCGGTTCAGCTGGATGGGCAGAAAGCCGGCGAGGTCGTCATCGGTCGGGAACTCCGGTGGCAATGTGAGTCCCACAACGCCCTCAGCCAGCCGCCGCTCACCGGCCAGGAGGTGGCGGATCGCCGCGGGGTCGATCGGGACGAGATCGAGTCGCGGTGTGCGGATGGTCGTCGGCATCGCGTTGTAACTTTGAGCCGAACTGGCGTGGGGCGGCGGCGCGAAGCCACCACCTAGAATTCGAGGTCTGTTCCGGGATAGCTCAACCGGTAGAGCAGGCGGCTGTTAACCGCAAGGTTCGGAGTTCGAATCTCCGTCCCGGAGCCAAATTTCGTGTGCAGATCCGGCTGAAGCACGACAAAAGCGTCCCGCCTGATGGTTGTCATGGTTTCGGCTGATGCCTTACAGGTGTCCCGGCTGATGCTTGACACTCCCGCGCGTGAGGGAGATGAGCGTGGCTGAGCAAAGGTACAAGGCGGTCATGGCGGTGATTTCGGAAGGGCGGACGATTACCCAGGTGGCCGGAGCCATTTTTCTGTCCGACGCGCTGAATCATGTCAGTCGAAGTAGATGCCGCCGTTGACGTCGAACACCTCGCCGGTTACATAGCTTGCCTCGACGGAGGCGAGGAAAAGTGCCGCGTTGGCAACATCTTCTGGTACACCGCTTCGGCGCACCGGCGCCGTGGCGCTAATGGTGCGATCGAGCTCGGCCTCCTGATTGGCGTCGAGTGCCTTGGTCGCGATTCCCGTGAGAATGAACCCAGGCGCAATCGCGTTGCTGGTGATGCCATAAGGACCCAGCTCACGAGCCGCAGCTTGGCAAAGCCCAATCACGCCCGCCTTGCTGGCGGCGTAGTGAGCAGTCCCAATGATCCCGCCTCCCTGCTTGCCGGCGACGCTGGAGATCCAGATGATGCGGCCCCAACGGCGAGCCATCATTTCCGCGACAACGGCTCTGAGGCAAAGAAAGCCTCCCCGAAGGTTGATTGAGAGCAGCCTGTCGAAGTCCTCGGTCGAGAGCTCCCAGATGGGCATGCGCTGCGTAACACCCGCGTTGTTGACGAGGATGTCGACGGGCCCGATCTCACGCACCGCGGCCTGAACTGAGCTCTCGTCAGTTACGTCCATGAATACGGCACGGCCCGCGCTTCCGATCGCCGCAGCGTTGCGGGTGGCGCCATCGATGTCAATGTCGCTCAGCACAACCTCTGCGCCGGCGGTTGCCAAAGCACGTGCGATCGCATTTCCCAGGCCCGTTGCCGAGCCCGCGCCGGTGACCAACGCGACCTTGCCGGCGAGCGTCACACACGACATCTTATGTGTCGTCGGCAGTCAGTCTCGCTAACGCACGAGGTTCACGCCCGCCCAGCCAGTCCGAGGTCTTCGATGATCAGCTCGGCGATCTCAGCGGCCGGCGGCCCGATGTCGACGCGGATTGCCGGCTCATCCGCGGCGGGTTCTTCGAGATCGGCGAACTGGCTGTCAAGCAAGCTCGGGCGCATGAAGTGTTCGTGCCGTGCGGCCAGCCGCGCTGCGATCGTTTCCCTCGACCCGGCCAGAAAAACGAATGTCAGTCCCGAACCCTCCCGATTGATCAGATCGCGGTACGAGCGCTTGAGGGCCGAGCACGTGATGAGCCCGCTTTCTCCAGCGTCAAGGCGCTCGTCAATCCAATCAGCGACCTTCGCGAGCCAGGGCCAGCGGTCGGCGTCCGTAAGTGGATGTCCTGCAGCCATCTTCTCGATGTTCGCCTGAGGGTGGAGCGCGTCCCCCTCTTCGAACGGCCATCCCAGCCGGCCGGCAACAATCGCGCCGACCGTTGTTTTACCGCAGCCAGACACACCCATGAGAACCAAAATGCTTGGTTTCACCTTGGTGATCTGGAGACTCCTTCGGCCCTTTCAGCCATGGCGGTAATAGGGTTAGAACAGTGGCACAAGCACTAGTGGATCGCCTGCGCGCGATCGTCGGTCCCGAGCACGTCCTCCAAGGCGACCAGATGGAGGAGTACGGACATGACGCCACCTTCATGGAGGCGCCCGCGCTCTGCACCGTGAGACCGGCAGACACGGAGCAGGTCGCCGCCGTGGTCCGCGAGTGCGCGGCCCAACGCGTGCCCATGGTCGCGCGTGGCAGCGGCACCAGTCTGGTCGGCGGGCCGGTGCCCATGGCCGGCGGCGTCGTGATGAGCCTCGAGCGGCTCACCAGGCTCGAGATCGACGGTCCCAACACGGTAGCCACCGCCGGCGCGGGGGTGATCACGGCAAGCCTCGACCGGGCGGCCAACGAGCACGGCCTCATGTACCCGCCCGACCCGGCCAGCCTGGAGATGTCGACGATCGGTGGGAACGTGGCCTGCAATTCGGGTGGTATGCGGTGCGTCAAGTACGGCGTCAC
>VBHJ01000133.1 GCA_005887685.1 Chloroflexota bacterium | reverse complement strand
TCGGTGGGAACGTGGCCTGCAATTCGGGTGGTATGCGGTGCGTCAAGTACGGCGTCACCGCCGACTACGTGATCGGCGCGACGGTGGTTCTGGCCGACGGTCGCGTGATGCGGCTCGGCGGCAAGCTCCGTAAGCGTGCCTCCGGTTATCGGCTGCTCCAGCTCTTCGTCGGCTCGGAGGGAACGCTTGGGATCATCACCGAGGTCATCGTCAAGCTTGTGCCGCTGCCGCGATGCCGAGCCACGGCGATGGTCGGCTTCGCGACAGTCGAGGAAGCGGGCGAAGCGGTATCGCGGGCCCTGGCCGCAGGCCACTTTCCTACCGCGATCGAGATCCTCGATCGTGGCTCGCTGGAGCTCGTGCGCGACAAGCTCCCACCGGGTTTCGAGCCGACCCTCGAGGCGGTACTGATCGTCGAGCAGGATGGCAACGACGAGGAGTTCGTGCGGCTCGACCTGATGCGGATGGTGGAGGTGCTGGACGGCGCCGACAACCGGATCGCGCAGTCGTCGCTCGAGCGCGACAAGCTCTGGGACGCGCGCCGATCCTACGGCAAGGTCCTGATGGCGATGCCGAAGAATTTCTTCGCCGAAGACGTCGCCGTCCCGATCGCGGAGATTCCCGAGATGATCCGCCGCGTACAGGAGCTGGCGCGCCAGACAGGCCTCCGCATCGTCACCGTCGGCCACGCGGGCGATGGCAACCTCCACCCCACGATCCTCTTCACTGACGAGCAGCGGCACCTGGTCAGCCACGCTGCGGCCCAGATCTTCAGGGACGCACTCTCGCTTGGCGGCTCAGTATCGGCCGAGCATGGGCTCGGCGCCCTCAAGCGCGACTTCGCCGAACGGGAGCACGGACCGATCGCGATCGAGCTGATGCGAAAGATGAAAGCGGTGCTCGACCCAGACGGCATCCTCAACCCGCACAAGATCTTTCCTGAGCAGCCCGCCACCGACGAGTTTCTGAACGCGATGCCGGGCTGGATGCCCAATCCCAATCGCCGCCCGCGCCGAGCCGAGCTGGGGCTGTGAGGCAAGGACCGCATCAGCGTCTGGGCTGGTACCTTCCGTCTGTGGAGCGAGTGCTTGCGGCCGCCCGCAAGACTGCGAATCGATAGTGGAAATCGATCTGACAGGCCAGCGGGCGATCGTCACGGGCGCCAGCACGGGGATTGGGCGGGCGATCGCCGAAGCTCTGGCGGGCGCCGGCGCCGACGTCGCGATCCACTACGGAAGCAGCCGGAACGAGGCTGAGGAGACGGCACGAGCGGTCGAATCGCAGGGTCGCCGCGCGTTCTTGGTGCAGGCGGACTTTCGCGACCCCACCGCGGCGGGGAAGGCAGTCGAGGCGGCAGTCAACGCACTCGGTGCGCCGATCGACATCCTCGTCAACAACGCCGGTTCATTGGTCGGCCGCAGCGCGGTCGAAGAGATGGACGCGGAGCTGTGGCAGGAGGTCATCGCCCTCAACCTGTCCTCCGTCTTTTTCGCCATCAAGGCCGCGCTTCCATACCTGCGCTCCGGCGCGCGGATCGTGAACGTCTCCTCTGTCGCCGCGCGTCACGGCGGCGGACCTGGCGCCTTTGCCTACGCGGCGGCCAAGGGAGGCGTGATGACGTTGACGCGGGGGTTGGCGAAAGAGCTTGCGTCGCGAAACATCCGCGTGAACGCGATCGCGCCCGGTGTCATCGAGACCCCCTTCCACGACAAGTTCAGCACGCCGGAATTGCTCGAGACCTTCAGGAAGGGCATCCCGCTCGGTCGCCTTGGCACATCCGAGGATTGTGCCGGTGCGGTTCTCTACCTGGTCTCGCCGCTCGCCTCATACGTCACCGGCCAGAGCATCGACATCAACGGGGGACAGTGGTTTGCCTGACGAGCTCGACCATTCGATCGCCGACTTCGCGGGTTGAAGCAGCCCCGCCCAGATCGGCGGTGAGAACCGATCCCTCTTCGCAGATGCGGTCGATCGCTTGCTCAATCCGTTGAGCTCCCTGTTCATCGCCGAGGTGCCGGACCATCAGCGCCGCACTCCAGATGGCCCCTAGCGGGTTTGCCTTTCCCTGGCCGGCGATGTCAGGCGCCGAGCCATGCACCGGCTCAAACATCGAGGGATGGCGGCGTTCTGGATTGAGATTGGCGCTGGCGCATAGTCCAAGTGATCCCTGCAGCGCGCCGCCCAGGTCGGTGAGGATGTCGCCGAACAGGTTGGACGCCACCACCACGTCGATGGAGTCGGGGCGAAGAACCATGCGGGCGGCCATTGCGTCGACATGCACCCGCTGCATCTCGACGCCACTGAAGTCGCGAGCCACCTCTTCGACGACCTCGTCCCATAAGACGTACGCGTAGCGGGAGGCATTGGACTTGGTGACGCTGACGAGTCGCCGGCGGCGTCGTTCGGCTAAACCGAACGCGTAACGAGCGGCGCGCTCGATCGCCATGCGGGTGAAAACGGGAACTTCGACGGCCACCTCTTGCGGGTGTCCGACGTGCACACGGCCCCCAGTGCCTGAGTACTCGCCCTCGGTGTTCTCGCGGACGAAGATCATGTCGATATCGTGCGGGCCGCGGCCGGCCAGCGGGGAGGGGATCCCGGGTGGCAGCCGGATCGGCCGCAGGTTGACGTATTGCTCGAATGTCTTGCGGATAGGCAGCAGGCAGCCCCACAGCGACACGTGGTCAGGCACGGTGGGCCAGCCGATCGCGCCGAGGTAAATCGCGTCGAATTCGGCCAGTGTTGCGAGCGCGTCCGGCGGCATCATGGCGCCCGTCCGCTCGTAACGATCGGAGCCCCAATCCAACTCGCTGAAGTCCAGGGTTGGATCAATCGCCGACAGAACGCGAATCCCCTCGGGAATGACCTCCTTCCCGACTCCGTCCCCTGCTATGACCGCAACTCGTTTTGCGACCACTGAATCTTATGGGTCTATGGCGGGCCGGCGAGCGAGCACCTCGCCATGGAGAACAGCGAAAAAACCGTCAGGCTTATCAGCCCATTGCTTCCACGCATCTGCCAAAGAGTCGAGCTCGTCGCGGTCGGCAAGCTCATATTCCAGCGCCTGGTCGGCAAACGATGACAACCGCACGCGATCGGCCCACGACCCGCCCCACCAGGCCCTGCCCTCGGGGTCGGCGAAGGTCCAGGTCGAGCTGCTCGCCATGGCATCGGTGAAGCCGGCTGTCTGAACCCATCCGAGGAGGTGGCGGCCGGCGTCGGCCTCTGCTCCGTTCCGCCTGGTGACCTCATGGTACAGGTGCATCCAACGCTCGAGTCGAGGGTCACGTGGGGCCCACGCAAACGCGGCGTAGTCGCTGTCCCTGACGCCCAGGATGCCGCCGGGACGCATCACACGGTACATCTCTTTCAGCGCATCGATCGGCCTCGTCAGGTGCTGCAGCAGCTGGTGCGCATGGACCACGTCAAATCGCGCGTCGTCAAAGCGGAGCGCATACACATCTCCAACCGAGAACGTGACGTTGGCCTGCTCGCGGCGCTGACGCAGCTCGTCAGCTCGAGCGATCACCTCGCTCTGCGAGTCAATGCCCACGACCCGCCCCGGTGCCACACGCTCGGCCAGGTCAATGGTGATGGTGCCCGGCCCGCAGCCAACATCCAGCAGATCCATTCCGGGCTGGAGAGAATCGAGAAGGTAGCCGGCGGAGTTCTCGGCAGTCCTCCAGGCGTGGCTGCGCAGGACCGACTCATGATGTCCGTGCGTGTACCTGTCCACTGGCTACATTGTTTTACATCGACGTGGTGGATGCTCCAGCCAGTCACGCGGACCTCCTCTCGCGGCCGCTTTTCGCGCACCTCGCAACCGTCCGGCCCGACGGAGCACCGCTGGTCAATCCGATGTGGTTCTTGTGGGACGACGCGCGGGGCGTCATCAAACTCACCCACACGAAGCGACGCCGAAACTACCAATACTTTCGGAGCGAACCTCGGGTTGCCCTGGACATCACCGATCCGGATGATCCATACCGATACATGCAAATTCGGGGAGTTGTGGAAGCGATCGAAGACGATCCAACAGGTGCCTTCTACAAGGTTCTTCAGCTGAGATACAGGGGAACGGTCGGCGAAGTGAGTGACCGGGAATTCAGAGTTATCGTCACGATCCGGCCAACGGGCTTCAAGGTCCGCTAACCGAAGAGCCGGTCCTGCTCCTCCCGCAGCTCGTAAAGGAACCCGGAACGCTCGACTTCGACGTCGTCCCAACTCAGGGCCTGATCCCGCGCCACCGGGCGCTTGACCCGTCCACCGTACGCGAATCCGAACGGCAGCAATCGCTGATCCCGCGCCACTTCGTAGCGTTCAGACAGCCCGTACACCGCATAGCCGCCGGCCCCGTCCAACTCGTCGCCCGGCTTCAAGTCCCGCTTGGCAACAGCGATGAGCTCGGCCACCATCCCACCCTGCAGATCGCCGGTCGGCCGGCCCTGTATC
>VBHJ01000033.1 GCA_005887685.1 Chloroflexota bacterium | reverse complement strand
GTCGGGCAGAGGGGGAAACATGACGACCCGATGGTTCGGCGCACCGGTGCAGAGGGTCGAAGACGACCGTCTGCTTCGCGGTCACGGGCGCTTCACCGACGACATCGACGAGGGCGCGCTCGAGTGCTGCTTTGTCCGCTCGCCCCACGCGCATGCACGAATCAAGTCCATCGATGCGAGCGCCGCCCGCGGCATGCCGGGCGTGGTCGCGGTTTACACCGCCGCCAACCTCCCCTTTGGCGGGCTCGACCTCCCGCTGCTGATCCCCCATCCGAACCTCACCCACGGCCGCACCCAGCGATGCCTGGCCTCGGAGATCGTCCGCTACGCGGGCGAGGCGGTGGCGTTCGTGGTCGCGACCGACAGGTACGCGGCGGAGGATGCGGCGGAGCTGGTGGCGGTCGATTACGAACCGCTGCCGGTGGTCATCACGCCGGAAGCCGCCGCGCGTGCGGAGCATCTGGTGCACGACGACGTGCCGGGCAACGTCGCCGCGGAAATGCTGCAAGAGGTTGGCGATGTCCATGGTGCTCTTGCGTCCGCGCCTCGTCGCAAACAGCTCCGATTCCGCTACGAGCGAGGTGCCGCGAGCCCGATGGAGGGGCGCGCCGTGTGGGCGCGATGGTCAGCGGACGAGCACAAGCTGACCGTCTACGACTCGACCCAATCGCCCACGTCGATCCGCGGCGGCCTTGCGGTGCTGTTCGGGCTGCCGGAGTCGAACGTCGAGGTGATCGCGCCTGACGTCGGCGGCGGCTTTGGGCCCAAGATCATGCTCTTCTACCCCGACGAGCTTCTGGTGCCTTTCGCCGCGATGCAGCTGGGCCGCCCCGTCAAGTGGACCGAGGACCGCCAGGAGCACTTCACCGCGGTGAACCAGGAGCGCGGCCAGGTGCACGAGGTCGAGGTCGGCTTCGACGACGACGGTCGCGTGCTGGCGCTGAGCGACGAGTTCATCCACGACGGCGGCGCCTACACGCCGTACGGCATCATCCTGCCGATCATCACCGCGGCCCAGGTGCCGGGACCGTATCGGATTCCGAACTATCGCGTCCGTTTTCGCGACGTCTACACGAACGCCACGCCGACCTCGCCCTATCGCGGCGCCGGAAGACCGCACGCGTGCTTCGTCATGGAGCGCACGCTCGACGTCATCGCCTCCGAGCTGGGCCTGGACCGCGCGGAGGTGCGGCGGCGCAACCTCATCCAGCCGGACCAATTTCCGTATGACGTCGGGGTCGCGTGGCAGGACGGCAACACGGTCGTGTACGACAGCGGCGACTACCCGAGGCTGCTCGACCGGGCGCTCCAGATGCTCGGCCCCAAACCAGCCGGCGACCACGTCGGGATGGGCCTGGGGATTTACGTCGAAGGCACCGGCGTCGGTCCGTACGAGGGGGCGCACGTCCAGGTCCTCGTTTCGGGCAAGGTTGTCGCGGCGACCGGGATTCCAAGCCAGGGCCAGGCGCACGCGACGGTATGGGCGCAGGTCGTTGCCGATGAGCTGGGCGTCGATGTGAAGGACGTCGAGGTCACGAGCGGCGACACGCGACGCTTTCCATGGGGTGTCGGCACGTTCGCCTCACGCGGAGCCGTGACCGCGGGAAACGCGATGCACGTGGCTGCACGCATGGTCGCGACCAAGGCCCGGCAGATCGCGGCTGAGCAGCTCGAAGCCAATCCCGATGACCTCGAACTGGTCGGCGGCCGGGTGCGCGTCAAGGGCTCGCCGGACCACGGCATCCCGCTCGCCGCGGTCGCCGTCCTGTCGAACCCGGTGCGTTATGCGTTCGGCGGCGGCACCGAGGCGGCGACCCAGTTCGCCGCCAAACCCCGTACAGGGCCGCCGCTGCAGGGCGGTGAGGAGCCCGGCCTCGAAGCGACCGGCTACTACAGCCCGCCGGGATCGACCTGGGCGTCGGGCTGCCACGCCGCGTATGTCCGGGTCGACCCCAGGACGTTCCGCCTCGAGATCCTGAAATACGTCGTCGTCCACGACTGCGGCCGCGTCATCAACCCGCTGGTTCTGCAGGGCCAGATCGAGGGTGGCGTCGCGCAGGGGATCGGAGGCGCTTTCTATGAGCGGCTGGCCTATGACGGCGACGGCCAGCTGCGCAACGCATCCTTCATGGAGTTCCTCATCCCCTACGCGACTGAGATTCCACCGATCGAGATCGATCATTTCGAGACACCATCGCCACTCAACCCGCTCGGGGTGAAGGGGGCGGGGGAGGCAGGGGTGATCCCGGTCGGCGCGGTCATCGCATCCGCGATCGAGGACGCGACGCACATCCCGATCACCGAGATGCCACTGTCGCCGTTGAAGCTTTACGAGCTGACTATGCCTCCGTCCTGACGACGGCGGCCACGATGTTGCCGCCCGGTGGGCCCTGGTGCGAGTTGCGCTCGCCGCCGCTCACGTAGTTGGTCGTGCGGCCGGTGACCGAGGCGACGAGCATTCCACCGAGCGCCTTGCCGATCTGATAGGCGTCCGCGTCGTCGAGGAGCGTGATCCGCTGGCCGCGCACCTGGTCGCTGCCCGGGATCACCGACTTGGCGAAGACATGGACCAGGCGATCCAGGTCGGCCTCGTCGGGCAGGCCATCTTTGAAGCGGAGGCCCGCCGCGCGCAGCGCGTTGCGCACGCCCTGGGCGTCGATGAAGTCTTTCGTGACCGCATGCCCGATCGTGAGCGCGCTGCGCGACGTGCTCGAGTTGCCGAACACCACGACCTCGCCGTGCCGCTTCTCGCCGCCTGACGACGTCATCGCCACTTCCGAGTAGAGATCCCAGTTCCGTCGCACCACGCCATCTGACAGCGACGACTCCGGAACCTCCCCCAGGGCCATCGCCACCCCCAGCGCGGCCGCGTCGTTGGCGTAAGCGCCTGCGCCTTCGGGTCCGAAGGTGAGGTCATGCGAGACCACGGTCTTGCCGCGCGACTCGGCGTCCTTGATGCTCGCCGTCGTCAGCCCTGGCACCTTGACCATGACCAGGTGGACGTCCTTGGGGTCGGCCAGGCCCGCGTCGGCCATCGCATGCTTTGTACCTTCAGCCACTTTGCGGATCTGGCCCATGCGACCGACCTCTTCGGGCGCCATGGCGTCAGAACCGGCGCGGCCCACCACCAGCCTCTTTTCCGCGCCGCCCGGCTGGTCGGGCGCTTCGACCCATTCCCGCGTCACCGCCGCGATGTGCGGAGTGATGACGCCGGGGCAGCCGCCAGAGAGGACGAAGATGACGTGCTTGGCGACTTCGTCGACGGGGACGCCCAGAAACCGCGCGGTCCAATCGCGCAGGGCGACGTCTGCCCAGACGCGACCCCAGTCGTCGTGCGCCCCGGTGCCCTCGGTCTTGCCGACCAGGGCGACGAGCGTGTCGGGCTTGAGCTTCCCGGAGTCGGCGAGCTTCTGCAGCCCCGACGTGTCGGCGGGAGTTGCGCTAGGGCAAACGAACATCTCAACGCGCTGTGCCTTCATCGCTTCTCCTCAATCCAGACCAGGCGGCCGTTGGAACCCGAACCCAGGCATCTTCTCGAGCTGTTCGGCGAAATCCAGCAGCTCGTACTCCTGTGCGAAGCGCCCGACCAGCTGCACTCCGACCGGCAGGCCGTCATGCAAGCCCGCTGGTATCGAGACCGCGGGAACTCGCGCGAAGCTCACCGGCAGCACGAACTGCACGTAGCGCGCCCAGGCATCGCCGAGGAAGGGCGGCACTCTGTCGATTTCCATCGGCAGCAGCCCCAGCGTCGGCGTGAGCAGAAAGTCGTACCTCGTCTGAACCGGCACGCCGACCGCACGGTTGGCGGCGTCGGTGGCGGATTCAAAGGCGTGGAAGTAGTCCATCGCGGTCAGGCTGCGCCCCTCCGCGGCGAGCTTCTGGATGCCCGGTCCGAAAGTCGACAGGTCGGCGGGGAAGCTAGCCATGCTCGCACGGCGCACCACGGCGTAGCCCTCGGTCACCGGCTGGGGATTCCAGTCGATCTCTTCGACATGGTGTCCGGCCTGCTCGAGTGCGCGAGCGGCGCGCCGGCACGCAGCCTCACAAGCAGGGTCCGCGCCCGAGCACGCCATGCCGATTAACTTCGTCATACGTTCGAGGCCCTGTTTCGGCCCCGTATCGGTCATCAACCCGAAGAGCACACGTGCGTCGCTCACTGTCCTGGCCAGCGGGCCGCGCGATTGCAGCACCGTCGCGTCGACCTCCTCGCTCGCCACGCGGTCGGGGGTCGGCCGCAGGCCAACCACGCCGCAGCAGGAGGCCGGGATGCGTATCGAGCCGCCGGTGTCTCCGCCGAGGGCGAAAGTGCACATGCCGGCGGCCACCGCTGCGGCGCTCCCTCCGCTCGATCCGCCGGGGGTGAAACCCTCACGCCACGGATTCTGGGTCGGAGGGAAGATCGTGTTCGTCGTGCCGATCGAAGCGGCAAGCTCAGGCAGGTTCGTCTTGCCGAGCACGACCACGCCGCTTCGCCGGGCCAGCGCCACGGGCACGGCGTCTTCCGCCGCGATACGGTCGCGCCACGACGGGGTCGCGTATGTGTATGGCATTCCCGCCACTGGCTGGCTGTCCTTGACCGCCAACGTGACCCCGCCGTAGTGGTTGCGCTGCGCCCGAGCGGCACGGTCGACGTAGATGTAAGCGTGGATTCGCGGGTCGTATCTCTCAATCGCTTCGAGGTGGGCTTCGACGACTGATTGCGGATCGAGCTCCCCCGGCACGACGCGGCGGCTGATCTCGGCGGCCGGCAGCCAGCGCGGAGAGTCGTCCGTCACAGATCGCCAACCGCGTCCAGGATGATTCGTGCGAACAGCTCACCGGCGCTCTTGACGCCGAAGTCGATGACGTCCTCGAGGTCGAACGTCTCATCGGCGGAATCGGACGTCACACGCACCGCGCCCCACGGTGTCCCGTTCTGATACGCGACCTGGGCGATCGCCGCCGTCTCCATGTCGACGCACGCTCCCTCGGGAAACTCTTTCGCAAGGGCATCGCGCACAGCACGCGACGTCACGATCTGGTCGCCGGTCAACACGAGTCCGGGCTTGACGATCCTCGGATTTTCGACCGAACGCCTTGCAGCAACGTGAAGCTTCTCCGCCACCGGTGCATCGGCGCTGAAGACCGATTGATTCAACCCAGGAACGATTCCGCGGGCTGAAGTGAGCGGCCGGCCGTCCATGTCGTGCTGGACGGCGCCGGTGGCGACCACGACCTGGCCCCGCGAGGTCTCGCCGCTCAGCGCGCCGCCGAGTCCGACGGAGAGCACGCAACGTGGCTTGAACACGTCATGGACGAACTGCGCGGCCAGGGCCGCCGCGACCTTGCCCACTCCGCTGACGGCGACAACCATTCCGTCGCCTTCCCAGACCGAGATCCTCGGTGCGATGGTCCCTGACCTGGGGAGCTGGCGAACGAGCGCCTGCGCTTCCAGTTCGAGCGCGAAGAAGACCGCCACGGGCGCGCGAGCCACGCGAAAAGCCTAGCCTCGTCTCGGGTCGAGGCATGATTGACGTGGTGCGATGACCGCGAGGCAGACGGGGATGAAGGCGACACCTGACATCAGCACCGCCAAGCCGCTCGACGCCCAGGAGCTTCGCCTCATCAACGCGTACTGGCGGGCGGCCAACTACCTGTCGGTCGGTCAGATCTACCTGCTGGACAACCCGCTCCTGAAGACGCCGCTCGCGCTCGACGACCTGAAGCCCCGACTGCTCGGTCACTGGGGCACCACGCCCGGGTTGAACCTCATCTACGCGCACGCGAGCCGCGCGATCAAGCAGCGCGACCTCGATGCGATCTACATCATGGGACCCGGCCACGGCGGGCCCGCCGGTGTTGCGAACGCCTACCTCGAAGGCACTTACACCGAGCGCTATCCGGACGTGACGATGGACGAGGCCGGGCTGCGAAAGCTGTTTCGCCAATTCTCATTTCCAGGCGGGATACCCAGCCACAACGCACCCGAGACTCCGGGGTCGATCCACGAAGGAGGCGAGCTCGGTTACGCGCTGGTCCACGCGTACGGCGCCGCGTTCGACAACCCGAAGCTGACCGTTTTCTGCATCGTCGGCGACGGCGAGGCTGAAACCGGACCGCTGGCGGCGAGCTGGCACTCCAACAAGTTCGTCAATCCCAAACGCGACGGTGCGGTGCTGCCGATCCTTCACCTGAACGGTTACAAGATCGCGAACCCGACCGTGCTCGCGCGCATCCCGGAGAGCGAGCTGATCGAGCTGATGGCGGGCTGCGGGCAAAGGCCCGTGATCGTCAGCGGCGACGACCCCATGAAAGTGCATCAGCAGATGGCGGCGGCGCTGGAATGGTGCCTGGACGAAATCGCGCGGATCAAGGCATCGGATGGGCATGGGCCACGTCCCGTGTGGCCGATGATCATCCTGCGCACGCCCAAAGGCTGGACCGGTCCAAAGACCGTCGACGGAGTCAGAGTCGAAGGCACGTTCCGCGCGCACCAGGTCCCGGTCACCGATTTCGAGTCGGAGCCCTCTCACTTGAAGATCCTCGAGGACTGGATGCGCAGCTATCGTCCCGAGGAGCTTTTCGACGCCTCGGGCAAGCTGGTCGACGAGCTGGCTCGGCTGCCTCCACGAGGCGACCGGCGCATGAGCGCCAACCCGCACGCCAACGGCGGCGAGCTGCTCAAGGACCTCCGGCTTCCCGACTTCCGCGAATACGCCATACCGGTCACAAAGCCGGGAACGACGTCCAGCGAGGCGACCCGCGTCCTCGGCACGTACCTGCGCGACGTGGTGAAGAGCAACCCGGACAACTTCCGGGTCATGGGCCCCGACGAAACCGTCTCGAACCGGCTAGGCGCGTTGCTCGACGCGACCAACCGCGCTTGGGATGCCGAGGTCGTGCCCGGCGACGACCATCTCGGACCAGACGGGCGCGTCATGGAGGTCCTCAGCGAGCACATGTGCGAGGGATGGCTCGAGGGCTACCTGCTCACCGGCCGCCATGGGCTGTTCGATTGCTACGAGGCGTTCATCCACATCATCGATTCGATGTTCAATCAGCATGCGAAGTGGTTGAAAGTCACGCGGACGATTCCATGGCGGCGCCCTATCGCCTCGCTCAACTACCTGCTTTCGTCACATGTCTGGCGACAGGACCACAACGGTTTTTCCCACCAGGACCCTGGATTCATCGACCACGTCACAAACAAGAAGGCCGAGGTCATCCGCGTGTACCTGGCGCCCGACGCCAACTGCCTGCTCTCGGTGGCGGACCACTGCCTGCGCAGCCGCAACTACGTCAACGTGATCGTTGCGGGCAAGCAGCCGGCGCTGAACTACCTGGCGATGGAGGACGCGATTGCCCACTGCACGCGAGGTCTCGGCATATGGGACTGGGCGAGCAGCGACGAAGGCCGTGATCCCGACGTGGTCCTGGCCTGCGCGGGTGACGTGCCGACGCTGGAGACGCTGGCCGCCGCGGACCTGATCCGGCGACACCTTCCGCAGCTCGCCGTACGAGTCGTCAACGTGGTCGACCTCATGCGCCTTCAGCCGCCGGCCGAGCACCCGCACGGCCTGCGTGATGCGGAGTTCGATGAGGTCTTCACCCAGGACAAGCCGGTGATCTTCGCTTACCACGGCTATCCGTGGCTGATTCATCGCCTCACGTACCGGCGTACCAATCACCCCAACATCCACGTGCGCGGATACAAGGAGGAAGGCACGACGACCACGCCATTCGACATGGTCATGCTCAACGATCTCGATCGTTATCACCTGGTCATGGACGTCATCGACCGCGTGCCGTCGCTGGGCTCGAAGGCGGCGCACATCCGCCAGCAGATGGTCGATCAGCGGCTGCGCGCCCGACAGTACACGCGGGACCACGGCGAGGATGCGCCCGAAATCGTGAATTGGGTCTGGCCACACTAAGTCATTGCGCGTCCTCGTCCTCAATGCCGGTTCCAGCTCGCTCAAGGTGAGCCTGGTCGACGACGACGATCGGACGCTCGTCGATCGCGAGTTCGAGGTGGCGGAGGGAAGGCTCGACGAGACGCAGCTCGCGGCGGCCGTTCGCGGCATGGAGGGCATCGAAGCGATCGGGCACCGCGTGGTGCACGGCGGGCCGCGCTATCCGGCATCGGTGCGCATCGATGGCGAGGTCATCGGTTACCTGGTCACGATCACCGACCTCGCACCCCTGCACCTGCCCGGAGCGCTCGCGGGAATCGGGGCGGCGCGCGAGTTGCTGCCAAGGATGCCCGCAGTCGCGTGCTTCGACACCGCATTCCATTCCCGCATGCCAGCCGCCGCCTCGACCTACGCGGTTCCGGACGAGTGGCGCGACCGCTACGGGATCAAGCGCTACGGCTTCCACGGCTTTTCCCATGCCTACGCGTCGCGCAGGGCCGCGGAGATGCTGGACCGCTCACCCCACGAGCTGAAGGTTGTGACCTGCCACCTCGGCGCCGGCGCGTCGCTGGCCGCGGTGCGCGGCGGGCGTTCGATGGACACCACGATGGGCTTCACCCCACTCGAGGGCCTGGTCATGGCCACGCGTTCGGGGACCGTCGATACGGGCGCTGTGCTGTACCTCGCGCGCCATGCGGGGTACTCCGAAAGCGACATCACGGAGGCGCTCGATCGCAAGGGCGGGCTGCTCGCGCTGGCGGGCACGCCCGACATGCGCGAGATCCTGCGACGCATCGCCGACGGCGACGACCGAGCCGAGCTTGCGTTCGACGTGTACGTCCACCGGCTGCGCGCGCTCATTGCGTCGATGGCCGCGGCGATGAACGGGCTGGATGCGCTGGTGTTCACCGGTGGTGTGGGGGAGAACGCGCCGCCGGTGCGGGCGGCGGCCGTGGCCGGGTTGCGGTTTCTTGGAGTCGAGATCGGGCCGACGCTCAATGCGAGCATGGGGCCGGACAACGACATCAGCGCGCCCGGCGCACGGGTGCCGACACTGGTCATCAAGGCGCGCGAGGACGTCGAGGTGGCGCGGGAGGTCCGGCGTGTGCTCACGGCGCCGCCGAAGAAGACGCCCGCCGAGTAGCGACAGCAAAGGGCTCGTTTCTTGAATATGCAAGCCTCTGATCTCAGGAAGAGAGCTCAAAAGCTGATGAACCAGCGCATGCCCCGGCTGGTAAGGCCACAGCCCCCGGTCCGCCAGATCGCCGCGATATGGTTCGCGGCCGGCGTCGCGGTTGCCGCAATCGTTGGATTCTTCTTCGACAGCAAGGAAGGCGCGGCGCGGCGTCACATGGCATATGCCAAAGCCGTGGCCAAGCGCAACAGAGCGATGGGCATGGTGTCCGAGCTGAGACGGAAAGCGGACGACACGCCATCCGAGCCGATGGCGGGGACCGGCGCCTAGCCTTCCTTTCGAGTCACCTCGTGGCCCGCCCAGTCCACGGTCCAGTCACCTAGCTCGACGACGTTGCCGTCGGGGTCCTCGACGAACAGCGACTGGTTGCCGTGACCGAAGGTCACCGGCCCTTCGACCTGGTTGCCGCCGCTTTCTAACCTGGCTTTCCAGGACGGCAGGCTGCCTGGCGCGACGTAGAGCGCGAAGTGCACATGCGCTCCGCCGCGAGCTCCGGCGATGCCGACCCCTGGCCCACCGGACCGTGGCGGCCACAAGCCCAACACGGCGTTGCGTCCGATCGAAAGCCAGACCCCGAGTCGCGGCTCGGGCCAGCGCTCTACTTCGACCAGGCTGAGCACGTCCCGATAGAACGCCACCGACCGGTTGAGATCGCTGACCTCGAGCACGAGCTCAAGCAAGCCGCCTGGATGGAAAGTGCGGTCAGGGTTCGTCGCGGTACTGTCGCCGGCCAGTGGTAGGGTCCTCGAAGACGCGCGTCATCTTGCCTGAGGTCGGGTCCTTGAACACCTCGCCGGTGGGCTTGAAAGATCCACCGTTCTGACCGCGATAGCGGCGGTCCCAGATGAAGTAGCCCACTACCGCGAACACGAGAACTATCGCGACGATCACCAGTTGTGCGGGAATGTTCACGCCGAGCTTCTCTCGATGATCGCGGCCGTCCCGTAGGCGACGACCTCGGTCATGGTCTGCCCGATCTCAGATGAGTCGAAACGCATCATGACCACCGCGTTGCCGCCCATTGCGCGAGCATTCTCGACCATGCGGTCGATGGCATGGCGGCGCGTGTCCTCAACGAGGCGTGTGTATTCGACGATCTCGCCTCCTCCCAGTGAGCGCAAGCTCGCCATGATGTTGCCGCCAAGCCCGCGGCTTCGCACGACGACGCCGAAGACCTGGCCCAGGGCTTGTTTCACCTCGTAGCCCGCGGGCCGCTCAGTGGTCGTGACGAGAACCGCCGAAGGTTGTTGCGCCATGGTCGTAACTATGGCGCCCTGTGTCTGTGAGGTGGCGCCCAGAACACCAGCACGCGCAGGTCCTCCTCGATGTCGTGGAATCGGTGCTCCACGCCGGCGCCAACGAAGACCAGGGTGCCTGCTTTCAGCTGCTGGTCCTCGTGTGCAACTCTGATCGCACCTCGCCCGCTGATCACGTAATAGACCTCGTCTTCTCGGTGCGGCTGCTGGCGATCGGTTGCTCCGGCCGGCCAGATCGCCAGCCCTACGCTGAGCTCCTTCGAGGCGAGGAAGTCGATGTATCCATGGCCGTCGGCATCCCGCGGCTGAGGATCCAGCTCGGGAATCTCATGCGCTTCCATCCGGGTCTCAGTGTGACAGCGGCATAAACCCCGTCGCGTCATAGTTCAACGTTGGGGCAGCGCGGACTTCGATTGAGTGGAGGCAGATGAATGGCTGCGATCAGTAGGGCGGACGCGGTTTGGGAAGGCGACCTGACGAGCGGCAAGGGTCGGGTCAAGGTCGCAAGCGGAACGTTCAACGAGTTTCCTGTCACGTGGGCAAGCCGCGCCGAGCGCACGCACGGTGGCACGAGCCCGGAGGAGCTGATCGCGGCAGCGCACGCGGCGTGCTACAGCATGGCTTTCTCCAACGGACTGGCAAAAGCGGGTCACCATCCGGAGCGCCTCAATACCTCCGCCGAGGTCGAGTTCGTGCCGGGCACAGGCATCACCACGATCACCCTGACCGTCAGGGGCCATATCCACGGCATCGACGCCGGCGAGTTTCAGAAGCTGGCGCAGGAGGCCAAGGACGGCTGTCCGGTCTCTCAGGCGATGAAGGGCAACGTGAAGATCAACCTGAAAGCGGAGCTAGACCACACCCACTAGAGGCTCGGCCGAGCCATAGAGGCTCGGCTGAAAAGCCCTCGACGGAGCTTCGGCGCCCATGCGGCCGATCTGCGGGCTCAGCTCCTGCGCGGCTCGCTCACGCATGCACGATGCCCTCGCTGCGCTGCTCGTCGCCACCGCTGGGGTCCCCGTGGCGCAGCCACGGGAGCGCGCCCCTGGATCGCCGAATCTCTCGTCGCGGTTTTTCGCCCGAGCCTCTAGCGCTTTTCCTTGCCGGTGACGCTCGGGAAGTCGACCATGCCCTGCATGCGAAGTTCGCGCAGCCGGCTCGACAACCAGCGGCGTGGGTTCTTGACCCGCCTGCCGCCGTCGACGTAGTCGTAGCAACGTCCGCTTACATCGCGCCCGACCAGGACCAGGCACTGCGGCTCCAGCTGGCGCTTCCATGCCTTGACGACGAAACGCAGCGAGATTCGTCGGGCCGAGGCCTTCTCCGGCAATGACACCTCCCCGGCGTACAGCTCGTCGCTTGCGTGGACGATGATGCCGCCCGCCGCCAGGGTGCCGCCGAGGTTTTCGATCTCGAGCTCGATTGCCTGCCCGGGCGCGACCTGACCGGTGAAGATCACGTTGGGGACCGGCTTGGTCATGGTGTCAAATCGCTTGATCGCCCGGCGCGACGACCAGTCGGCGCGGGTCGCGAAGAACGCCGACCACAACGAAACCACGAGCGTGGCCGCCATCAAAAGGACGAGTGCCTGGGCTGAGCTCACTGCTTCTCCCGCTTGACGCTGCCGGCGGCCGGATCTGGCGCGAGATGGTACAGCCGGGCGTCGTAGGCGCGGAAGGCGGGAAGCGCGAGCGCGCACAGCACGCAGCCGATCACGCATAGAACCCCACCCGAGACGATCGAGATCCTGACGTTGAAGATCGACGCGACCGCGCCGGCTTCGAAGTTGCCGAGCGCCGGCCCGGACGTGTAGCTGAGCATCTCGATCGACGCGAGGCGTCCCCGAAGCGAATCCGGGATCGTCTGGTTCCAGATCACCGACCTGAAGACGCCGCTCATCATGTCCGCGGCGCCGGCGACGACCAGGAACAGCACCGCCAGCCAGAGGCTCGTCGCAAATCCGAATCCGATGATCGCCAGTCCCCATACGACCGCCGCCACGGCGACGCCCATGCCGTGCCGGTGGATGCGATTCGTCCAGCCGCTGGTCGCCGAAAAGGCAAACGATCCGATTGCCGGCGCGGCGTAGAGGAGGCCGAGCACTTTGGGGCCGCCAAGACCCTGGGCGATCGCTGGAAACAGGGCCATCGGCATGCCGAAGAACATCGCGATCATGTCGACGAAGTACGTTCCGAGCAGCTCCTGGCGGCTGCGCGCGTAGCGAAGGCCTTCGAGGACACGGCGGAAACTGGGCCGCTCGGCGTTCACCGGCGGCGGCACGGAGCGCATCAACCACAGGCACGCCAGGCCCACGACGAAGGTCGCCACGTCGACCATGTAGGTGAAGGAAAGGCCGATGGCGGCGACCAGCACGCCGCCGAGCGCCGGGCCCAGGATCTGTCCCAGCGTGCCGCGGATGCTCCCCAATGCCGCGGCCGCGGTCAGCTCGTTCTTGTCGACCAGCCGGGGAAGCATGGCGTCGAGCGACGGGCGCTGGACGGCGTCAAGCGCGCCCCAGGCGGTCGCCACGACGAACAGCAGCCAGACCTGCGGATGTGGGATCGCCGCGTTGCCCGCCAGCACCAGGCTGCAGACCATCAGCGCCACCTCGCTCAGCAGCACCATGGATCGCCTGTCTCGCGCATCGGCCAGCGCGCCGCCGACGAAGGCGACGGCGAGGATGGCGGCGAACTCGAGCACCCCGAGCAGGCCGACCAGCAGCACGCTGTGGGTCAGCTGGTAGACCTGGTAGGGGAACGCTACGACGGTGATCATGCTGCCGAAAAACGACACGAACCGCCCGATGAACAGGAGGCGGAAGTCGCGATGGCGCCGCAGAGGGGTGATATCGACCGTCGCCAGGTGCCACCAGCGCCTTGGCGGGCGCACCGTTAGCGATTCGTCATCTTCGGGAATCATGATTTGTCCGAACTATCTTGGAGGGTGAAATGGAAAAGGCCACTTTTGCGGGCGGATGCTTCTGGGGCGTCGAGCATCTTTTCAACGAGATCCCAGGCGTTGTCGACGCGGTTTCGGGATACGAAGGCGGGCATGTCGACCATCCGAGCTACGAGCAGGTCTGCATGGGCCGCACCGGCCATGCCGAGGCGGTCGAGGTCACGTACGACCCCGCGAAGGTGTCTTATGACCAGCTCCTCAACGCTTTCTGGAACATGCACGATCCGACGACCCTGAACCGCCAGGGGCCTGACACAGGCCACCAGTACCGGTCGGTGATCTTCTTTCACAACCCCGAGCAGGAGAAGGCTGCGCTCAAGTCAAAGGACGAGGCGCAGAAGTACTTCGACCGCAAGATCGTGACCGAGATCGTCCCGACGACCGGTTTCTGGCGTGCCGAGGAGTACCACCAGCGGTACTTCGACAAGCACCAGGGCCACTATTCCTGCCACTACATCCGAGGCTGGGTACCCGCCGAATCGGAGGCGCCAAAGACCGCGTAAACCCCGGCGCGGATATATATCCTTTCGGCCGTGCGTTGCGACCATTGCGCCAACGACGTGCCGGACGGTGTGTTCTGCACCCGCTGCGGAGCGCACCAGGGGACGACCGGAGAGGTCGCCAACCCGAAAAAGCGCGAGCAGCGGTACGCAGCCCATCCGGCCGAGCACGTGGCGCAACCATCGATCTTCACCACGATCTTTCCGCACCTCGGCCATTCGAAGATCCACGAGTTCCGATGGGCGTTCGCGGTCGGACTCGCCGGCATCCTGATCCTGTACGTCGCGGGGCTCATCACAGCGGCGCTCCTGGTCGCGATCTTTCTGGTCCCGGTGCTCTACCTGATCTACCTCTACGAGGCGCAGGTGTACCGCGACGAACCGGCGGTGGTGCTCGGCTTCACGATCGGCGGCGGCGCACTCATCGGAATCGTCCTGACGGTGATCGAGCGCATCGTCTACAACCCGTACCCCAACATCGGCAACCCGTTGCGCGGCGCCGGCTTAAGCGTGGGAGCCCTGCTTTTCCTGGGACTTCTATGGCCGATCGTGCAGGAGGTTCTCAAGCCTCTGCCCGCTCTCTTCCTTCCCAACCGAGGTGACTTTCCGGAGACTGTCGACGGACTTGTCTTTGGCATCGCCGCCGGTCTCGGATTCAGCGTCGCCGAGTCCCTCGTTGCGTTTTCCACCGCGCTGGTCAGCTTGCCCGCGCACCTCACGCCCGGCAACTGGATCTACGACCTGACGACGCTGGCGGTGTTCCAGCCGCTGCTCCAGGGCAGCACGACCGGCATCATCGTCGCTGCCGTCTGGCGATACCGGCGGGGCCGGCTGGGCCGCCTGGAGATCGGCGGTGTGGCCGCGGCGGTGGTCGCTCACATCGCCTTTTCCCTCGGCACCCAACTCTGGAAAGACATCTTGCTCAGCCCGCTGGTCATCCTCGTCTGGCAGGCGGTGGTGGTGGGAGCGGTGCTCGTCTACATCCGCTACCTGCTCCACCACGCCTTGTTGGAGGAGGCGGCCCACATGGGATTTGCGGAAACGGTGTGCTCCAACTGCCACATGCATATAGTCGCGTCAGGTTTCTGCCCTAACTGCGGGATGGCGCTGACCGCGGCTCCGACAGCGGTCAAGCGTGCCCGCAAGCCTCGCGCCGACACACCCACCAAGGCCAAGGCCTAGTGGCGCTCACGTGCGCCCGCTGCGGCGCGCAGAACCCTGACGGGAATCTCTACTGCCAGGCTTGTGGCACGGCGCTGGCCGCAGCCCCCGGCGTGGCAGCCGCGTCGGTTCCAGGACCGCCCCCAGGCATCCCGCCGCCGGTGGCCGGGCCGGCCGGTTATCAGAGCCCGTACTACACGCCGGCGCCGGGATCCGCGGTTCCGGCCCACCGCACCCCGTGGACGTTGATCATCGCCGTGGTCGTCGCCCTCATTGTGCTGATGGCCGGGGGCGGCACCGCCCTGGCGATCCTTGGCAATCGCGGTTCCGCCAACCCGTCGGGGGGCGGCATCGCCGACGTTCCGAGCCCGACCCCGGCCACGACGCCCAGCCCAGTCGCCTCGCCGACCTCAACCTCCACCGGACCCAAGACCGAGTCCAACGACGCGCTGACCGTCGCCGTCCCCACCGGTTGGACGGTCGATAACAAGGACGCGGAGTCGATCACGCTCCTGGATCCGAGCAGCGACGGAACGGTTACGGCCGCCAGCGGGCCGTCGATCCCCCCGCAAACCGCGCAGAACAACAAGGACACGATCGACAGCCAGCTGAAGAGCCAGTACCCCGACACAAGGGAGTGTCCGAACACAAGCCCGAAATCTGGCACCTTCAACGGAGCCAGCGGAATCGCGTGGACCCTTTGTTTCACGATCACCAGCGGCGGCAATTCGATCCCGGCCGCGGCGTCGCTGTTTGCGGGCGCCAACGGCAGCGGCAGCGTCTACTACGTGGTCATGGTGCTGACCAGCCAGAGCAACCTGCAGAACATGCTCAACGAGGCCAAACCCGTCATGCAGAGCGTGCACTGGAAGCTCTCTTAGAGCGGGGGTGTAGGGGGCGCTAGGGACGCCCCCTACGCTTAAGGGGAAGGGCCCGAGGTGGCATCGGGCAATTTCCAAGATGACGCCGAGTCCTCACAGCGATCTGAGACAAACCTTGGAGGTTGCTCAGAGAAACATCTCCGCCGCCGTGGTCGCGGCGGCCCTCGCGGTACTGTCATGCGGCCCCGCCTCGCCCCCGTCGGCGCCAGGATCGACCTGGGCGATGTACCGGGGCGACCTTGTGCGCGATGGTCATCCGGCCGCCGCGACCCTCGACGTTGCGGGCGCGGCCCGGCTTGAGCTTTCGTGGCGCGCCCACCTCGATGGCGCGATCGACGGAACCCCGGCCGTCGCGCATGGCATGGTGATCGCAGGTACCACAGGCGGAACGTTGACGGCGGTCGACGCCGCGACAGGGCAGACGATCTGGGCGAAGCACGGCCTCGGAGCCATCGCCGGCTCGCCGTCGATCACCGGAAACCTGGTTCTTGCAACCACCCTCACCGGACACGCCTACGCATTCGACCTCGCGCACGGGGATCTGGCATGGGACTGGCAGGCTCCCGCGCCGGCCTCGCTCTGGGCCTCACCCGTTGCCTACATGGACGAAGTGATCGTCGGTGTGGCGTCTCCATACGGCGACACTCCATTCGCGGCGGGTCGAATCGTCGCGCTCGACCTCGCGACCGGGCGTCAAC
>VBHJ01000132.1 GCA_005887685.1 Chloroflexota bacterium | reverse complement strand
GAGTTCGCCCTCGCTCCCTGGCTCGCGACGTACGAGCGCATCTATCGGAACGTTCGCTGATGGCGCAGGACGGAGCCCTGTGCCCGTCGAGCCACCTCAGAACGTCGACTTGAACAGGAGCAGATTGGGTGTGCCGGCGGGGTTTCCAGTGATCGCGCCCGTGGTGGCGTTGCTGATGATCCATTTGGACACGGTGGCGGACGGCGCGTCGCCAAACGTCGCCTTGTAGAGCGCGGCCACGCCGGTGACATGCGGCGCCGCCATCGACGTGCCGGACATCGTCATCGTCATGCCAGTGAGCCAGGTCGACTTGATATCCGAGCCCGGTGCGTAGGCCTTCACGCAGCTGCCCCAATTGGAGAAGTCCGCTTTGGCGTCGGTCTTGGTCGACGCCGCGACGGTGAAGGCGCCGCTCGCGCTCCCGGGCGAGTACAGACAGGCGTCGTCGGTCTTGTTGCCGGCCGCCACCGTCACGAACACGCCGGACTGCGAGAGGTTCGTGACCGCGGTGTTCAGGGCATCGGAGCGGGCGTCGGTGAGCGAGATATTCGCCACGGCGGGGCTCGCGTGATGCGCGGTCACCCAGTCCACCCCCGCGAGGAGATCGGAAGTCCACCCGACCCCGCCACAATTGAAGAACACCCGCACGCCGTGCAGGAAGACCTCCTTGGCGACGCCGAACGTCGCGGCGCCGACCGTGCCCGCCACGTGCGTGCCGTGCCCGTTACAGTCCAGACCGTCGAGGCCGAGGATGTCGTACACGTTGTCCGCCCGGCCGCCGAACTCCGCCTGGTCAGTCCAGATCCCCGTGTCGATGATGTACGCGTGCACGCCCGCGCCCGTCGCGGTGTAGCTGTACGTGCCCGAGAGGGGAAGCGCCCGCTGATCGATCCGGTCGAGCCCCCAGGGGTCGCCGTTCGCATCCATCTGCTCGGTCCCGTCTGTCTGGACGAGTTGATCGGTCTCGATGTAGGCGACGAGCGGGTTCTGCCGCAACGCCGCCACCGCCGCATCCGACAGGCTGGCTGCGAATCCCTTGAGAGCGCTTGTGTAGGTCTGCGACAGCGATCCACCGTAGGCGCTCACCAACGACTGGGCGAGGCCCGCCGGGTCCGTGACGGCGTCTTGGAACACGACGATATACCGCCCGGCGACCACGCCGAGGAGGTCCCGACCCAGACCCCCTGACCTCGGCTGAGTCGGGCTCGAAGGCTCCTGGCACGCGGCCAGGAGCACAGCCGCGGCTATGAGAGCGAAGCGTGCTGGGTGCCTCATCAGTCTTTCCTCGTGCAACGCGGTCTGCCCCGCGACGGGGCAAGTTCCGTTCCGGAGCGAGCCTGGGCGACCGAACGAGGAGCCCGCGCAACGGTATTGGGACGTGCACAAGGATGGGGCATGCGCTCAGTGCCAGTGCATCACGCCCGGGCCCGGCACGTTCTCTGCAAGGCGAGACAGGGAGGTGTTGCAGCGGCGCCCCGACCCGAGGGCGCTGAGCCAGGAGGGACGGTGCCGCCCAGCCACGTGCTGTCGATCGACGTCGAGGACTGGTTCCAGGTCGAGAACTACGCCCGGGCCATCTCGCGCGACCAGTGGCCGCGCTGCGAGCTGCGTGTCGGCGAGAATGTCCGTCGGCTGCTCGATCTGCTCGCTGCGACGGACGCGCGGGCGACGTTCTTCGTGCTGGGGTGGGTGGCGGAGCGGCTCCCGGACCTGGTGCGCGACATCGCCCGGGCTGGGCACGAGGTCGCGAGCCACGGCTGGTCACACACGCCGATCTGGTCCTTGAGCAAGGCCGCCTTCTTCGACGAGGTCTCGCGTTCCCGGGCGCTGCTTCAGGAGCTCAGCGGACAGCCGGTGATTGGCTACCGCGCGCCCACCTTGTCGGTCACCAGCCGGACTCTGTGGGCGCTGCGCGAGCTGCACCGGGCTGGCTATCGCTACGACTCGTCGATCTTCCCGGTGCACCACGACCGCTACGGCATTGCCGAGGCGCCGACCGCCGTCCACCGCCGCGACGATGGTATCTGGGAGGTTCCGCTGTCCGTGTTCGAGCTCGGGCCGGGGCGGTTGCCGGTGGCTGGCGGCGGATACTTCCGACTGTACCCGCTGTGGCTGACGCGTTGGGCTATCCGGCGACTGGAGCGGGCTGGCCGACCGGCGGTCGTCTACCTCCACCCGTGGGAGTTTGACCCCGGCCAGCCGCGTGTACGCGGGGTGGGGCTGCTACGCACCTTGCGCCATCGGGTCGGCATCGCTCGCAACGCGCACAAACTCGCGCTGCTGCTGCGCGAGTTCCGCTTCGCGCCCGCCCGTGCGGTGCTCGAGGAGCTCGGCGTCGAGCTTGAGCCGGTCACGCCAGTGGGCGGCCCGGCCGCGACCGACGCCTTGACCCCGGGGCTCACTCTCGCGGCAGAAGGCAGTTAGGCACTCCATGTGCGGGATCGTCGGCATCGTCAAGCTGAATCCGCGGGAGGCCGTGGATGAACCAGGCCTCAAGAGGATGCGCGATGTGCTGCGCCACCGCGGGCCCGACGGCGAGGGGCTCTGGATCGGGGGGCCGGTGGGGCTTGGGATGCGTCGGCTGGCGATCGTGGACGTGACCGGAGGCCACCAGCCAATGGCCAACGAAGACGGGACCGTGTGGATCGTCTACAACGGCGAGATTTATAACCATGCCGATCTCCGTCGCGGGCTCGAGCGGCGCGGCCACACCTACCGGACCCGGAGCGATACCGAGACGATCCTCCACTTGTACGAGGAGGAGGGGGCATCCTGTGTCGAGCGGCTCCAGGGCATGTTCGCGTTTGCGCTGTGGGACCGGGTTCGGGGCCGCCTCCTCCTGGCGCGGGACCGGCTCGGGATCAAGCCGCTCTACTACGCCTGCACCGACCGGGAGCTCCTCTTCGCCTCGGAGATCAAGGCGCTTCTGGTTGGAGGCTCCGTTCGGCCAGCGCTGAACGAGGCGATCGTTCCCGAGTTTCTGGCCGCGGGATTCGTCGCCGGGGAAGAGACCTTCTTCAAGGGCGTGCGCAAGCTGCTACCCGGTCGGACGCTCTCGTGGACGCTCGCTGAAGGGCCCCGGGAGCGCCGCTATTGGCGACTGCCGGCGGCCACGGAGGATGCTCCCGTGACGCTTGCGGAGCGAGCCGGTGAACTACGCACGCGGCTCACCGCCGCCGTGCGGAGCCACCTCATGAGCGACGTGCCACTCGGGCTGTTCCTGTCTGGCGGGATCGATTCGAGCGGCCTGGCCGCGCTCATGGCGTCGATGGTCACGGAGCCAATTCGCACGTTCGCCGTGGGCTTCTCGGACCCCGCGGCTAACGAGCTTGCCTACGCCCAGCTTGCGGCCCGCGCTGTCGGCGCTGAGCACCGCGAGGTGGTCGTGTCGCCCACCGAGTTCTTCGATGCCTTGCCGCAGCTGATCTGGCACGAGGACGAGCCCATCGCGTTCCCCTCGAGCGTTCCCCTCTACTTCGTCTCGCGCCTGGCCCGGGAGCACGTCAAGGTGGTGCTCACGGGTGAAGGGGCCGATGAGCTCTTCCTCGGCTACAACCGCTACCGGGTGACGGCCTGGAACGAGCGGCTTGGGCGCGTCTACTGGGCTTTGGCCCCTCGGGCCGTTCGCGGCAAGGTGAGTCGGCTCACCCAGACCCTCCCCAATCCGATGCGCCGCTATGCGCGGCGGACGGTTCTGGCACTCGAGCCCGGGCCCCGCGCGCTGTTTTACGAAAACTTCGCGGTGTTCCCCATGGTCCTCCAGTCCCACCTCCTGGCGGACCACGGGCTGCTCGCCGGCCGGGACCCCTATGGCGAGGGGCTTCGCTGCTACGAGGAGTCCGCCAGCGGCACGCTCGAACAGATGAGTCACGCAGACCTCCAGACGTACTTGGTCGAGCTGTTGATGAAGCAGGATCAGATGAGCATGGCGGCCTCGATCGAGAGCCGGGTGCCGTACCTCGACCACGAGTTCGTCGAATACGCGACGGCGATCCCCGGTCGTTTCAAGCTGCGCGGCTGGCGGACCAAGGCCGTGCTGCGGGCCGCGCTGCAGGATCTGGTGCCGCGTGAAATCCTCACGCGACCGAAGATGGGCTTCCCGGTTCCCGTGGGGCGATGGCTCCGCGGCCCGTTCTGGCCGGTCGTGGAGGAGTTCGTGCTGGGGCCGCGGGCGCTCCAGCGGGGGCTCTTCGAAGCCGCCTTCCTCAGGCGCCTGGCCGAGGAGCATCGCGCAGGCGCAGTGGAGCACGGCGATCGCCTCTGGCTCTTGATGAACCTTGAGATCTGGCAGCGGATCTTTCTGGACGGCGACGATATCGCCGGAGTTATGGAGGCGACGAGAGAGCAATGCGCATCCTGTGGGTGAAGGTAGGCGGGCTCTGGCCGCTCAATACGGGGGGACGACTGCGGAGCTTTCACATCATCGCGGAGCTAGCGCGCAGGCATCGCGTGACTCTGCTAACCACTCACGGCCCGGCGGATGATCCCGAGGGGCTGGCGGCCCGGCTGTCGAGCTGCGAGCAGGTCATGTCGGTTCC
>VBHJ01000032.1 GCA_005887685.1 Chloroflexota bacterium | reverse complement strand
GAAATCCTTGAGGAAGGGTACGTAGTAGATGCGGTTGGCGACAGGGTCGATGATGCCGGTGCCGAGGATCCCGGTCGGGTTGATGTTGCCGCATTGCCAGCCCGTGGTCTGGGGGGCGGGCAGCGCTTTGGACCATGCCACGGTGCCGTCCGACTGGTGCAGCGCGTAGACCACGTTCTGGAGCGTCGCGACGTAGACCAGGCCGTTGTAGACCAATGGCTCGCCATAGATCTCGCCGTTCAGCGAAGGCGAAGTCCAGCCGGCGCTCGCGCCCAACGCCGCGGGTGCGGTGCTGTCGTAGCCGGTGTGCGCGTCATCGTGGTGGTATTCCGTCCACGAGCCGCTGCTCGCGGCCACCGTGGCCGGCCGGGTGGCGGGCGCCGTCGCCGCGGACGGGCGTTGTGCCTGGACGGGCCTGGCGGCGCCGGCGGTCGCGGGCGAAAAGGTGAGTGGAGCGATGCTCAGGACGAGCGCCGCCAACGGTACCGCCGAGAGCCGCAACCTCAGCACTGTGAACTCATCAACGCTGCAGGGCTGGTTTTCTGGTCGTTCCCTTGACGAGGAAGGTGATGGCCGCGATCTCGAAGGCGGCCAGCAACCAGAACTCAACAGAGATGTCGTTGTTGAAATACGGCGTGTCGAACATGCCGTGGACGGCGACCGCGATGAATGCCGCCGACGTGCCCCACAGGAGCGGCCTTGCGAATCCATCCGCCCTCGCGAAGGCAGACCAGCCGCGCCACAGCAATGTGCCGAGCAGCACGACGAACGCGATGAGGCCCAGCAGGCCAAGCTCCACCCACATCGCCAGAAAGAGGTTGTGCGGATAGAGCTCGGGCTTATGTCCCGGCGAGACGTAGGCCCGCATCACCGTCTCATACGCGCGAAGCCCCGATCCGAAGATCGGGCGGTCGCGCAGCATCTTCAGAGTGTCGCTCCAGATCTGGAGGCGTCCCTCGAACGTGTTGTAGGGGTAGCTCGGATCGAACTGTCGGTAGAGGCGCTTGGAGACGAACGGAATCTGCAGTACGGCGATGGCGGCCACCGCCGCGGCAACGAGGATGGCGAGCTTGAGGCGCGTCCGGCGCATCGTGATCACCGCCACCAGCACGAGGACGACGAGGGTGAGCATGCCTGCGCGAGACAGAGTCGCGAGCATCGAAGCCAGCCCAAAGACCAGCCACACCAGGGCCAACGTGCGATCGCGACGATGGTCTGAATAAAGAACAAACCCGGCGGCGATGGCGACCGCGGGCTCCATGAAGATGGCGACGGAGTTGGGGCTCGTGTACAGGGCTTCCGGGGCATTGCCCAGGTTGATGTCCACGTGGTTCTTGAGCGCGATCACCCATGCGCCAAGGTTGAGGATCGAAAAGATCGAGGTGCCAATCGCGAACCCGAGCAGCACGATTCGGAAGTCGTCAGGCCGGCGCATCAAATCGACCGCCACATAGAAAAGGACGATGGGCTCGATGAAATATGCGCGATAGAAACCAAGCGCGCCGAAGTGATCGGTCGAGACCGCGATGCTGATCAGCCCGGCGAACAAGAGCAGGGCCGTCGGAATCTCGAGTCCCGTTCGCACCGGGCGCCACCTCGACCACGTGCGCAGCTGCCCGCCGGCATAGAGCGCGATGGTGAACAGCACGAGGACCTCGAGCAGGTCGCTGCGCACCGGCCTGACCCCGAACCGAACCACGTACGACGGCATCGCACCCGCGACGACCGCGAGCGACCACCTGCTGTAGCGAATCAGCGGCGACTCGGTCTCCGAAGAAGGGCGGCTTATGCCCGCCAGGCGCGATGGTTCCGACGTCGCCATGCTGACCCGGGATCATATCCCTTGCCGTGGAGGCGATAAGCTCCGCTTCGTGCCACGCGAGCTGCGCAGTCGCGTCCTTTATCAAGGAAGGGACCGGGCAGCCGCACGTTCATTTCTTTACGCGATCGGCCTGACCGCCGAGGACATCGAGAAGCCCTTCATCGGCGTGTCGAACTCGTGGCTCGAAACGATGCCTTGCAATTTCGGCCTGCGTGAGCTGGCGGTCCCGCTCAAGGCCGGCATCCGCGAAGCGGGCGCGAATCCGATGGAGTTCAACACGATCGCCATCTCCGACGGAATCACGATGGGGACCGAGGGCATGAAGACCTCGCTGGTGAGCCGCGAGGTTGTCGCCGACTCGATCGAGCTCGTGACGCGTGGTCACATGTTTGACGCTCTTTGCTGCCTTTGCGCTTGCGACAAGACCATCCCCGGCTCGGCGATCGCGCTCGCGCGACTCGACGTCCCTGGCATGGTCCTCTACGGCGGATCCATCATGCCTGGTCGCTTCCGCGGCCGGGATGTGGCGGTCGGCGACGTCTATGAGGCCATCGGCGCCGCCGCGGCGGGCAAGATCAGCGACGCGGACCTGGCCGAGCTCGAGGCGGTCGCCTGCCCAGGCGCGGGCGCGTGCGGCGGCCAGTACACCGCCAACACGATGTCGATGCTCATGGAGGTGATCGGTCTCTCGCCGGTCGGATTCAACTCGATCCCCGCGACCCATCCGGACAAGCACAAAGCCGCGCAGCGGATGGGCGCGATCGCCCTCCACGTGCTGGAAGAAGACCTGCGGCCCTCGCGGATCCTCACCCGCCGCGCCTTCGACAACGCCATCGCCGCCGTGGCTGCGAGCGGAGGTTCCACCAATGCCGTGCTGCACCTGCTTGCACTTGCCCGCGAGGTCGGCGTCGATCTCGCCATCGATGAGATCGACCGGATAAGCCGGCGCACTCCGCTGCTGTGCGACCTCAAGCCAGGCGGGCGCTTCGCCGCGGTGGAGCTGCACCGTGCCGGAGGGATCGCCCTGCTGACACGACGTCTGCTTGACGGCGGCTACGTGGACGGCGACGCGCTGACGGTGACCGGGCGCACCCTTGGCGAGGAATGCGAATCGGTCACCGAAACTCCCGGGCAAGAAGTGGTCGCGTCGCTCGCCCACCCGCTGCGCGCGGAAGGGGGTCTTGTCGTTCTGCGCGGCAACCTCGGGCCTGAGGGCGCGGTGGTCAAGGTCACGCAGCACACGCCGACATCGCACCGCGGTCCCGCGCGCGTGTTCAACCGCGAGGAGGACGCGTTCGCCGCAGTCACATCAGGCCGCATCAAGCCAGGCGACGTCGTGGTCATCCGTTATGAGGGTCCACGAGGCGGACCGGGAATGCGCGAGATGCTGCAGGTCACGGCGGCCATCGTCGGCGAAGGGCTTGGCGAATCGGTCGCGATGGTGACCGACGGCCGTTTCTCTGGTGCCACTCGTGGCCTCATGATCGGGCACGTTGCGCCCGAAGCCGCGGTGGGCGGCCCGCTCGCCGCGCTGCGAGACGGCGACACGATCGCGATCGACGTGGACTCTCGCACTCTTGCTGTGGAGGACGTCGACATCGAAGGGCGACTCAAGTCCTGGTCGCCTCCCGAGCCGCACTACCGCAAGGGAGTGCTCGCCCGCTACGCGCTGCTGGTCGCATCCGCATCCGAAGGGGCGGTGCTCAAGCCTTAAGGCTCGTTAACGAGGCAAGGTTGACTCGGCGCGGCCGTCAAGCCTAGAGTGCCCTAGCTCTCTGCACATGTCTCACCAACGAATCCGGCACATCGCGCTTGCATTGACCCTGGGATTGGTCCCGCTGATTTCAGCGCTTCCGGTCGATGCAACCCCAACTCCAACTCAAGCCGCGCCAATGGGCCCGCCCGGAATGAGTGCGGCCCGCATCGCACAGATCCGCGACGGCGGCCCGCCTGTCATGCGAGAAGCGGCGCAGAACATCGATGGCGCACCGTACACGGCTGGAACCAAACCGACCACGTTTGCGCCAACCAAGCTGGCCGTGACCAATCCGCGGTTGTATCGCGAGGTCTTCGGTTTTGCGTTTGCCAACAGTCTCGGCGACCCGAACATCGGTTATCCGAGCTGGAACATGAGGCTGCTCTCGACTGTGGCGTACTTCGGCATCCATGTCGACTGGACGGGAGGGTTCAGCAGTGGCTCGGGTCTAACGATTTGGAATGACCCCAACGGTCCGGTGCCGGGCCTCATCAGCACCGCCCACGCGAATGGGACAAAAGTAGTGCTGACGATCGAATTGTTCGACTCGGCGAGCGGCACGATCAACATGTGCTCGGCGCTGGATCGCGCCGACGTGACCATTCAGAACACGGTCGCCGAGGTGATAGCCAAAGGCATCGATGGCGTGAACATCGACTACGAAAGCAACAACACGACCTGCAACGATCCCGGTTTTCCGCTTCGGTCGTCACAATCGCTGTTCACGGCATTCGTAGCCCACATGCGGTCCGCGTTGCCGGCCGGGTCTTATCTGTCGGTCGACACCTACTCGGGCGCGGCAGGATACCGCGACTCGACGGGGGCCTACCTGGGCTTCTTCGACATTGGTGCGCTTGCCAATTACGTCGACTCGTTCTTCGTCATGGCCTACGACATGGAGTACGACAACTCATTTCAACCGCCGTTGAACTGCAGCACGTACTGCCTCGGGCCGACCGCCCCACTGTCCACCTACTACTGGAACGACACCCGCGCTTCGAACGAATACTCCGCGGTCGTTGCGCCCTCGAAGGTCATCATGGGCATCCCCTACTACGGCCGGAAGGAATGCCTGAGCGGCTACACGCCGTACAACGCCCCAGCCAACGCGCCGCTTCCGTCAGGCGGCCACTGGACGGCGGACGGGTACCTCGACGCCACAGGGGAAAGCACCTTCTCCAACAACAGCCAGTACGTCAGACATCGTGACGCGGTCGACACACAGGGCGGCACCGCATGGGACACCTGGTCCAGCCCGTACGAAGGCTGCAATCGCGAGATGTATTACGACGACGTGACATCGCTGGGCAACAAATACAACCTGGTCATCAACAACCACCTGCGAGGCATCGGGATCTTCGCCTTGAACTACGGCGGGGGCGCGCCTGAGCTGTGGTCGCTGATCCTCACGAAGTTCGGCCAGTGTTCGCAAGCCGCGCTCACCGCGGATCACACCTCACCGCAGATCCCTGGAGCGCACATCACCGTGACCGGGTCCGCACTGTGCGCGGGCACCGCCACGTATCGTTTCTGGGTCGAGGCTCCTGGCGCCTCCAGTTTCACGGTGGTGCAGGACTACAGCACGTCTCCTGTACTGAACTGGGACAGCACCGGGAAGGCCATGGGGACGTACACGTTCCAGGTCGACGCGCGAAACCAAGGTTCATCCGTGGTCAGGGACAGCTACGCGCGGATGTCCTTCGGGCTCGGCCCGTGCGTCACGCCGACTGTGACCACGAGCCCAGGCTCGCCTCAGCTGGCCGGCACGACGGTCACCTTGAGCGCCAGTGCACCCGGCTGTGCTCATCCGCTGTATCAGTTCTGGATTCTTCGGCCTGGTTCCAGCAGCTGGCAGATCGTCCAGCCGTACTCCACCAATGCGACCTTCAGCTGGAACACGAGCCTTCCGCTCGGCGACTACCTCTATACGGTGTGGGTCCGTGACGCGGGCGGCAGCGGCACCTTCTGCAGCAGCCTGGGTTGCAATGACGGTTACTTCCCCGGCACGGTGTTCACGCTCATCAGCCAGCCCTGCACCTCGGTGAACGACTCGCCCTCCCCGAGCTCGCCGTCACTCTCGGCGACCGCGGTGACCTTCACGGCCACGGCTTCCGGCTGCCCTCACCCGCTGTACCAGTTCTGGCTTCTCCGCCCCGGCTCCCAGTGGCAGGTCGTGCAGGCCTACTCGAGCAGCCCGACCTTCAACTGGAACACCACCGGCCTGCCGGCCGGCGGCTATCTCTACACGGTCTGGGCCCGCGACGTGAGCAGCCCAGGCACAAGCTGCGGCTCGCTCGGCTGCAGCGATGCGTTCGTCGCGGCGCCCACGTATACCCTGACCGTTCAGCCCTGCACCTCGGTCACCGACTCGGCCGGCATGGCCTCACCGCAGCTATCCGGGACGACGGTGACGTTCACCGGCAGCGCGTCAGGCTGTCCCCACCCGCTGTATCAGTTCTGGATCTTGCCCGCGGGATCTCACACCTGGCAGGTCGCCCAGCCGTACTCCAGCTCCGCCACTCTCAACTGGAACACCAGCGGCCTGGCCGCCGGCAGCTACCTCTACACGGTGTGGGCTCGCGACACCAGCAGCCAGGGATCGAGCTGCAGCTCGCTCGGATGCAATGACGCGTATTTCTCGGCTGCCGCCTTCGCGCTCACCACCCAGCCTTGCCCCTCCGTCACCGATTCCGCCGCGCCGGCTTCGCCCCAAAGCTCCGGGAGTGTCATCACTTTCACGGCCGCCGCCTCGGGCTGCCCGCACCCGCTCTACGAGTTCTGGGTCCTCGCGCCCGGCTCGCAAACCTGGCAGATTCTCCAGCCGTACTCCAGCACAGCCACGGCCAGCTGGAATACGACCGGCCTGTTGCGGGGCAGCTACCTCTATACGGTCTGGGCCCGCGACGCCAGCAGCCCTGGAACCTCGTGCGGCAGCCTGGGCTGTCTCGACACCTACTATGCGGCCGCTGCTTACTCGTTGACCAGCCAGCCCTGCACCTCGGTCTCCGACTCCGCCGCACCGGGATCGCCACAGGTTTCCGGAACGACGGTCACCTTCACGGCGAGCGCGTCAGGCTGTTCCCACCCGCTCTACCAGTTCTGGCTGCTTGCCCCCGGCTCTCACACCTGGCAGATTCTGCAGCCCTACTCCAACGCCGCGACGGCCACCTGGAACACCTCCGCGATGGCTTCAGGAAATTACCTCTACACGGTGTGGGCGCGCGACGTGAGCAGTGCCGGCACCTCGTGCGGCAGCCTGGGCTGTGACGACGTCTACTACCCCGCCGCCGGCTATAGCCTGACCTGACCCGGGCTTCGTGGTACGCGGCGCCGCCGTATTAAGCTTCGGCCGCATGTCGCGTAATGCATACGCGGGGAAGGTTGTCCTTGTCACCGGTGGGCTGGGCTTCATGGGGTTCAACCTCGTCCGGCAGCTGATCGACGCCGACGTCAAATTGAAAGTGCTCAGCCGGTCGTGGCCGCCCATGCCGGGCAACATCGAAACGGTCCTCGGCAAGGCGACCTTTCTGCACGGCGACATTCGAGACCCCGTCCTGGTCGAGGAGGCGGTCGAAGGCTGCGACCTCATATTTCATCTGGCCGGCAAGTCCGGTGCGGCCGCGAGCAATGCATCTCCGCTCGAGGATCTCGACGTCAACGGGCGAGGCATGTTGACGCTGCTCGATGCGTGCCGGCGCCTGAACCGCCCGGTCAAGGTCGTCTTTCCCAGCTCGCGGCTGGTCTACGGCGCCAACGAGAAGCAGCCGACGAGCGAGCTCGCGGCTGCTGCGCCGCTGTCGATTTACGGCATACATAAATGGACGTGCGAGCAGTACCTCCTGCTGTACGGGCGGCTGCATGGATTGCGCACGACCATCCTCCGCATCACCAATCCGTACGGTCCCTTTCAACGCCCCGAGCAAAATCGGTACGGCGTGGTGAACTGGTTCATCCACCAGGCCATGCAGAACAATGCCCTCACGGTGTACGGACACGGCTCTCAGCTGCGCGATTACATCCACATCGATGACGTGGTCGCTGCACTGCTGGCAGCCGGCGTGTCGAGCCAGGCGGACGGCATGATCTTCAATGTCGGAAGTGGCAATGGAGTCTCTTTTCTGCAGATGGCGGAGCTCGTGGTCAAGAAGGCCGGTCGAGGAACCATCAAGCACATCGAGTGGCCGGCCGATGACGCGTTGGTCGAGACAGGAGATTTCGTGGCCGACACCACACTGATCGGCGAGCGCCTGGGCTGGCAGTCGCGGATCCCACTCGAGTCGGGGATCGCCGACGTCATTGCGAAGTACAGGCAGATGGACCCTTCCGAGCCTTGGGCGCAGAGTTCCTGAGCTGAAGCGCGAGTACTACCGCGAATACCGCCAGGTGGAAGACGTCCACTGGTGGTTCGTCGGTCGCCGCCGCATCCTGCTCCAGGTCCTGAACCGATATCTGGGGTCGAACGGACACCACACGCGCCGGATCCTCGACGTCGGCTGTGGGACTGGAACCATGCTCACGTACCTGTCTTCATTTGGAAAGGCACAGGGTGTCGATATCGATGAGGAAGCGGTCGGATACTGTCGCGAGCGTGGTCTGGAGGACGTTGGCCTCGGGGAAGCCGCAGACCTCCCATTCGGCGACGGTTCATTTGACCTGGTCACAGCACTCGACGTGGTCGAACACCTCGATGACGACGTTGCGGCGTTCCAGGAGATGAAACGCGTGCTGCGACCTGGCGGCCAGATCCTGGTGACCGTTCCGGCCCACCGGTTCCTGTGGGGAGACCAGGACGAGGTGAACATGCACAAGCGGCGATACACCGCGAATGAGCTGCGTCAGCGGCTCGTCGAAAGCGGGTTCGAGGTGGTGCGCGTCTCGTACATGAACGCTCTGTTGTTTGCCCCCATCGCGGCTGTCCGGCTGTTGCGACGGCTCGAGCACCGCCTGCGGCCACGCATAGCGCACCAATCAGACTTCAGGTACCCTGCGCCGCGACCGGTGAACTACGTGTTGGCGCATGTGTTCGGTGCCGAGGGACCGATTCTCAGACGGATGGACATCCCATTTGGAGTCTCGATTCTCGCCCTGGCTCAAAAGAAGTCGGCATGATCGACACCGAAGTCGCGAAACCGCCGACATCGCCTGACTCGAATGTCGCCGCGCGGGATCGGGCGGCCGTGCTCCGTGAGTCGTTGCGACGCTGGGCTCGCGCGAGCGTCATTCGCCCGGCTCCGATTCCGAGGGCGCACTTCGTAACCGGGCTGAAGGTGGCGATCGCCCCTTTCCTGGTCAGCCGGTTCCTCGTTTGGGCAGCCACAGCGTGGGGCGCGCGAAGCTTCCAGCCGCCACCCGGCCTCTTTTCCGCGCTCAACCCGCCGTCTGCACTGGCTCCGTTCTTTCACTGGGACGCGGACGCCTATGGATACATCGCCAACCACGGATATGGGCTTGGGTCCGGCGGCGCGACCGCGGAGGCGCTGCGGGTCGCCTGGTTTCCGTTTTATCCGCTGCTGATCCATCTCGCCGGCGGCAGCGACTGGGCGATGTTCCTCATCCCCAACGTCTGTTTCTTTGCGGCCCTTGCGCTCCTTTACGTGATCGCGGTTCGGTACATGGACGCCGATCGGGCCCGGCTGACGCTGTGGCTGATCTCGCTCGGTCCCGCCGCGATGTTCTTCAGCTACCCGTACACCGAGTCGGTGTTCCTGCTCCTCACCGTCGGCGCCTTCGTGCTCATGGAGACGGGGCACTGGCTGCCGGCCGGATTGGCCGGGCTGGCCGCCGCTGCGACTCGATTCCCGGGCGTGCTGGTTGCCGCGGCTCTCGGAGGCGAGGCAGCCTTTGGCAACCGCCGTCGGGCGGTTCTGGTGGCGATTGTCCTGCCGGTCCTGGGCCTGGTCGTGGTGAGCCTGGTCGACTGGGCGCAAATGGGCGACCCGCTGGGATTCGTTCACGCGCGATCCTTCTGGATCGGTCCTGACCGCAACCCGCTGTACGTCGTGGGCTCGTTTCCCAAGGCGGTGATCGAAGGCGATCCGTTCAACCCAGAAGCGATCGGCGTGCCCGTGCTGCTGCTGTTCGCCATCGGCGCGGCCTGGGTGACCCGACGGATGCCCATCGGTTATGGGGCGTTTGCGGTGACGCAGGTGCTGGTGGCTGCCGACCAGGGCCTGTACCTGCACATCTTCAGCCTCATACCGCGCGTCGTCTCGGTGATATTTCCGTGCTACTTCGCATTCGCCACTTGGCTCGCGCCGAGACGCAACCTGCAGCTGGCGTGGCTGCTCATCTCCGCCTCGGCGATGGTGGTGCTCTCGGTGATGTACGGCGGCTGGCGCTTTATCGGCTGAGGCCATATCGGGGACTTGAACCTCCCCACCCGGCGGCTGCGCCGCCGACCTCCCCGGCAAGCGGGGAGGTGAAGCTCGTGTGTGATTTACCTGGCAACTCTTGCTTTGGCCGACCCTCTCCCCGACCCTCTCCCCTATGGGGAGAGGGGGACTAGTTGACCGTGGGTAGCCACGGGGCGCGGTGGGTTTCGTAGGTTGCGATTGTTGTTTCGTGGCGTTCTACCAGGGCGATTTCGTCCAGGCCGCGCAGCAGGCATTCGCGCGCGAACGCGTCGATCTCGAACCGGTAGCTGAAGCCGTCGCCGCGCACCTGTTGGGCCTCGAGGTCGACCGTGACCTCGGCCGACGCGTCTTCCGAGACGAGGTCGATCAAATGCCGCACCTGGCTTTCGGGCAGCGTCACCGCCAGCAGCCCCGTCTTGTAGCAGTTGGCGCGAAAGATGTCGGCGAAGCTCGGCGCGATGATCGCCCGGAATCCGACGTCGCGCAGCGCCCACGTCGCGTGCTCCCGGGACGACCCGCAGCCGAAGTTGGCTCCCGTCACCAGGACCGAAGCCCCCGAATATTCCGCGCGGTCGAGCACAAAATTTCCCCGCGCGCGCCAGTCATAGAAAAGGAAGGGGCCGTAGCCCGTCCGCTCGATGCGCTTCAGGAACTGCTTGGGGATGATCTGGTCGGTGTCGACGTCGGCCAGGTCTAGCGGTGCCATGCGTCCCGCGACGCGCCTCACCGGTTCCATCTACAGCAGCTCCCGAACGTCGACCAGATGCCCGGTCAGCGCAGCGGCCACGGCCATCGGCGGGCTCATCAGGTGCGTCCTTCCGCCGGAACCCTGCCGGCCTTCGAAGTTGCGGTTCGACGTCGAGGCGCACCGCTCACCCGGCGCCAGGGTGTCGGGGTTCATGGCGAGGCACATCGAACAGCCCGCGTTGCGCCACTCGAAACCCGCCGCCTTGAACACCGCGTCGAGCCCCTCGTCCTCGGCGGCGCGCTTGACCGAGGTCGAGCCGGGCACCACCATCGCGTGCACCTTGGGGTGGACGTGGCGGCCCTGGATCACGCTGGCCGCCGCGCGAAGGTCCTCCAGCCGTGCGTTGGTGCACGAGCCGATGAAGACGCGGTCGATCGCGATGTCGGCCAGCGCGGTACCCGGCAGCAGGTCCATGTAGCGCAGGGCTCGCTCGTCGGTCTCGGAACGCGGCGAGGGCACGCGTCCTGTGACCGGCACGACCTGGCCAGGCGTGGTGCCCCATGTCACGTGCGGCTCGAGCTTGCTCGCGTCGAGGTCGATGACGCCACCGAAGGCGGCATCTTCGTCGGTCGCCAGTGAGCGCCAGTGGTCGAGCGCCTTTTCCCACATCTGTCCGCGCGGCGCGTGCGGCTTGCCCTCCAGGTATTTGAACGTGGTGTCGTCTGGAGCCACCATGCCGGCCTTGGCGCCCCACTCGATCGACATGTTGCAGACGGTCATCCGGCCCTCCATCGACAGGGCGCGGATGGTCGGACCGCGGTACTCGACCAGGTGGCCCTGGCCGGCGGAGGTGCCGGTCCGGCCGATCAGCCCCAGCACGACGTCCTTCGCCGTCACGCCGAGGGGTAGGTCGCCGGAGACGTTGACCGCAAGGTCGCCCTGGCGCCTCTGGGGCAGGCATTGCGTGGCGAGAACGAGCTCGACCTCAGACGTCCCTATGCCGAAGGCGAGCGCCCCGAACGCGCCGTGGGTCGAGGTGTGGGAGTCGCCGCAGACGATGAGCATGCCGGGTTGGGTCAGGCCCAGCTCGGGGCCGATCACATGCACGATCCCCTGGCGCCGGCTCCCGATCTGGTGCAGCGGGATGCCCTCGCGGCGGCAGTTCTCCGTGAGCGCGTCCATCTGCTTCCGGGAGAGCTCGTCGGCCGCCCGGAAGCCGCCCTTCGTGGGTACGTTGTGGTCCATCGTCGCGACCGTCAGGTCGGGCCGGCGAACCCGCCGTCCGGACATGCGCAGCCCTTCGAAAGCCTGGGCCGAGGTGACCTCGTGGACGAGGTGCATATCGACGAAAAGGAGGTCGGGCTCGCCCTCGGCGGAGCGCACCACGTGGGCGTCCCACAGCTTCTCGCCTAGCGTCTTTGGCATTGGGAACGACAACTTTACGCACGGTCGGGGTCAGAAATTTGTTCCCAAGCCACAACCCGATGCGGGTGGTTACTCGTTAACATTCACAACCTCATGGCAAGGTTTGCCCTCCTCGTAGTACTGCTTCTGGGCCTTCTGGGCCTTATTGGAGTTCGATCGGGGGCACGCGCGACCTAGCCAGACCACCAAGTAGATCGCAAAAGCCCCCGACCGAAAGGCGGGGGCTTTCTCATTTTCAAAGGAGCCCGCCAAACAAGTGACCGGAGCCGACATGGTGCTGGAAGCGCTGGAGCGCGAAGGTGTCGAGTACATCTTTGGCTACCCGGGCGGCGCCAACCTGCCCATCTACCAGCACCTCCCCGAGCATCCCAAGCTCAAGCACATCCTGGTCCGCCACGAGCAGGGCGCGGCGCACATGGCCGACGGCTACGCCCGCGCCTGCGGCAAGCCGGGCGTGGTGTTCGCCACCTCCGGGCCTGGCGCCCTGAACCTGGTCACCGGGCTCTGCACCGCGTACATGGACTCGGTGCCGATGATCGCGATCACCGGCCAGGTCAACAGCACCCAGGTCGGCCGCGACGCCTTCCAGGAGTCCGACGTCATCGGCGCAACCAGCTCGGTGACCAAGCACAGCTACCTCGTGACGAAGATCGACCAGCTGCCGCGCGTGATCCACGAGGCGTTCCACATCGCCACCACGGGCCGGCCCGGCCCGGTGCTGATCGACATCTGCAAGGACGTCCAGCAGGCCGACGCGGAGCGCGTGACACCGGAGCGACTGCAGATTCCCGGGTACAAGCTGAACGGACACGTCGACCTCGGCCACGCTCGGCAGGCAGCCCGGGCGCTGGCTGAGGCAGAGCGCCCGGTGATCCTCGCCGGCCA
The DNA here is from genome assembly GCA_005887685.1 of Chloroflexota bacterium. Taxonomy (GTDB): domain Bacteria; phylum Chloroflexota; class Dormibacteria; order Dormibacterales; family Dormibacteraceae; genus 40CM-4-65-16. The sequence goes on along the minus strand of VBHJ01000032.1, from coordinate 3,309 downwards.
CGGCGTGCTGCTCAGCCACGCCGAGGCCCAGCTCCAGGAGCTGGCCGAAGCGGCAGCCTCGCCGGTGGGCACCACCCTGCTCGGCATCGGAGCGTTTCCGGTCAAGCACCCGCTGTCGCTGCACATGACCGGGTTCATGGGCACGGGCTGGAACCTCAAAGCGGTCCAGGATGCGGACCTTTTGATGATGGTCGGCATGCGCGTCGACGACCGAGTGACGGCGCGCCTGGCCGGTTTCGCGCCGAAGGTCAAGACCTTCATCCACATCGACATCGACGGCTCGGAGATGGGCAAGAACGTCCGCCCACACATCGAGCTCGTCGCGGACGCGAAGCAGGCGCTCGAGGCGATGCTGCCCCACATCGACCATCTCGACGCCGGTCGCAGCACCTGGCTGAATCAGATCGACGCCTGGCGCGAGGAGCATCCCCTGCGCTACAAGCACTCCAACGGCCGGCTGCAGCCGCAGGACGTGCTGATCGAGATGTACCGGCGGGCGCACAGCCGGGCGATCGTGGTGGCGGACGTCGGCCAGAACCAGATCTGGGCCGCGCTGTGGTGGAACTACGACCGGCCGGGCCTGTTCATCAACTCGGGAGGCTCGGGCACGATGGGTTTCGCGCTCCCGGCCGCCCTCGGCGCGAAATTCGCGCGGCCGGAGCTGCCCGTGTGGTGCGTGGCGGGCGAGGGCGGATTCGTCATGACCGCGCAGGAGCTGTCGGTCGCGGTCGAGCATCAGCTCGACGTCAAGATCGTGCTGCTCAACAACTTCTCGCTCGGCATGGTTCGCCAGTTCCAGGACGACTTCTACGGCGGCGTCCGCTCGCAGGTCGACCTGACGCACATGCCCGATTTCGTCAAGCTGGCCGAGGCATACGGCCTTCCCGCCCTGCGAGTCGAGAAGTTCGAGGACATCGCGCCGGCCTTCGACGCCGCCGAGCGGACCAAGGGCCCGTTCCTGATCGACTTCCGAATCGACCCCGAGGCCAACGTCTACCCGATCGTGCCGCTGGGCAAGAGCCTGAACGAGTTCTGGGAGGCCCCCGAGAATGCCTGAAACAGCCCCTCCGTCGGGCTCCGCCCGACACCTCCCCATGAATGGGGAGGACAAGACTGTCGTGCTGTCCGTCGTCGTGGAGGACGGGCCGAACACCCTCACCAAGGTCACGGGCGTGATCCGCCGCCGCGGTTTTCACGTGCTGTCGATCACCGTCGGCCCGAGTCATGAGCCCGGGCGGTCGCGCCTGATCCTCCAGATCGACCACGGACACGCCGAGGCCGACCAGGTGCGCAAGCAGCTCGAGCGGCTGGTGGAGGTGGTCGAGATCGAAGACCTGACCGGACACGACCTGCACAGTCGCGAGCTGGTCGTCGCGAAGGTCGCGCCCGCCGCGCTGGAGGGACTGCTCGAGCGCGGCGCGAAAGTCCTGATGAGCGGCAAGGACACCACGACCATCGAGTTTTCGGGCGAAGCCGCCGACGTCGGCGACTTCGTCGACGAGCTGGCGCGGCACGGAATAGTGGACGTCGTCCGTTCCGGCCCCGTCGTGATGAGGAGAACGGCATGAAGATCCATTACGAGGCCGACTGCCCGCCGACCCTGGGGGAACCGGTCGCGGTGATCGGCTACGGAAGCCAGGGCCGCGCGCATGCATTGAACCTGCGCGACAGCGGCGAGGACGTTCGCGTCGGGCTGTATCCGGGCAGCAAGTCGATCGAGCGTGTCGAGGCCGACGGCCTTCGCGCCGTGCCCGTGCCGGAGGCGGTCTCCGAGGCGACGGTCGTGATGGTGCTCACGCCGGACGCGGGGCAGGGCAAGCTGTTCCGCGAATCGATCGAAGCACACCTGCAGCCGCGCTCGATGCTGATGTTCGCGCACGGCTTCTCGATCCACTTCGCGCAGATCAAGCCCAACCAGGACATCGACGTGGCGATGATCGCGCCCAAGGGCCCGGGCCATCTCGTGCGCAGCACGTACGCCAACGGGCAGGGCGTCCCCGCTTTGATCGCGGTCTACCAGGACGCGACCGGCCACGCGTGGCAGCGCGCCCTCGCCTACGCCCGCTCGCTTGGTGCGGGCCGCGCCGGGGTCCTCGAGACGACGTTCAAGGAAGAGACCGAGACCGACCTGTTCGGCGAGCAGGCCGTGCTGTGCGGCGGCGTCGCTTCGCTGGTCAAGACCGGGTTCGAGACCCTGGTCGAGGCGGGCTATCAGCCCGAGCTCGCGTACTTCGAAGTCCTGCACGAGCTGAAGCTGATCGTCGACCTGATGTACCGGGGCGGCCTCGGATTCATGCGCTACTCCGTCTCGGACACCGCCGAGTTCGGCGACTACGTTTCGGGCCCGCGCGTCATCGACGACCACGTGCGGCAGTCGATGCGGCAGGTGCTGGCCGAGATCCAGGACGGCTCGTTCGCCGAGCGCTGGCTCGACGAGAACTCGAATGGCAGGGAGGGATTCCTCGAGATGCGGCGCAAGGATGCCGGCCACCAAATCGAACAGGTTGGGCGCGAGCTGCGCTCGATGATGACCTGGTTGGAGCCTGTAGAGAAATGAAGAACTCATCGCCCGATCGCGTATTCATCTTCGACACCACGCTGCGCGACGGCGAGCAGTCGCCCGGGTTCCACCTCGACTCGAACGCCAAGGTCCGCATCGCGCGGCAGCTGGAAAAGCTCGGCGTCGACGTGATCGAAGCCGGATTTCCAATCTCGTCGCCAGGCGACTTCGAAGCCTGCCGGCGGATCGCGCGCGAGATCCGCGGCGCGCAGGTGACCGCGCTCGCCCGTGCCGTGAAAGAAGACATCGACGCGGTGTGGGGCGCGATCAAAGAAGCGGAGAACCCGCAGATCCACATCGTGCTGTCGGTCTCGGACGTGCACATCAACCGCAAGCTCGGCATGTCCCGCGAGCAGGTGTTGAAGCGCGGTGCGGAGATGGTGGCGTACGCGCGCACGCTGTGCGAGAACGTCCAGTACTCACCCGAGGACGCGGGACGCGCCGACCCGGACTACCTCGTCGAGACGGTCGAGACGATGATCGCGGCCGGCGCCAACGTGATCAATATCCCCGACACCACCGGATACTGCCTGCCCTATGAGTTCGGCGAGCTGGTTCGCCGCGTGATCAACGAGGCGCGAGGCAGCGAGAAGGCTCTCTTCTCGGTGCACTGCCACAACGACCTCGGCCTCGCAGTCGCCAACACCCTCGCCGCGCTGTCCGCAGGAGCCCGGCGTGTCGAGTGCACCATCAACGGCATCGGCGAGCGCGCCGGCAACACGTCACTGGAAGAAGTGGTGATGCTGCTG
>VBHJ01000200.1 GCA_005887685.1 Chloroflexota bacterium | reverse complement strand
AAGCTTGGCGCGCGGTCCACCGCGAGAAGAATGTCGGTCGCGCCACGCCGCAGCGCCAGCGTCAAGAGGTCGACGATCTCGGGCGGAAGCCGCTCCGGCCCGACGGCACCGTGCGCGAGCGACCTTGCGATACTCTCTGCGCTACTCATGGACCTATTACGCTAACAGACTCGGCGGATCGGGCGACAAATTTCTGGGACCACGGGGCGCGACTCCGACTGTCGCTGCTCCGGTTCCTCTGAAATTCAGAGCCGCGACCTGAAAATTTTAGATCCGCTGTTGGAGGATGACTTTCCGGACATGCGAGGATCGTGACTTTCCGCGGCGTTTGACACGACGGCGCTGGCCGCAAGGCCGGCACGGGCCTTGCTCTACTTCGGCACACCCAATTGCGGGCGCGGGCCCAATAAAAGCAGGGGGAGAAAAAGGAGACGGACAATGCGGAAACTTCTGAAACGCGCGCTGACAAACGAGGCCGGATTCACTCTGATGGAACTGATCGTCGTCGTCCTGATCGTCGGGATCCTGGCGGCGGTCGGCGTGCCGTTGTACCTGGGCTACGTCCGAGACTCGCGTCTGGCCGAGGCCAAGGCACTTGCCGGCGCGACACTCACCGCGGCTCAGGCATGCGCGCAGCAGAACACCGGTTCAGAGGCGACGAACTGCACGCTTGCACTGCTGGCGCAGAGAATTGGCGTGACCGCGGGTGGTGTGAGCGGTGACGGCAAGTGGACTGTTACGATCACGACCGTCACGCTCGACGTGCCGAACAACCGATTTCTCGGCGGGCCGATCAACGTCGCAGGGACGATCGCGCCCGTCACGAATATGGGCGCCGCCGTCTTCATCGACGCCGGTGGCGTTGTAACGATGCGGTGCAGCACGGCGGCTGGCACCGTCGCTCTCACTGACCCGCTCTGCGGCTAATGATGTACGCGGAGGCCGGCTCCGGGCCGGCCTCCAGCAGTACTGTGGCGAAAATGTGATTGCGCGAAGGGGCGTTCATTGGTGATTTACGCTGCGGATCAACGGCGACAACTCTGCGGGGAACGCGGTATCGCACTGCTCGAAGTGCTCACGACGAGCGTCATAGTCCTGATCGCAATGATCGGTCTCGCTCTGCTGTTCAGCATGGGAAGTTCGTTCGTCGCCGCTGAGGGGGGCGAGCGAGTGGCGCTCTTCCTGGCGCAACAGCGATTGGAGGAGCTGCGCGCCATCGGGCTCGCCCGCGCTGTCACCGAGGCCGAAGGACCGGTGCCGGGTTTCCCCGGTTTCGTGCGCAGCACGACGATCGCCGCGGGCACAGACCTGGATGGAAGCGGAGACGTCCCACGAATCATCACCGTCACCGTCAGGTCCCTCGTTCGGCAGGCGGGACCGATCAGCGTCACGGCCGTTTACGTGAAGCACTGACATGCGGTCCCAGCGCGGGTCCAGCGTGATCGAGGTCCTCGTCGCCGCAGTGGTTGCGGTCGGCGTCGTGCTGGGTCTCACCATTTTCTTCCTCATGACGCTGAGGGCTGGCAAATACGTCGACGCACAAGCGGCACTCCAGCGCCAGGGCAGCGCGATCGCCGACGAGCTCGGCCGGCAGCTTCGTTTAGTCGACGGAACGCCCCAGGTCGAAGACGCGGCGACAGTCACGCCTGTCTGCTTGCCACTCACGGCCACGCCGTCCGCAGCCTCCACGACCAACGACCCTGTCCTTGTCATCCCAGGCGCTGCCGGAGCGGTGACGTGCTACTACCGGGACACGAGCACGCCTCCGCAATTGAGGCGCTGCACCCGGGCCGCGGCGGGCAACGATTGTGCCCCCGCCGCGAATTTATTCTCGGGCTCGCTCGTCCCGCTGTCCGCGACGGCCTGGAGTGTGACAGTGGTCACGCCGTGCGGCGCGCTCAACGGAACGTGCCAGGGCACGCCGACGGTGTGCACTATCGCAGGCGAATCGTGCGGCGTCGTCCCCGGGGCGAACATCGTGTTCACAGTCAGCGCAGGTACGAATCACTCAGAAACGTTCGGCCTGGCGATTGTGGCAAACCGGCATTGATGAGACGCCGAGATCTCCGACCGCGGTTCCGTTCTCTCCTTGACGAGCGCGGCAGCGTGCTGGTCATGGGACTCATGCTCGTGTTCGTCATGACCATCCTGGGTCTGGCCCTGTTCAACGTCGCGCGGCTCGATGCGCGTCTGAAGCTCGATAGTCAGACCACCGTCCGGGCGTTGGAGATTGCGGAGGCGGGGCTCGAGCGCGGGCTGCATCTCTTCTACCTCGAGTTCATGTGCGGGCCAACGGTGACGAGCCCGATCAACGCCGCGAATTGTGCGAATCCACCCCCGACCCCAAACTGGATCACCGACAACAAGCTTGCGCGGATCTCGCTGGCCACCGCCTGTCCTGCTGCCCTGTTGACGGACGGTGCGGCCGGATTCAAACAGCTGGTGCTGGACCAGGCGTTCGCCGGCGGGACCTATACGGTGTGCGTCAGACCGGACCCTGCCGCCCCCAGCAATCAGCTGAAGGCCCAGTTCAGATCCCGCGGCGCCCTGACCGCGCTTACCGGGACCGCCTCCCACATCGTCCAGATCAACGCCACGGCGAACGTGACCGCGAACAAGCCACATGCGCCGTTCGCGATCGGCGGGCCTACCGGGGGCGCGTTTCGCGGCGGCGCGCGCATTGCGGGCTCGATCCAGTTCGTGAAGTGTCCGGGCAGTGGTTGCATAGCGGCAAATTTCAGTGGCAACAGTGGCATCCAGAACAACTACAACGGCCTCAACGCGAGCCTGCACGATCGCATTCCGTGGAAGTACGCGGATGGGACCACCGTCAACACGCTCGGAGCCGTTCTGAAGGTCAAGGAAGGAACGATCCAGATCACCGCCAACAGCGCGTGTCTCGGCGGCCCGGAATCGGGAGGCGGAGCATGCGGAAATACGCCCGCTCAGGACACGCTCACCGGCGTCTACAGCAGCGGAGACTGGTCCGGGAGTCAAGGCTCGTGCAATCCTCCGCCTCCGTCGAGCAATAAGGGTCTCAATGGCTCGACGACGACGAACTCGAGGTGCAACGTCTGGACGAGCGCCCAAGGGCCATATCCGTCGGGCGAGCTGCCGGCGATCCCGCTCCTGAGCGATTCCACGATCATCGACGGTGTGGGTTATCGGTGCTTTTTCAATCCCCCGGGCTCGACGTGTCCGAACACCACCGACCCCGTTTCCGGCGGAACGAACTTTCCGGAGTACTTCTACACGAGCGCGTGGCGCATCGACGCGAGTCGAGGCGATGCGGGCTGCGACATCAACGTCACGGGTACGGCGGCGGATTGCACCACGGTTTTGACCGCCCTGGAGACCGGCGCGACACCCAACTTCGGCTCTGGGCCCGTGCCGGTCCTCCCCATCAAGCCCGCCGCATGCACGCGGCAGGGCGCCACGAACGCCACGTCGTGCACGCTTCAGATCGCCGCGGGGCACATCGTCGGCTTCATCGACGGCAACCCGATCCGCCCCGATGTCGAGCCGATCAACGTCTACCTCAACCGGCTTGGGACCGCGCCTGCAGCGACTCCGACGCTGAAAACCTCACCGGTCGATGTCGTGGCCGACAACAACATGTATTACCAGGGCAAGCTCATCATCGTCGCCGACAACCCCGCCGGCACACCCGCGTTCGAGATCGACACGGGTCTGTTGTCCGACACGACCGTCAACCAGGCATGGGCCGGGTGCGGCTCCGGGGCATACCCGTGCGGCTACCCGTATCCGGCGAATCACTTCGTCGGCATGCTCACAACGGGCGACATCAAGCTCGGACCGGGCGGCGCCCGCAACATCCTCGGCACGTTCTTCGCGGCGAACCCGGGTCTCACGGCCCAGTTCTACGTGACCGGAGCGACAGGCACGATCCAGGTCGCGGGCACCGTATCCGCCCAGCAGTTTGATTTCACCAATGCGGGGACCGTCCCCCAGCTCTACCAGGCGCCGTGGAATCTCGGCCTCGTGCCGGGAGCCGCCGGACCGGCCGCGGGATCGTTTGTGTCGATTGTCAGCTCGAAATGGGACCACATTTAGCGGGGTGGGGAGTGTCTTGGTGAAAACCTTTCTCAGACAGCGGGCCATTGGTCTCGACATCAGCGCCAGCGTCGTGCGCGTGCTTGTCCTGGAGGGAAGCTCAAAGAAGGCGCGCATCACTGCGACCGGAACCGCTCCGATCGCGGCCGGCGGCGACGGCGCTGCCTCGGCGCGAGCGATCCACGCCGCGCTCGCGGCCGCTCGAGTCGACGGCGAGCCCGTGGTCGCGGCGGTAGGAGGACCGGATGTCGTCGTCCGGCAGCTCACGCTGCCACCCTTGCCGTCGGATCGCGTGTTGCAGGCGCTCGAGTTGCAACATCGGGAGTTTGGGCTCTTGCCCCTGTCTGAAGGGCTGCTCGATGCGCAGGTCCTCCGGCGCTCCAAGAAGGAGTGCCTGGTGCTCGCCGTGAGCGCGCCCAAGCCCGTCGTCGAGGGACGGCTTCGCCTGCTCGAGCAGGCGGCCGTCAAGGTGCGCACCCTCGAAGTGGAGGCG
>VBHJ01000031.1 GCA_005887685.1 Chloroflexota bacterium | reverse complement strand
AGGTCTTGAATCCGGAATAGCGGCGAGTAGGGGATGCCGGCGGCGCGGATGTTCTCCTCCCCGCCCTCGCCTCGGTCGAGCACGACGACGAGGTGGATGACATCGAGCCCGGCATCGCGCAGCACCTGGATCGAGCGAAGCGAGTCACCGCCCGTGGTCACGACATCCTCGATCACCGTGACGCGCCCGCCCGCCGTGAACCGCCCCTCGATCTGCTTGGTGGTCCCGTAACCCTTCGGCTCCTTGCGCACCAGCAACAGCGGGAGTCCGGATTCCATCGACACCGCTCCACCGAGAAGAACTGCGCCCAGCTCAGGCGCCGCCAGTCGCTCTGTCTCTTTCGGCACGAGGTTCGCGAGCTGGCCGCCGAGGCGCTTGAGCAGCTCTGGTTCGGTCTCGAAAAGAAATTTGTCGAAGTAACGATTCGAGCGCTTGCCGGAACGCAAGACGAAATCGCCTTTGAGGTATGAAGCCTTGACCAGATCGCGTGCGAGGTCCTTTAGATCGGCGACCACCGTTTCAATCTAAAAGATCCAGCGTCGTCTGCGCGGCCGGGTTCATCCCGGCCGTAACTTTGTCCCCTTCGCCGCCAGGTGAGCGGGCCACCAAAAGGGAGCGTTTCAACAAGGAAACCGTAGGTTCACCTGTGCTTTCTCAATCTAATGGATAGAAGCACGCCGCCTTGTGCTCGTCTCCGAAGGATTCCAACGCTGGCACCTCCTCCGCGCAGTGCTCTCGCGCGCGCGGACACCGGGTGCGAAAACGGCATCCGGAAGGAGGATTGATGGGCGAAGCCACGTCGCCCTGCAGGATCGTTCGCTCCCGCCGCAGCTCGATCACAGGATCCGGGATCGGAATCGCGGACAGAAGCGACGCCGTGTACGGGTGCCTCGGTCGCCGGTAAAGCTGGGACCCGCCCGCGACCTCCATGATCTTGCCGAGATACATAACCGCGATCCGATTGGAGATGTGCTTCACGACTGAAAGGTCGTGTGCGATGAACAGGTAGGTGAGGTTGAACTTCGACTGCAGGCGCTCCAGGAGGTTGATGATCTGGGCCTGGATCGACACGTCGAGCGCGGAGATGGGCTCGTCGCACACGATGAAGCTGGGCTCGACCGCCAGCGCGCGAGCGATACCGATGCGCTGACGCTGCCCGCCTGAAAACTCGTGCGGATACCGGTCGACAAAGCGCGGGTTCAGGCCCACTACGCGGAGCAGCTCCTGGATCCGGTCCTGCCGCTCCTTCCCCTTCGCGAGGTGGTGGACGTCGATCGGCTCGCCGACGATGTCGCCGACGGTCTGGCGCGGATCCAGCGACGCGTATGGATCTTGAAAGATCATCGCCATGTCCCTGCGCAGAGCCCTGAGGCGCTCGCCGCGCAGGTGGCTGATGTCGTCGCCCTTGAAGATGATCTTGCCTTCAGTCGGCTCGAGCAGCCGGATCACTGCCCGGCCCAGTGTTGATTTGCCGCAACCCGATTCACCGACGAGACCGACTGTTTCGCCGGTCTTGATCTCCAGGTCCACGCCGTCGACCGCGTGCACGTGGCCGACAGTTCGCTGCAAGACTCCGGACGAGACCGAAAACCAGACCTTGAGATCGCTGACTTCGACCAGCGGGTCCGCTGTCGTCCACGCCCGGGTCAGCGGCTTGACCGTCGCGCTAGGCACCTTTCAGCTCCGTTCCCGCCTGCGTCACCCAGCACGCCGAGAGCTGCGTGTCACCGACTCTCTGCAGCGCGGGCACGTCCCGCGAGCATTTCTCGATCTTGAAGGCGCACCGGGGATGGAAGGCGCAGCCACCTGGTAGGTCGACCAGGTTGGGCGGCAGGCCTTCGATCGGCTTGAGCGGTTCGTGACGTTCGGCGTCGAGCCGCGGAATCGAGCGCAGCAGCGCCCACGTATACGGGTGCTTGGGGTGCGCGAAGACGTCCGCCGTCGGGCCTGCTTCGACGATGCGGCCCGCGTACATGACGATGATTCGCTTGCACATGCCCGCCACGACACCGAGGTTGTGGGTGATGAGGATGGTCGCGGTGCCGAACTCCTGGTTGACGTGGCGCAGGAGGTCGAGGATCTGCGCCTGGATCGTCACGTCGAGAGCGGTCGTCGGCTCATCCGCGATGAGCACCTCGGGCGTGGTCGTGAGGCCCATGGCGATCATCACGCGCTGGCGCATGCCACCGGAGAACTGGTGGGGATAGTCCTCGGCGCGCTCGGTGGCCGATGGTATTCCAACCCGGCCGAGCATGTTGATCGCCGAGGTGAGGGATTTCTTTGCATTCCATCCGTGATGCAGGCGAAGCGGTTCTGCAACCTGCCACCCGGTGCGGAACACCGGGTTGAGCGAGGTCATCGGGTCCTGGAAGATCATCGCGATCTCCTTCCCTCGCACGTCCCGCATCTCGTCCTCGGTGGCTTTGGTCAGGTCATCGCCCTTGAACATCACGTGACCGCTCTTGATCAGGCCGGGCCGCTGCAGCCGCATGATGCTCAGAGCGGTGACGGACTTGCCGCACCCCGATTCACCCACGATGCCAAGCGTTTCGCCCGGGTGGAGCTCGAAGGAGACACCGTCGACTGCTTTGACCCATCCCTCTTTCGTCGAGAAGACCGTGTGAAGGTCCTGAACCTCTAGCAGCGGCTGGGTCACCTAAGGCTCGTTACTTGAGTCGTGGATCGAAGGCGTCGCGGATGGCGTTACCAAAGACGTTGGAGGCGAGCACCGTGACGAAGATCATCACCCCAGGAAAGTAGACGAGCCAGACGGAGTGGAAGAAATAGCTCTCCGCGTTGGTCAGCATGTTGCCCCAGCTCGCCGTTGGCGGTTGAATGCCGAGGCCCAGGAAGTCGAGAGCTGCCTCGATGAGGATGATCTGGCCGACGCCCAGGCTCGCCGCGACGATCAGGACCGGCAGCACGTTCGGAAGCAGGTGCCGGGCCATGAGGCGGAGGTGGCGGGCGCCGATCGACCGCGTCGCGAGGATGAAGTCCCGCTGCTTGACCGACAGCACCTCGCCGCGCACGAGGCGCGCGACCTGTCCCCACCCCACCGAGGCGATGATCAGCGCCAGGCTCACAGGGGTCGGCTTGAACAGGATCGACATCAGGATGAACAGGAAGATCGCCGGGATGGCGAGCACCGTGTCGACAAGGCGCATCAACACATCGTCGAACCAGCCGCCGTAGTAGCCGGCCATCATGCCGACCGCGGTCCCCACGGTGAGTGACACGGCAACCGTGAGAAGCGCGACGCCGAGGGTCACCCGCGCACCCCAGATCAGTCGCGTCAGGGTGTCTCGTCCCAGCTCGTCGCTGCCGAGCAGGTGCCCCGAGCCAGGCGGGCTGAACGTCTTGCTCAGGTCGATCGTCTGCGGCTCGTAGTGCGTCAAGACTGCCGAGAAGACGGGCGCCAGGACCGCGATCAATGCGAAAACCACGATCAGCGCCCCCGCCATGATGCCGATGCGATTGGCACGCAGGCGCTCCCACGACTCGTTCCAGTAACTCTGCGCCGGGCGGGTCGATGAACCTTCGATCGCCGCACCTGGCATGTCCAGCTCGGCGACACGACTCGGGCCGATCATGCGAACCTGATCCGGGGATCGAGCACGCCGTAGAGCAGGTCGGCGAGCAGGTTGCCCGCGATGACGAGCATGGTGGCGAAGAACGTCACGCCCATCACCGTCGTGTAGTCGTACTGGAGGGCACGCTCGAAGGCCAGCTTGCCGATGCCGGGCCAGCCGAAGACGACCTCCACCACGAGGCCCCCGCTGACGAGGCCTGGCAGCTCGAGTCCGATCAGCGTGACGAGCGGGATGAGCGCGTTACGCAGCCCGTGCAGGTATACGACGCGCCGCTCGCTCATCCCCTTCGCGCGGGCCGTGCGGATGTAGTCCTGGGACAGCACCTCGAGCATGCTCGAGCGGATGAACCGCGACCACGTGGACGTGTAGAAGAAGGAGAGCACGGTCGCGGGGAGGATCAGGTGCTCCACACGGTCGATGAAGTCGCCTCCGTTGACCGCGCTGTATGCACCGCTGGAGGGCAGCCACGGCAGGCCGTGCTGCTCGAGGGTGACCGAGAAGATGAGGATCAGGATCAGGCCCATCCAGAATTGAGGCACCGCGAAACCGGCCACTGAGACGACCGTCATCGTGTGGTCGGTCTTGCTGCCGTGGCGAAGGGCGCCTATCACCCCGACCGGGATCGAGATCAAGACTCCGATCAGGATCGCCGTGCCCGTGAGCTCGAGGGTGTTGGGCAGCCGGTCGAGGATGTGGCTCATGACCGTGCTCCCGTCGATCATCGACCGGCCGAAGTCGCCGTGAAGCACGCCCCAGATCCAGGTTATGTACCAGATGTAAAACGGCCGATCTAGACCGAGGTCGGCCCTCAGCCGGGCGATGTCCTCGGGCCGCAGCGCCGGGTTGAGGTCGATGCCGGGCACATAAGTACCGCGCGTGCGGTCCATCAGCACGAGGGTGATCAGCGTCACCCCGAGCACGACGACTATGGAGGCGAAGAACCGCCGGGCCACGTACTTGGCGAGCATCAGCTCTTATGCGTAAAGGCCGGCGGCTCTTGAACTACCTCCATCTAACTACTTGCCATCCGTGACCCACACGCCGTGGTTCCACGGCCGCTGCGTGAACTGGTTGAAGGGCCCGAAGTCGGTCCCCTGCACCCGGGTGTTGACCCCATAGATGCCGGTGTTGAAGAGAATGACCGGCGACGGCTGCAGGTCTGACATCAGGTCCTGGAACTGGCCGTAGAGCTGCTTGCGCTTGGTCCTGTCCAGCGTGTTGAGGGCCTGGTCGAGCAGGCCGTCGGCCTGGTCGTTCTTGAAATCGGCGCCGTTGAAGCCGCCGGGCACCGCGTTGCGCGAGTGGTAGAGAGGCGAGACGTCCGGGTCCGCGGCCCAGTTGAAGCCGACGAGGAACATGTCGAACGTCCGGATGCTGACGATCTGGCTGACCAGCTGCGGAAACTGGATCAGCGAGGGGGTGGCATCGACGCCGATGTCGTGCCACGCCTGCTGCATCACGGTGAGCATCGATTCGCGCTGCTTGTTGCCGGCGTTGGTGATCATCGTGAACTTGAGCTTGGTGCCGTTCTTGGCCCGGATGCCGTCGGCGCCCTTCGTCCAGCCGGCGCCGTCGAGCAGCGACTGTGCCTTGGCCTTGTCGAAGCCGACGACGACCTGTGGCTTGTCCTTGTAGGCCCATGAAATCGGCGGCTCGACCGAGTTGGCCACCTGGCCGTGGCCGAAGTAGACGGCGGTGACGATGGACTGCCGGTCGAGCGCGTAGAGCAGTGCCTGGCGCACCGCCTTGTCCTGGAACAGCGGACCCGCCGGTTTGCCGGGGTCGAGCTGGTAGGCGTAGAAGGTGAAGGTCGGGACCCCGAACTCTGACATGGCGACGGTCGAGACTGTCTTGACCGCGTCGAACTGGCCGGGGTCGACGGGGCCGATGTCGATCTCTCCCGTCTTCAGCTGGTTGGTCACCGCCACCGAGTCGGGCAGGACCTTGTAGATCCACTGGTCGAGGTACGCCGGGCCGGCCCAGTAGTTGTCGTTGCGCGCCATGGTCACCTGCTGGCCCTTCTCCCAGCTGACGAACTTGAAAGCGCCGTTGGTCACTGTGGGAGCGGTGTTGTACGGGGCGGTGTTGATGTCCTTGGCGCTGAGGCTGCCGAGCACGTGCTTGGGCAGGATCCCGTACAGGGCGTGGCTGGCCAGGAAGGGTGCGAAAACCTGGGTTGTCGTGATGACGACGGTGAGGGGGTCCGGCGTGTCGATGCTCTTGATGTATTTGGATAGGTCGCCACGCCGGGGCGAGGACACGTCCGCGTACTGCGGGTCGTAGGCGAGCTGGTAGGTGAACTTGACGTCGTCCGAGGTCAGCGGCTGCCCGTCGGAGAATTTCAGGTTCGGCCGAAGCTTGAACGTGTAGGTGAGACCGTCGGCCGACGTCTTGGGCAGCTCAGCCGCGAGGGCCGGGATCAGGTCACCGTTTTTCTTGTAGTTCAGGAGGCCGTCGAACATGAGGCCTATGACCTGGTTGCTGGCCGTGTCGCTGCTGAGCATGGAGTTCAGCGTGCGGATGTCGCTGAAGTTGCCCTCCACAACATGCCCGCCCTTCTTTGCGGCGGAGGTCGTCGGGTTGTTGGTTCCTGCGCAAGCGTCCAGGAACTCGACCGCCCCACCGAGGAAGGCCATGTACGCGCCGGCGGCGCCCGCTCGTTTTAGAAAGTCTCGCCTCGACCAGGCTTCGAGAAACTTCTCGAACTGCTCGAAACCCTTATCGTCGGCTACCTCGTCTCGACTCATCTGGTGCCTCCCTCGGCTGGCGCGCCCTCCTGCCAGGCGCTTCAAATCCCCACGATGATTATGAAGTCTTGTGTCAATCGGTCAAAAAAGAAGTTGGATGGCCTCCAAAGTAGCGATAGGCATCGCCAGGGTGGTGCTCCACTTGCCTGAATCCAGCTCGCTGAAGGCGAAGCGGCAGGTGGTCAGCAGCCTGCTGCGCCGGTTGCGCCAGGAGCTCAAGGTGGCGGCGGCCGAGGTGGGTGAGCTGGACCGCTGGCAGCTGGCCGAGCTGGCGGTGGCCACGGTCAGCGGGGACGGGCGCCAGGCCGACCGCGTGCTGGCGGCCGCCCTTGCCTTCATCGAGACCCACAGCGACGGGGCGCAGGTCACCGACGTCTCGACGGAGCTCATCCAACTTTGAAGGCGATCGAGAACCTCGTCGACGAGTTCGAGGCGAGCCTGCCGTTCCAGCTCGATCCATTCCAGCGCGAAGCGATCGACAAGCTCGAGCGCGGGCGGGGCGGGGTGCTCGTCAGCGCACCGACGTCGAGCGGCAAGACGATCGTCGCCGAGTACGCCATCTTCCGCGCGCTCCAGGACAACGCCAAGGTCCTCTATACGACGCCGCTCAAGGCGCTGAGCAACCAGAAGTACCACGACTTCGTGCGCGCCTACGGGGAGGGCACGGTCGGCCTGGTGACCGGTGAGAACACGATCAACGACGACGCGCCGGTCGTCGTGATGACGACCGAGATCCTTCGCAACCTCATCTACGAGGATCCCGGCCGCCTCGACCTCGTCCGATATGTCGTGCTGGACGAGGTGCACTACATCGACGACTTCCCCCGCGGATCGGTATGGGAGGAGATCGTCATCCAGGCTCCGCAGACGATCAAGCTCGTCGGCCTGTCGGCGACGATCGGCAACTACCGGGAGATCGCCGACTGGATGGCCGAGAACCGCGGCGGCATGGAAACGGTGTTCCACGACGTCCGTCCGGTCGAGCTGAAGATGTGGCTGGCGATCAACAACCGTTTCTATCCGCTCTTCAAGGACGACGGCGGCATCGACCAACGGACGTGGGGCAAGGGAGCGCAGGAGGAAGAGGCCTCCTACCGGCTTGGCGGGTACAAGAGGCTGCCCTCCAATGACCTCCTGCATGTGATCGAGGAGCTGCGCCGGTTCGACATGCTGCCCGCGATCTACTTCATCTTCTCGCGCCGGGGCTGCCGCGAGGCGCTGCAGCGCTGCGCGTACCACGAGCTCGACCTGACCACCGCGGCGGAGAAGGAGGCGATCGATCGAGTCGCCGCGGAGCGACTGCAAGGACTGAAGGACCAGGACGAAGAGGCCCTGTTCCGGCGCATGGTCGATGCGCGTCTGCTGCGACGGGGCATGGCCGAGCATCACGCAGGTCTCCTCCCCTACCACAAGGAGATGGTCGAAGAGCTCTTCCAGCGCGGGTTGATCAAGGTCGTCTTCGCGACCGAGACGCTCTCCCTGGGCATCAACATGCCCGCGCGCGGCGTGGTCGTGTCCTCCTTCACCAAGTTCGACGGCGTCAACTTCTCGACCCTCACGACCGGCGAGCTGACGCAGCTCATGGGACGCGCCGGGCGCCGCGGCATCGACGTCATCGGCCATGGCGCGATCCTCAAGGAGTCGGACGTAGAGGTCGGAACGATCTACGAGGTGGCGATGGGACCGACCCTCGTCGTCGAGTCCAAGTTCCTCCCCAGCTACAACATGGCGTTGAACCTCCTGCGCGTTTACACGCCCGAGGAGGCGGAGGCGCTGATGCAGCGGTCGTTCGGCCAGTTTCAGAAGCGGCTGGCCGAGGCGGAGGCGGGCGAGCGGCTGCGCAACGCGAGAGAGCAGCTGGCCGACATCACGCGCATGTGGGATGACCCGGAGGTCTCGATCGAGGACGTTCGGCAGTACTACAAGCTCGAGGACCGGCGACGCGCGATCCGCATCGAGCTAAGGCGGCTGCGACGCGAAGGCGGGGCGCAGCGCCGCGTCGGGCGTGGCCGATCTGGCGGACGTGGCCGGGCGTTGAGCTCGACGGCCCGGATCGCGCAGCGCCTCGAAGTCGAGGCCAAAGGCCTGCTCGAGCGGCAGCGGAAGCTTAAGGTCGTCCGCTCACCGCGCTTCGGGGACTTGCTGCAGAAGTTCGGCGAGATCCGCACTCTTCAGCAGGAGCTGGAGCGCGGCCAGCGCGAGGTCACCGGCCAGATGGACGAGTACCCGCGCAAGCTGCGCCGGCTGTCGAAGATCCTCGAAGAGACCGGCTTCCTGGCCAAGAACAAACCCACCGACAAGGGCCTCTTCGCCGCCCGCGTGTACGGCGAGAACACGATCCTGGTGACCGAGGCGGTGTGGCTGGGCTGGTTCGAAGGTCTCACGCCGGAAGAGCTTTGCGCCGTGGTGGTCATGCTCGCCGCGGAGGATCGCGAGCGGCGCGGCGATCGACAGGCTCACGGTCCGCGTCGTTACCCGACCCCGGCGATTGCCCAGACCGCGCGGCTGATCCGATCCCTCTACTTCCGATTTGCGGACATGGAGCGCGAGCTGGACGAACCAAACCTGCGCCAGCCGTCACATGACTACATCGATTTCGCGTATCGGTGGTCATCGGGCGATCCGCTCGATCGAATCCCTCTTCCGGCCAACGTCGATATCGGCGATGCGATCAAGGCGATGAAGGCCCTGTACTCGCTGCTGCGCCAGCTCGAGTTCGCGCTTCGGCAGGCGAAGTCACCGCTCCTCGAAATGGCCACTCGTGCGGTGGCGCTCATGGAACGCGACGTGATCAAAAGAACCTACTAGGCATGTCCTCCCCATTCATGGGGAGGTGGCGGCACCGCCGCCGGAGGGGCTGAGGCGCCAATAGACTGAGATACATGGCGAAAAAGCGCCGCATCCTCGTCACCGGCGTGGCTCGGTGGTGGGGCGCGCTGGTCGTGCAGCGGCTGGTCGAGGACCCGGACGTCGCGGAGGTCATCGGCATCGACATCCGCGAGCCGCGCTACGACCTCGGTCGGGCGGACTACCTGAAGCTCGACATCCGCCACTCACTCATCGGCAAGCTCGTGCGCGCAGTCGGCATCGACACCGTCGTGCACACGCTCACCCGCATCGACTCTTTTGACATGGACCCCGCGCGCGCTCACGAGATGAACGTGATCGGCACGCTCAACCTGCTCGCCGGATGCGCGGCGGAAGGGAGCCCGGTGCGGCGCTTCATCCTCAAGTCTTCTGGCCACGTCTATGGTTCTCGCTTCGACCTGCCCACCGGGCTGCGCGAGGATTACCGGCTCGACGTCAACTCGCGGCATCAGTTCGTGCGCGACATCGTGGAGGTCGAGTCATACGCGAGCGATTTCGCGGTCCGCAACCCAAACATGACGATCCTCACCCTGCGCTTCGGCAACAGCCTGAACCCCGACGAGCCGCAGCCGCTCGCGCGATACCTGGACCTCGAGGTGGTGCCCACCGTGATCGGCTACGACCCGCCGCTCCAGCTCATCCACCGCGACGACTGCATCGACGCGATGGTGCTGGCGACGAAGCGGGGCCCGGGCGGCGCCTACAACATCGCACCGGCCGGAAACGAGCCGCTCTCGAGCCTCCTGCAGGCGGCCGGCAAGCTGCATGCTCCGCTGCTTCCTCCCTTTGGCCTCGGCGCCGCCGCGTTCGCGATCCGCCAGGCCGGCATCGCCTTCCTGTCGCCGCAGCTGCTCGACCTGCTGCGTTGGGGCCGAACACTCTCGACGACCAAAGCCGCCCGCGAGCTGGGTTTTCGGGCCGCGCGTGACACGCGGACGGCGTTCGAGGACTTCATCCAGCAGCGCCGCGTGCTCCGCTACGAACCCGACCGCCATGCCTACCAGTACGAGAAGGAGCTGGAGGACTTCATCCACAGCCGCCAGTTGGCGTCGGCCAACGGCGAGGGTGAGGTCGCTGTCGAGGTCCAGGGTGTGCCGGCCGAGGGCGCAGCCGGCGCTAAATCTCCCCGCCGCCGCCCCCATCGACGACAAGCACCTCACCGTTCACGTAGCTAGCGGCGTCTGACGCCAGGAACAGAACAGCGGCGGCCACCTCCTCGGGCACCCCGATGCGGCCCATCGGGTTCTGGGCCAGGACGCGGTCGAGGATCTCCGGGTTGCCCCACAGCGCCTCGGCAAACCGGGTTTTGATGACGCCTGGCGCGACGGCGTTGACCCGCACCTTGCCGCCCAGCTCCCGGGCGAGCTGGCGGGTGAGCATGATCACGCCCGCCTTCGTCACGTTGTAGACGCCAAGCCCGATCCCAGGTCGCAACCCGCCGATGCTCGCGACGTTGACGATCGCACCGCCGTGTGTCTCCATCGAGGCCCCGTAGACGAGCTTGGTGAGCGCGAAGACGCCGCGCAGGTTGACCTCGAAGGTCTTGTCCCAGGCCGCGAGCTCGGCGGCGATGAGGGGACCGAAGTAAGGGTTGGTGGCGGCGTTGTTGACCAGGATGTCGATCCGGGAGAAGCGCTCCATGACCCCCTGGACGAGCTTCTCCAGGTCCTCGGGACGCCCCGCGTGGGCCGCGATCGGGGTGGCCTTCTCCCCGTACTTGGAATTGATCCGCTCGGCCTCGGCCTCCAGGTCCGCCTGCTTGCGGCTGGAGAGGACGACCTGGGCGCCGTGCTCGGCAAGGATCTCGGCAATCGCGCCGCCGATTCCCCGGCTGGCTCCCGTGACGAGCGCGACGCGTCCGGAAAGGTCGAAAAGGGAGCCCGCGGGCACGACTGATACGATACCCGCCACTTAATTCTTATTTCGTCTAGGGGTTAGATGGCGATAACCGGCAAAGCAGCCGAGGACATCCTCGAGCGAATTTTCCAGCCCACCACCAAGCCGAGCGCCCGGGACCAGGCGGAGGAGACCCTCCGCCATCCCAAGCGCATCGTCTACGTCGCGATGTCGAACAAGAGCTTCTACTGGCGGGCGCACATCCAGAAGTTCGTCCTCGACTCGGGCATGGTGCCGGTCAGCCCGTTCATGCTCTTCGACTACTACCTGATGCACACCGTCTCCAAGGAGGTGGTTCGCGAGGCGATGAACAACCTCCTCGCCCGCAGCGACGAGGTGTGGGTGTTCGGGCGGCTGTCGCTCGGGGTCAAGGTCCAGGTCGGAATCGCCAAGCGCTTGAGCAAAGCCATCCGCTACTTCGACATCAGCGACCTACCTGTCGCGGTCATGCCGATCAGCGAAGAAACAGCGCAGGAAGAGCTGAGAGACTAATCCCCCGGTCTCGCCCGAGGGGGGCGCGTGCCGGTTGTTCTTCGATACCAAGCCTCCGGGTTGCCCAGCTCATTGAGCGTCGGCATCGAGTCGGGCCCGTCCCAGACGCGGTTGAGCACGGCCAGGCCATGCTTTTCGAACACTGCCTGGCAGAACGCCTCCCCGCGCTGGTACTGCTGCAGCTTCAGGTCCAGGCCGGTGAGCTTCCAGATCAGCACCTCCAGCGCGCTCTTCCCCGCGCTGCGCTCGCGGTAGGCCCGCTCGAGCTGGTCGAACCCAGGCAGCAGCTTGCTGCCCAGCCGGTTCATCACGAGGTTGCTGTAACCCTCGACCGCGGACATCGTGCCCTGCACCTGCCGCATCACCCGCCACTGCGCCGGGAGCACACCGGCGAACGCCGCGAAACGCGTCACGGCCGGCCCCTTGTTGGTCACCGAATCGACGAGCCGCCGCATCGAGTCCTCCATGAACGGGCGCAGCCATGGATGGGCCGCGAACTGCCATGCATGGGTCATCTCATGCAGGATCAGCCAGCGACGTAGATCGTCGTCCGGCAGGTTCGCGTGCCGCTGCCACTCCGCCACATTCGTCTCGACGAGGTAAAGGCCCTCGCCTCCGATGGGCTCGGCGCCGAGAAGCTGCGGATCGTACTGGCCCAGGACGCGGCGGGCGAGAAAGGCGAGCATGAATGCGACGTAGCGGTTGACCCCGGCGCGTCCGACCTCGACGATCAGCGAGTTCGGCATGCGGCCGGTCTCGAGCACTGGATCGACGACGCGCCGCAGGATGCCGAGGTTGAGGTCGAGCCAGCCCTCTCGGTCGAGTGCCTCGAACGCCGGCATCGTCGCGCCCTTCGGCAGCGGCCCGACGAAATTCAGCAGCGGCTTCTCCAGCTTGTCCGCCAGCGATCGATAGCCCCTGGCGGCCGCCGCGAGGGCTGCCCGATCCAGGGTCGCGCTCTCGAGTCGTGAACCGGCGGTCCGGCGAACCTCACCCCAGTCCAGGAGGAGCGTGGTCCCGCCGCGCGGCCTGACCGCCTCGGCGACCGCCGCCGTCGCCAGACCCAGGAGAACGCCATACACGGCGGTCCGCCCGTAGCGCCTCATCGCCTTCAGCCTACGAGCCGGCGCCGTGCCGCGAGGTCTAGTAGATGTATGGCCAGTGGCGGTTGCGCTTGAAGACGACCTTGCAGCCGTCGCAGCGAAACACGATCTGGACGTGCCTCCGCCCGATCGCCTGAGCGTCGCGGCCGCAGACGGGGCACGACGCCGTCTCTTCCATGTACAGCGCGGGTATGGGGTCCACCTTGATCTCTAGACGCCTTCTTTTCTTTGACATTTGCCTCTTTGTTGCCTTTCCCTCAAACCGGGTGGTTGTTCAGACGTCGAGCTGCGACACGTCCAGGTTCTTCAGGTCTTCCGGGGGATCTACTCCCGCGTTCTGCAGCCGTTTGAGCAGAGCGAGGATGTAGCGAACGCCAGCGAGGTTGACGCGATGCTCTCGGGTCAGGGTCTGGATCGCCTGGAGCTTCATCACGTCGCGGCGCGAGTAGCGCCTTCGATTGGTAACGGTGCGCTTGGGCTGAATCATGCTCAAGTGCT
The DNA here is from genome assembly GCA_005887685.1 of Chloroflexota bacterium. Taxonomy (GTDB): domain Bacteria; phylum Chloroflexota; class Dormibacteria; order Dormibacterales; family Dormibacteraceae; genus 40CM-4-65-16. The sequence continues at coordinate 3,495 of VBHJ01000031.1, read as the reverse complement.
CGTACATCATCAGGGTGCGGGGATGTACCTCGAGGATCTCGGAGGCCACGCTGAGCGTGAAGATCGGCTTGTCCAGATCGAGGGATGAGTTGTGGTTGGTCGCTGCCGAAGCCGCGGCTGTATCGCGTGACTTGACCTTCATTGCTTTCTGGGGCGGGCGGATTGTGAGCTTTAAGCGATTGGGGGCCTAACTTTGGGTGACAGGAGCGGTTGCAGGTTCGGTGCAATTCTGCAGGGCCCTAATGGGACAGGCAAAGTATTTTTGTTAAGGAGTGCGGCTATATCGCCTAACGGGGGCTTGCCTAGCAGCATTTCGTAGCCTCCATACACTTATCGGCCGTGCACGCCCTTCTCAGCCTGCTGCTCGTAAGCGTCTCGGTCGGCCTGAGCAACTTCGCCGGCGCGGTGGGAATCGGCCTCAGCGGGATCAACGTCCGGACCCGGATCCGCGTCGGCCTGGCCTTCGGTTTCTTCGAGGCGCTGATGCCCGTCCTGGGCCTGCTTCTCGGCGAAGCGGTGGCCGGCCTCTTCGGCCAGTACGGCAAGTACGTCGGCGGGGCCATCCTGATCCTGACGGGCGCCTATACCATCATCCAGGCGCGGATGACCTCGGTCGAGCAGAAAGCGCGGATGCCTCGCAGCGTCCGCATGCAGAGCCTGATCATCACGGCGCTCGCCCTGAGCATCGACAACCTGGCCGTGGGCTTTGCGCTCGCGGTGTACCACATCGACATCGTTCTGGCCGCGCTCACCTTCGGTGTCGTGAGCATCGTGATGTCGCTCCTGGGCCTGGAGCTGGGACACCGCCTCGGCAAGCGTGTCGAGGCGTGGAGCGAGGAGATCGGCGGCGGAGTCCTGATCCTGGTGGGCGTCGCGATCGCGATCGGGGTTCTAGGCTAATCCCGTGGCGGACAAACCCAATCTCGAGCAGGTCCTGCTAGCTGCGGACGGTCACGTCGCAACCATCACCCTCAACCGCCCTGACCAGCGCAACCCTCTCTCGGCCACCATGCTGCGCGACCTCGCCTCCGGTTTTCGCTGGTGCCAGGCCGAGCGAGAGGTCCGTGTCGTGGTACTGACCGGCGCGGGCCGGGTGTTCTGCGCCGGCGCCGACCTCTCGAGCTTCGACGGCGAGACGTCCGGCCTGGACAAATTCCGGAGCCGCGACCTGTTCGTCGATCTGTTCGTCCTGATGTCGGAGCTGGGCAAGCCCATCGTCGGCCGGATCAACGGCCACGCGCTCGCGGGCGGTCTGGGACTCGCATGCTCGTGCGACATCCTGGTTGCTGTCGACACGGCGACCTTCGGCACGCCCGAGATCAACGTCGGGATCTGGCCGATGATGATCCAGGCCATCCTCTCGCGAAACATTCCGCGCAAGGTGCTGCTCGAGATGGAGATGCTGGGCGATCGCTGGACCGCCATGCAGTTGCAGTCGCTCGGCGTCATCAACCGAGTGGTGACCCATGAGCTGCTCGACCCGACAGTGAACGAGATCGCAGAGCAGATCGCGAAAAAGTCACCGGTCGCCATGCGCCTTGGCCGCGATTCCTTCTACCGCCACCAGGACATGGACTTTCGGGCCGCGCTCCATTACCTCCACGGCCAGTTCCTGCTCGTCTCGCAGACCGAGGATTCGCGAGAAGGCATCAAGGCCTTTTTCGAGAAGCGCGAGCCGGACTTCAAAGGCCAGTGACTTAATGACCGCCCGTCATCGCGAGCTGCGCGACAAGGCGCTCCAGGGCGGCACGCGTTACATGCCCAAGCTGCGCGAGCAAAAGAAGCTGACGGCGCGCGAGCGTCTCGACCTGCTGCTCGACGCGGGCTCTTTCGTGGAAGACGGGCTGTTCGCCAACGTGCTGGCGGACGAGCTGCCGGCCGATGGTGTGGTCACCGGTCTCGGCACCATCGACGGCCGGCAGGTCGCCGTGATGGCCAACGACCCGACTGTCAAGGCGGGCAGCTGGGGCGCGCGGACCGTGGAGAAGATCGTGCGCATCCAGGAAACCGCCGGGCGCATTCGCGTGCCGATGTTCTATCTGGTCGACTCCGCGGGAGCCCGCATCACCGACCAGATCGACATGTTCCCGGGCCGGCGCCACGCCGGTCGCATCTTCTTCAACGAGGTCCAGCTCTCCGGCCTCGTGCCGCAGATCTGCATGTTGTTCGGCCCCTCCGCCGCCGGCGGCGCTTACATCCCGGCCTTCTGCGACGTGGTCGTGATGGTGGAAGGCAACGCATCGATGTATCTCGGCTCGCCGCGGATGGTGGAGGTCGTGGTCGGCGAGAAGGTCACCCTGGAGGAGCTCGGCGGAGCACGAATGCACGCCACAGAGAGTGGACTTGGCGATGCGCTCGTGGCCAACGACAAGGAAGCGATCGAGTTTGCCAGGGCGTACTTCAGCTTCATGCCGCAGCGGTCTGGTGAGAAGCCTGCCCCCTGCGGCGCCAAGCCGGCCCGAGCAAGCTCGAAGCCGATCAGCGAAGTGATCCCTGTAGAGCCCAACCGCGGCTACGACATGCGCAAGGTGATCGACGCCATCGTCGACGAGGGCAGTTGGCTCGAGATCAAAAAGCTCTTCGCCAGAGAGCTCCTGATCGGGTTCGCGCGGCTCGACGGCCAAGCGGTGGGCATCGTGGCCAACCAGCCGATGCAGAAAGGCGGCGTTCTTTTCAACGATTCCGCGGACAAGGCCGCGCGGTTCATCTGGCTCTGCGACGCGTTCGAGATTCCTCTCCTGTTCCTCGCCGACGTGCCGGGTTTCATGATCGGCACCGACGTCGAACGGCGCGGGATCATCCGGCATGGGGCAAAGATGATCAGCGCCGTCTCGGAGGCGACGGTGGCCAAGATCTCAGTCATCGTTCGCAAGGCATACGGCGCGGGCCTCTACGCGATGGCCGGCCCCGCATTCGACTCAGACGCCGTGATCGCGCTGCCCTCGGCGCAGATCGCGGTCATGGGCCCCGAGCCTGCTGTGAACGCGGTCTTCTTCAACAAGCTGGCGGAGCTGCCCGAGGAGCAGCGCGCCGCGCGGCGCAAGGAGCTCGAGGACGAATACCAGCGGGACGTCGACCTTTACAAGCTCGCGGCCAACCTCATCGTTGACGACGTCGTCGAAGCCGACGAGCTTCGAGACACGCTGATCGCGAGATTTCGCGCCTACGCGACGCGCAGGTCGCCGCGCGTCGACCGCAAGCATGGGGTCTTCCCGGTTTAGCTCAATTTCGCCGCGACCAGGCCAAGCCCGAGCAGCACGACGCCCCAGGAGAACGCGCGCAGCGCGACTTCGAGAGGACGCAGCAGGGTGGCCTCGTTAACGTCGGTTTGCGTGCCGTCGGCGAAGGTCATCGTTCCGCTGACCGACTGCGCGCGCCGGCGGACCAGGCGCGCCGGCGTGCTCAAAGCGCGCTGGCCGAACGAGAGCGCGTAAGCGGCGGCAGCCGCAGCCACGGCGCCTGCGGACAGCCGCCCCGTCTGCGCGAAATAGGCTG
>VBHJ01000124.1 GCA_005887685.1 Chloroflexota bacterium | reverse complement strand
ACCTTGCCCGTGCTTCCCACGGGCACGATGACCCGGTTCGGCACCGTCACCCCGGCAGCCCAGTTGAGGTTCGAGGCCAGCGGCCGCGTCACCCCCGTGGGGTAGACGGTGAAGAAGCCGGCCGAGCTGGTGTTGGTCGCGGTGACGTTCATCACGACCGCGCTCACGCCCGCGCCCGGAATCCCGCCCGCGCCCGTCACCTGGACGTCGAGCGTGCTGCCCTGGCCCAGGTGAAGGCCTGGCCGCTGGCCGAGCGCGTGTCGGTGATCCGGGCCGGCACCACTGGCACGTACTCGCCGCCCGAGCTTCCGCTCCAGGGAACGTAGTAACCCTCGAGGTCGACCACCGCGTCGGCCGACCCGATCCCGTTGTGGACCGTGATCGCGCCGCCCGTGCCCAGGCCGACCGAGACCAGGTTGGGCACCGTCTCGTGGGCCGAGAAGTTGAGGTTGGAAGCCGTCGGCACTCCTCCTCCGCTCGGGTAGACAGTGAAGAACCCTGCCTCCGACTCGTTGGTCGCGGTCACGTTGAGGATCACCGCGCTCGCGTTGGCGGGAACGGTGGTGCTGCCGAAGGTATGGCCGGCGATGGCCAGGTTCGTGTTCTCTGTGTTGCCTCCGGCGCCGAGCGTGCCGCCGTTCCGGGTGTCGAGCAAGCGCACCGGCGTCACCGCGGTGTACACGCTGCCTATCAAAGTGAAGTGGTCCGCCCCGCTGACGGCACTGGTGCCCGCGGGCGTCGTCACGGTCACGTCCACCGTGCCCAGGCCGGGCGGGCTCGTCGCCGCGATCTGGGTCCCACTGGTGACGGAGAACGAAGCGGCCGCAGCGGAGCCGAACTTGACCGCGACAGCGCCGGTGAAGTCGGAGCCGGTGATCGTCACCGAGGTCCCGCCGGCCGGCGGTCCGTGGTTCGGAGCCACCGAGCTCACCACCGGAGGATTCGCGTAGGTGTAGGCCGAAGGCGCCGTGACGGAAGTGCCATCGGGCTGGCTGATGGTGATGTCGACTGCTCCGACGCCTGCCGCGGCCGGCGTCGTGGCGGTGATCTTTGTGCTGTTGGCAACGACCACGTTGGTCGCGGAATTGGACCCGAAGCTGACCGCAGCTCCGGACTGGAAGTGACCACCGGCAATCGTCACCGGCTGCCCGCCGCCGACCGGACCGAGGCTCGGGCTGATAGAGCTGATCGAGGGTTGGATTGCCAACCGGCCGGTGGCCGTGCCCCAGTCGCCGGCGTTCGAGGCGCTGGCCTGGTATTCCGCTGTCAGCCACACATCCGCCGGGTTGATCGGATCTTGCGCCGCCGCCGAGTAGTCGCCCCAGCGGTTGACCGAGCCCAGCTTGTACGAAGTCTGACCCGAAGCGATCGTGACTGGACTCTCGAGCGTCTTGGGCGAGGTCGCCAGGCTGTCCACCGCCGAGGCGCTGGGGAAGAGAGTCGGTGATGACGACGAGTACCCGATGAACGGGTCGCCCCCGTCGTCGAGCGTTATGGCCGGCAGGTAGAGGTCAACACCTGCCTGCGCAGCATCGAAATCCTGCGCCACGGTGGGCTGCGGGCCGCCCGTCGCAACCGCTACCACCCTCATGCAGTCCCTTGTGGTGGAGTCTCCGGCAGGTTTGCATGCGTCAGTTCCTGAGACCCACAACATTCCGCTCTGCCACGTCGCGGCGAGGAACCTGTCGTCGATCTGATCAGTGACCGCCACGCCGCTTGGCTGGCGCGGGCTGGGCGGGGTGTTGATGGCCTGAATCGCCGGATCGTGCTCCGTCCAGGCAACATTGCCGGCGATCGGCGTGCCGGTGATCGCGACCACCCCGATGGTGGGCGAGCCGGTGGTGCAGCCGGACGGGCAGTCGGCGTTGTTGTAGCTCAACCATTCGGTCGTTGTCGCCGTGAGCGATTGTGCGGGCACCACCCTGTAGCGCGTCGCATCCGGGAGAAACGCAGAGACATTAGGGGCAACGCCGGAGACCAGATCGGATTTCTGGACCACCCAGGTCTCCTGGCCGGAGAATATCGCGGTGGCGGGCGAGGCGCCCGTGTAGTCATTCCACGAGATGACCACCTTGTCGGAGCTGACCCCGATCATCGGCTGGTCATCGAGCGTGGCGGTTGCGCTCGTCAGAACGAAGACGTTCCAGTTCGCAGTCGGATCGGAGCTCAGCGAGACCGCGATGTACACCTGGCTGTCGTTCGTCGCGGTAAACGCGAGACCCGAGAGGAACCACCTGCCGCTCTCCGCGTCGTACAGGATCCTGGGATCGGAAAACCGATAGCCGGCCGGCACGCCGAAGAATACGTTCAGGTCGGCAGTGACGCCCAGTGTGCCGGACTTGCTCCAGATCGATAGAACGCTGTTGTCCGCCTCGACGAGGGAGGTGGGGCCGGCAGCCAGCTGAGTGTCGGGTGGCTGCAGGTTCTGGCCGCTTCCGTACAGGCCCACCTGTCCCAACCGGTCCATGACCGGGAAGGCGGCCAGCTGCTGTGGTGTTTGTGGCGAGGAGGTTGCCGCACTGGGCGACGGCCCACCTGGCACGGCCACGTTCCCTGAGAGCCGTCCGCTTTGACCACGGTTGGCGCGCTGTTGTCCGGCCGCGTGTGCCGCCCGATCCCTGGGCAGCCAGGGGACCGGGTTGTCAAGATGAGTCACGCCGGGCGACGCCGGCAACCCTTGAAGATGCACGAGTCTGGGAGGGGCGACCTGAAGAGTCCGTGACTGCGGCGGGTTTGGAGCCGGAGCTGCTGCCGAACCTTCCCTGGTCGAGCCGATCGGAGCGCTGATGACCGCCACAAGTGCGGCCAACGGCACGATGAGTCGACGACGAAACACTCCTTCCACCTCTTCTGATGTCTACCGACCTGGACGGTTGCGGCCGCTCACTGTGGGCCAACCCGAAGGTTGCGCTAGAGAGCTATCCGTACCATCCGACCAGGTCGACGATGACGCTCGTCGAACCGAAATCGTTGCGGACGTCGATCTTGCCTCCTGCCGAAAGCTTGACGATGACCAGGTTGGGCACCGCCTGCCCGGCGACGAAGTTGAGGTCGGAGGCGACCGGCGCGCTCGTTCCGTCCGGCCAGACTACCAAATCGCTCGCCGCGGTCGGCCCGTCAACAGTGACGTTGAGCACAACGGCCTTCGCCGTGCCCGGCACGCCGCCGCTGCCCGCCACCGTCACCATCATGGTCTGCCCCTGGCCCAGCGGCGAGTTGAATCCGCCTGTCCCATTGCGCGTGTCGACGATCCGGGTTGGGCTGAGCACCGTGAACGATGCGCCGCTCGCCGTGCTGTCGGTGAAGTAGCCGTTGACGTCGACGATCAGGTCGGCCGAGCCGACCCCGTTGTAGAAGGCGACCTTGCCGCCGATCCCTACGGGCACGATGACCCGGTTCGGCACCGTCACGCCGGGCGTCCAGTTGAGGTTCGAGGCCAGCGGCCGCGCCACCCCCGTCGGGAAGACGGTGAAGAAGCCGGCCGCGCTGGTGTTGGTCGCGGTGACGTTCATCACGACCGCGCTCACACCGCTGGCCGGGATCCCGCCCGCACCGGTCGACTGGACGTCGAGAGTTCCGGTCGGACCGAGGTGCATGCCGGCGTTGGCCTGACCGCTGCCCGCGCGCGTGTCGGTGATGCGGGCCGGCGTCACGGGCACGAACTCGCCGGCCGAGCCACCGGCCGAGGTCGCGTAGTAGCCCTCCAGGTCGACCACCGCGTCGGCCGACCCGACCCCGTTGTAGATCGTCACCCGACCTGCGCCGCCCAGGCCGGCGGTGACCAGGTTGGGCACCGTCTCGTGCGCCGACCAGTTGAGGTTGGATGCAGTTGGGCGGCCGAATCCCGTCGGGAAGACCGTGAAGAAACCGGCGGTCGAGGTGTTCGTGGCGGTGATGTTGAGCACGACCGCGGTCGCGTTGCCCGGCACGCCGCCGACCGTCAGGTTCAAGCTGCCGCCGCCCCCGAGCGTGGTTCCGTTGGTCCTCGTGTCGAGGAGGCGGACCGGCGTCACCGCGGTATAGACGCCGGGAACGGGTGGCGCCGCGGCGTACGAGTTGGCCGCGGCCTGGAGGCTCGTCTCGTCGACGGCGTCGAACTGCGCCGCCGGGATCGTCTTCAGCTCGGTCACGACCGCGTCGCCCGCCGTGGTGCCCCACCAGCTGTCGGTTGAGCCTCCGAAGTACCAGTCGGAACCGTTGTCGGCCAGGAGCAGGCCGTAATGCTGGAAGGCCTTCAAGACCACCTGCGTGTTGGCGCTGAACCCGGAGATGTCATACCCGGCGCGGAGACGGAAGCGAGCGCCCATCGGTGGGAACGTGGCGTCACACGAACCGGCGTTGTGCGAGCCCGGCCATATGTAGCCGTGCGTGCAGTGCGTCGTGAAGCGGATCGCGTGCGTGATGCTTCCGGCGAGGATCTCGTCCGGTCGGAGGAGCAGCGGCAGCATCGGCAATCCCGCCGCGTCGGCAGACGTCCACCCGTCAGGCCGCATCGCGTTCGAGCTGAGGTCCCAGACCGCGCCCGAGCCGGCCTGCGGCGTCTGGCCGTTGGTGAAGTTCTGGAGGTTGTAGATCTCGTAGAGCTTGCAAAGGTTCTTGTTGAGGGTCAGGGCGTGGCGATCGCTGCCTGAGGGTGCACCGGGGCCGCCCTCGATCATCGTGCTCTGGTCAATCGGGTAGCCCTCGGCGGGATGGTCGCTCTCGGGGTCGTACCCGAAGG
>VBHJ01000123.1 GCA_005887685.1 Chloroflexota bacterium | reverse complement strand
ACCTCGCCAAGGACCTGAGCAGTCTGGACCAGTTGAGCCGCGGTCGGATCGAGATCGGCGTCGGCACCGGCGGGCGGCATCGGATGTTCTCCGCCTTCCAGGTCGATCCGACCAGTCTGGTGGCCCGGTTCAACGAGGGACTGCGGCTGATGAAGGCGCTCTGGACCGAGCCGCGAGTCAACTTCGACGGGCGTTTCTGGCAGTTGAAGGATGCAGCCATGGAGCCCAAACCATTCCAGAAGCCGCATCCCCCGATCTGGTTCGGCGCCAGCCATCCCGATGCGTTGCGGCGCGCCGTCAGATACGGCAACGGCTTCTTCGGTGCCGGGTCGTCCACGACGAAGCAGTTCGCCGAGCAGGTGCCGATCGTGCGGCAGGCGCTCGCCGAGGCAGGGCGCGACGCCGCCAGCTTTAAGATCGGCAAGCGCGTCTACATCGCCGTCGACGACGACGCCCACCGCGCGCGCCGGCGAATCAGCGAGTCGCTGCACCGCTTCTACCCGTTCTTCGAGTTGAACGGCCTGCAGGCGGTTGCGGTCTACGGGCCGCCAGACACCTGCGCGCAAGGTCTGCGCGAGGTGGCACAGGCCGGTGCGGAGAAGATCCTGCTCAACCCGGTGTTCGACGAGGCCGAGCAGATGGAGCGTCTGATGGCCGAGGTGGTGCCCAAGCTCTGAGGAATCGTGAAGGAGTCCTGGGCGGTGGCGCTCAGCGTAGCTTGTCGAAAAAAAGATAAAGGGCGGCAATCCGGCCGTCCCGGGCAATGATGAAGTCAGTCCCGGCGTAAGCTGGCGCCTCACCAGTGCCGCCCGATACCCATTGGATCCGCCCGGCATTGCCCAATTCCTCGGGCTCGGCAATTGGCTGATATCGAAAGTCAGGGTGAGTAGCCCTGATCGCGCCCGCGACGCGATCGATCTCGTCGCGCCCACGGTAAACGCCCTTGCTGGGATCGTAGAACACGCAATCCTCGGTGAAGACCTCGTCGATGGCCGCGCGCCGACGCACGGGGTCGTTTTCACCGAAGACGCCGTGAAGATTGCGCGTCAGCAAGGTCGATATGCTGTAGGACATAGCCTGTCTCCTCTCGACATCGAGTGCGGCTTGCGCCGGTGATCCTCGATTACCAAACACGCTCAGTTTAGTTAGCCGCGAATCTACCACCGCAGCCGGGTGTACGCGGGCCGAGAGGTGTGCTGTGGCAGCGGGCTCCTGGGGCGGCCGGTGTCCGAGTCTGGGAGGTCATGTCACTGGGACGGCGCCCACGAGGAAGATACCCGCCGCCGGAGGGCGTTGATGTTGCCTATTCTCATCCTCCGCCTTCCCACGACCGCCTTCGGTTCGATAGTCTCTGCGATCTTTCGCGATGTTTCTTTCATTGTCCTACCTCCGATTCTCGTTCGCCGCGTCAATTTTTACTTGCCTTGTGCACCGAAAACCGACGAGACTGAAGGTCGCGTTTCAGTCCCAGATCTCGAAATTCACAGGTGTCGGTAAGGGAATCAAACGCGACTTTTAGTCCCGGTCGATTTTCGCCTCCCGCCTGCGTATGCCCTGGTCGTGTTAGAAGGGTTCGCACCACGCCGCACCCCGCCGGGCGTCATGGCTGTCGGCGGACTGCCTCGCGCAGCCCTCAGGCGAGAGCGATCGCCTCGATGGCGATGAGCACGCTGGGGATGTCGGCCCCGAAGCGGACCATCGCCCGCGCCGGCTTCGACCCGGGGAAGAACTCTGCGTACGCCTCGTTCATTTCCCTGTAGAGGTCAGGCCGCGCGAGCAGCACGGTGACCTTCACCACGCGGTCGAGCGAACTCTCGGCGGCGGCGAGAATGGCCTGGATGTTGCGCAGGGCCTGACGTGTCTGCTCCTGCATCGTGTCCCCGACGACCTCGGTGGGGCCGCCCCCCGGCCGCACGGGTATCTGGCCCGACAGGAACACGAAACCGTTGGCGACGACGGCATGGGAGGAAGGGGAATGCGGCGCCGGGTAGCCGGGGACGGCCTCGCTGTGGTGGATCGCGGGCATTGCTGACCGCCGAGGTCGTTAAGACCCTTTGTTGGGACCCCCTGCTGGGACCCCCCGTTAGGACCCCCCGTAGAGGGATCCCCGGTAGGATCCCCGTAGGATCCGATCCCCTGTTGAAACCCCGGTACGTATTTCCGAGAGGCTTCCCCGTGGGCATTGCAACTATTCCCTAGACGCCTGTTGTCACAGCGAGCATTCCAGCAGCTCAGGTGTCTGAATACACTTTCTTGGAGTCGGGTCACGCCATGATCACCTCAGTGCTGTACTTCGCAGTGCTGTGTTCCGGAATGGATTGAAGCACTTCGTTCCGGATCGTTCCATTCCTAACGGAGGTAGTACCGGAGCAGCGGGCGGGGCGCTGACATAAACTCCGGTGCGAATTTCCGAATTTCCTGACTTGTTTGCCGGATGAAGTCAGCGTACTCCAGTGGAGAAGCGAGGGATACGCCGATCAAGTCGCGCGTTGCTTGTGGGACTAGAGCGGCATGGCGATCAGCCGAACGGTACGAGCGCAGAGAAGGAAGCTCAGCATCATGACAGCGGCCCGGGTCGCGCATGGGCACACAGCGGAAGGGACAAGCTCGTGAGGTCCTCCTCCAGAGGGCTCGCCGGGCCGGCCCGTCTCCCTTCGCTCGGCACCGTGCAAGAGGACCCGACCATCCTTGCTGGCCTACCCTTGACGGTCATCGTGGATCTCCGCCGCCAGGTCAGCCACCTCGCAGCCGATCTCGACGCGGTTCTACTCAATGCGGTGGCCGAGGCTCGCCGGCCGGACCATCACGCCGAGGTCAGGGATAATCGGCTGCTCACCCCCGCCGAGGCGGCGGCGCGGTTCGGTGTGACGAAGCGGTGGCTGCTCGATCACGCGGGCGAGATGCCAGGCGTCAAGCGTCTCTCCCGCAAGACTATTCGCTTTAGCGAGCGACGCCTCGCCCGGTACTTAGACCGGACGCCGGGTTGACGGCGAGGACAGTTCTCCCTATGCTTCCTGGCCACCAGAGATCAGAGGGCTCTCCAGAGATGAACACGAGGCTCCCAGTGTTGTTACGCAGCCAACGCATGGCTCGTCCGCTCGAAGACCAGATCTCCACCGAATGCATGGTGGACCGCACCTTGCCCTCCTCACGGGAGGGCGTGGCCACGCCGGGAGGCGGTCGTCCATGAGAGAGCGGGGCTCGGGCTCCCTCTTCCGGGAGAAGTACCGCGACAAGAAGACGGGCCAGCTCAAAATCTGCCGGACCTGAACCATGAATTTGTGGGTCGGCGGCAAGGCCTTGAAGCGGCCCTCCGAGACCACCTCCCGGGCGGTGGCGAACAAGAAGCTCGAGCAGTGGAAAGCCGAAGTCCGCCAGGGCGTCTACGTCCCCGACGCCGATCAGACGCGCTTCGGCGATCTCGCCAGCCTCCTGCTGGATGAATACCGAGCCAATGGCCGCAAGTCCCTCGACCGCATGGAGGACGCCTCGACCACCTCAAAGAATTCTTCGCGGGATGCCGCGCGCAGGCGATCTCGACGGAGCGCACCCTCGCCTATGTCCGGCACCGGCAGGAGCAGCAGGCCGCGAACGCCACCATCAAGCGGGAGCTCGCCGCGCTCAAGCGCATGTTCCGGCTCGGCGAGAAGGCCGGCAGGGTCGTCCGCCGGCCCTACATCGCCATGCTCCAGGAGCGCAACGCGCGAACCGGTTTCTTCGAGCGGAGTGAATTCGATGCCGTGCTCGCCCACCTTCCCGTCGACCTCAGGGCCGCCTTCGAGGTCACCTACATCCTGGGCTGGCGTGTGAAGTCGGAGATCCTGACGCGCCAGTGGGTTCACGTGGACTTTCGCAGTGGGTGGCTCCGGCTGGAGCCCGGCGAGACCAAGAATGACGAGGGCCGCCAGTTTCCCCTCACGCCGGATCTGCGGGCCGTCCTGGAACGCCAGCGGGAGCGAACCATAGCAAGAGAGAAGACGACAGGCGCGGTCATCCCCTGGGTATTCCACCGCTCAGGGATGCGGATCAAGTCCTTCCGGCGAGCGTGGGTCACCGCGTGCAAGAAGGCCGGGATACCCGAGCGCGTTCCCCACGATTTCCGTCGCACGGCCGTCCGGAACCTTGAGCGAGCGGGCGTGCCGCGGTCCACCGCCATGAAGATGGTCGGACACCGGACCGAGAGCATCTACCGGCGCTACGCCATCGTGGACGAGGCCATGCTCAAAGAAGGCGCGGGGAAGCTGCAAATCCTCCACGACACCCAGCAGGGTCCGGCCTCCAATGTTGTTCGATTGGCTGACGCGAAGCGTCTCGGGTCGAGTTCAGGTCGAGTCGCGCGCACAAAGCGAGAAAAGATCGGCCCTGCGAGACGAGGTAAGTTGTCGAAGTCTGGCGGGAAAATCATGGTGGGGCAGGGACGGGATTGAACCGCCGACACCAGGATTTTCAGTCCTATCCCCGAGTCCGTGTAAGTGCGCGTAACTGTTTGATGTGGAACAACAGGGTCACGACGGTCTCGTGCGCTGGAATGCGCTGGAATGATCAGGAATGCGCCTGAGTCGGTCACAATTTTGGCACAAGGTCATTCAGCAGTGGCCAAGACACCTGAGGGCGTTCCCTTTGCAGGTTCAAATCGGAGGCCCGCAACCACCTCCGGGCGCACAGGCCGCTGGGCTTCTGCTTCGAGATCCCGATCTCGGCTGGCGCTCGAAGACGAGGTGCTGGTAGTCGCGGTGGTCCCATGGCCGATGGCCTCCTGTGAGTGAGATCGGCTGGAGGCTAGCACGGTCGCGGGGCGCCCGGCCGCTTG
>VBHJ01000122.1 GCA_005887685.1 Chloroflexota bacterium | reverse complement strand
TGGGATTGGCAACGTGTTTCGTCCGTTGCGCCAACGACGTCGCCCTTCAGGAAGTGCTGGGCATTCCCCAAAACGTGAGGCCCGACATCCTGGTGGCGGTGGGGCACCCCGCTCCGACGCCTTCGGCTCCGGTGAAGAACCCACCGGCGATCATCTACCGCAACGGATTTGGCGAGGTCTGGAATCCACCTTCGCTCCCGCTGCCCGGGGCGCGAGCGCCTGAAGCAGCCAAAGCCGACGCGTCGGAGCTGTTCGTGAGCATCCTTTACCTGGTCGCGAGCGCCCGCGATTGCCTCGACGAACCGCTCATCTACGGACCGTTCCGGATGATCGAAGGCGTAAGCCGCATGCTCGAAGGTGCGCGTGACGACCGCTTTCTATCGCGGATGAAGGCAGAGATCGACGGTCAGAAATACAACGTGATGGCTGACCGTGGATCTTTTGCGCGGTGGCTTGATGACCTGCTTCGTGAGTTCGCGGCCGAAGCCAAACGCCGGAACGCGCCGGCACCAGCTCCGGCGGTCGCCGCAGTCGATGGGCGAGGCCGGTGATGCGCATACGAATGGCCACGGATATCGGAGGCACCTTCACCGACCTGGTGGCGCTCGATGAGGAGAGCGGGATGATCACGCTGGCCAAGGCTTCCTCCACACCGCCCGAGTTTCATCGTGGCATTGCCGACACGATTCGCAAGTCGGGTCTCGATCCTCGAGCGGTGGCATTCTTCGTCCACGGCACGACCGTCGTGATCAACGCGCTGACCGAACGTAGCGGCGCGCCGACTGCGCTCGTCACCACCCGCGGATTCCGCGACGTCCTGGAGATCACCCGCGCCAACCGCCCGGACATGTACAACTTGCGTTTCCAGAAGCAGGCCCCATTCGTACCTCGACACCTGCGCTTCGAGGTCGACGAGCGCGTCGGCTACAAAGGCGATGTCTTCAAGCCGCTCGATGAAGGCTCCGTCCGCGTGGCGGCCGATCAGATCAAGGCATCGGGCGTATCCGCCGTCGCTGTCTGCTTCCTGCACAGCTACGCCAATCCAACCAATGAGGCGCGCTGCGCCGAGATGCTGGAAGAGCTCTTGCCGGGTGTGTTGGTGACGCCGTCCCACGCCATCACCCAGGAGTGGCGTGAGTACGAGCGGACGTCGGCGGCGGTGCTGAACAGCTACGTGCGGCCGGTCGCAAGCAAATATCTCGATTCGCTGTTCCAGGACATTCGCAAGCTGGAGATGTCCGGCTCGCTGAACGTGATGAAGTCCAACGGTGGCATGGCCTCTTTTGGGTTCGCCAAAGAACAGCCGATCCATATGATCGAGTCGGGTCCGGTCGGGGGAGTCGTGGGTTCACTCGCGATTGGCCTTGAGATTGGCGAGCGCAACCTGATCACCCTCGACATCGGTGGGACGACCGCCAAGACCTCGCTCATCGAGGGCGCGGAGGTCAAGGTGACGACGGAATACCGGATCGAGCAGGACGCGAGGAGAGCCGGCTATCCGGTCAAGGTCCCGGTCGTGGACATCGTCGAGATCGGGGCCGGTGGAGGTTCCATTGCATGGCTCGACGCAATCGGGACGCTGCGGGTTGGGCCTCGCAGCGCCGGCGCCGTGCCGGGGCCGGCCAGCTACACGCAGGGCGGCACCGAACCCACGGTCACCGACGCCAACCTCCTGCTCGGCCGCATCAACCCGAGCTATTTCCTGGGAGGGGAGATGCCGCTGTCTGTCGAGCAGGCCCGCAAGGCAACGGAAAAACTCGCGCGCAAGCTTGGGATGGCGGTCGACGAAGTGGCCAGGGGCATCGTTCGCCTCGCCAACGCGAACATGGTGAACGCCATCAAGCTGGTCTCGGTCCGCAAGGGCCACGACCCACGCGAATACATCCTTGTGGCCTTTGGCGGCGGCGGGCCGATGCACGCGACGGCCCTCGCTCGTGAGCTCCACATTCGCAAGGTGATCATCCCGCCGGCCCCAGGCGAATTCAGTGCCTGGGGCATGCTCACCACGGACTACAAGCAGGACTTCACCCGTACCACCGTGCTCAGGGCCACTGACGAAACGATGACCCAGGTGTATCGGCGATACGACGAGCTCGAACGAGACGCGATGTTGTTTTTCAAGCACGAAGGTTTCGACCCGGCCAACGTGGTGACTGCACGGGCGGCCGATATGCGTTACGCGGGCCAGGAGCACACCGTGCGCGTCCCCGTGCCCGATGGGCAACCGGCGCTCGCGGACGTGGCTGCCCGGTTCCACGAGCGTCACGAAACTGCCTTCATGTTCCGGCTCGACGGACCTGTCGAGTTCGTCAACCTGCACCTGACCGGATTGGTGCGCGTGCCCAATCCCGACCTGACCGCGTTCGCCCCGAGCGCAGCGCGCGGTACCGCGAGCAAAGGTCGAAGGAGGGTCGACTTCGATGAGGATGGGATCCACGAGGCAGCGCTCTACGAGCGCAGCCGGCTCGCCCTCGATGAAGAGGTGAAGGGCCCCGCGATCGTCGAAGAGGAAGCCTCCACGACGGTGATCTACCCCGGTCAGAGAGCTCGACTGGATCGGATCGGCAACCTCGTCATCGATATGGGGGCGTAGAGGGATGGCTGTCAAGACGAAAATCGACCCCTTCGCGGCGGAGATCATCCGGGAGTCGCTGGTGGCGGTTGCCGAGGAGATGTTCGTCTCCCTCCAGCGCACCAGCCAGAGCACGATCATCTACGAGGTCCTCGACTTCGCCTGCGGCATCACCGACAACAAAGCACAGCTCATCGCGCAGACCAACGGAGTGACCGCATTCGCGGGCATCCTCACCTTCACCGTGCAGTCGGTGCTCGACAAGTTCGGCCTCGAGCAGATTCGGGAAGGCGACATCTTCGCCACCAACGACCCCTACACCGGAGGCGGCACCCACCTCTCCGACGTCGCGATGGTGATGCCGTTGTTTTACAAGGGGGAGCTGCTCGCCTTTGCCGCGAACAAGGCCCACTGGACCGAGGTGGGAGGGAAGGACGCGGGCAGCTGGACGACGGATGCGACCGAGGTCTTTCAGGAGGGCTTGCAGCTGCCTTGCGTTCGCCTTTACACCGACCACAAGCCGCTGCCCAGCGTGGTCGACATCATCCGGGCCAACGTCCGCACGCCGGAGATGAGCCTGGGCGACATGTACGCGCAGGCCGCGGGCTTGCGCATGGCCGATCGCCGCTTCACCGAGCTCTGCGCCAAGCATGGCGTCGACCAGGTCCAGGCGGGGGTCGACTACCTGCTGACTCAGGGTGAGCGCCAGGTTCGGCTTGACCTGGCCAAGCTGCCCAAGGGTGTCTTCGAGGCCGAGGACTTCATCGACGATGACGGCCTCACCCCTGACCCCATCCCGATCAAGGTCAAGTTGACGATCACAGACGACGAGTTCGTCGCCGACTTCACCGGATCTGGACCGCAGGCTCGAGGTCCGGTCAACTGCACGCGCACCGGTCTGATGGGCGGGATGCGGACCATCTTCAAAGCCTTGACCAACCCGGATACGCCGGTGAACGAGGGTGGCTTCCGGCCGCTCAAGGTGATCTGCCCCGAGGGAAACATCTTCTCCGCGGTGCGCCCGGCGCCCGTTTCCACGTACTGGGAGACGCTCTTGAACTCGGTCGACCTGGTCTGGAAGGCGCTCGCCCCGCACATGCCGGAGCGGATGACCGCGGGCCACTTCCTCTCAGTCTGTGGGCTCATCCTCGCCGGTACGCATGCCGACACCGGGGAGCTGGTGATCCTGGTCGAGCCCCAGGCCGGCGGTTGGGGCGCAGGAGCCGACAAGGACGGGGAGTCGGGCCTCGTCTGCATCGGCGACGGCGAGACCTACATCATCCCGGCTGAGGTCTGCGAGCAGAAATACGGGATCGTGGTCGATCAGTACGCGCTCAACCCGGTCGATGCAGGTGCTGGGGAGTTCCGTGGCGGTCTCGGTCTGGTCCGTGACTATCGGATCCTCGGCGATGAGGGCATGTTCCTGACTGCCACGTTCGGCCGCGCCAAGTTCCCGCCCTGGGGTGTCGCGGGCGGAGAGCCGGGCTCTCCCAATTACGTGGAGGTCATCCGTGCCGACGGCACGCCGTCGCAGCGGTTTGGCAAAGGTGCGCGGGTTCATTTGCACAGGGGCGACATCGCGCGACTGATCACAGGTGCGGGCGGCGGCTGGGGCGATCCCCACGACAGGCCGCGCGCCAAAGTGCTGGCGGACGTAAAGGAGGGCTACATCAGCCAAACG